>CAINDJ010000229.1 GCA_903847325.1 uncultured beta proteobacterium | reverse complement strand
GTGTACCTGCACGGATTCGGTCAGAGCTAAATGGTTGATCTTCGTTAGCTCACTATCTTTACGATGAAAGGACATCAAGCTGTCTATTGCTTCAATTGTTTGATAAGCGCGAGTGATCGCCTGCAGGATATGCTTCTCACTCGAGTGATCGTCTACGGTGATTTCTACATAAGTTCCAAGCATTGCGATGCATCGCTGAATAGCCATATTTTATTGACTGTTTTTAAGAGCAAGCTGATACATGACGAGTACGCGTTTGATTCCGTCAGTGAGATGCTTGGCTGACAACGTTGCACCAGAAATATTCTTGATATCGTTGTTGAGCTTGACTGGCGAGTCAACTGTTTTGCCAGCGAATTGCTCACGCCATGTCGCATCGGCGACTTCGTAGCCATAGGACTCGCGGTATTCGAGGATTTCTATCTTTTTGACTGAACCGTCTGCATGCAGGCCGATGGCATAGGTAATCATTTCATGTTTGCCGACGACTTCATCGACGATGAACCATTCTCCCTTATCTGTTTTCCATATCCGACTTGAATTGAAAGGATGGTTAACGGAGGATTCCTCGCGCATTTTTTTGCGTGTTTGCTCATTCAGGATGATTGGTACGTGGAAAAATGTTGCCTGTTGGAATATTATTTGTTGTGCTTGTTCGACGGATACATAAATTTTTGCATGCGAGGTAACGGGTATTAACGCAGTAAAGATGCCCGCTGCTGAGATTGCAATGTTGGGTGACCATCTGAATGCATGACTCATGGCAAGGGGAATCCTACTTTGACGATGAATTGGTTTTTACCGTGGCTATCCCAGACTTTTCCACCAGAACATTCCGCCGTGCCTGGTTCCCAGCATGTCCCGCCAACTTGATAAAGCCAGGCGGCCGTCATCCAGAAATTCTGGTTCGCATAGTGGAGATTCGGTCCTATAAAGTTAGCGCGTTGCGTTTGTGTACCGAAACTACTCCCGGCGAAATCGTTATGAAAACGCCCCTCCAGGCCTGCAAACCAGTTTGGTTCGAATCGGTACGATGCTCCATAACGGATGTCGAACATTGACTCATAGGTGATATCGCTTGGGTCGAACTTCACCTTTGCACTTTCAGCAATTAGATTGACGGCAAGCACTAATCGGTCATCAAGAAAGTTTGATTGCAAAAGTAACCTTGCCTCGATCGAGTCCTCCGTATTTCCAAGTGTTGGCTCAAGGTAGAGGCCAACACCAATGGGAGAGAGAACAGGGTTGCTCAGCCGCCAGATCAGCTCAGCGGAACCTCCGTCGATTTCAGTCTTGCTGTAGCTTTGGTTGCTCGCATAACCGGGGACAGGGAAACCCGCGGTACAACGCCTGACAGTACCTTCGCAATTAATGGAGTTTTTATTGGCCTGAACAGAATATGCGTTCAGATAACCTGTAATTTGCAGATTATCGGTCAGGCCATATTCAATTCCAGTTCTTGATTTCCATAGGCTGTAGGTTCCTGCTGCCTGTCCTGTCGTCAGATCTACTTTTTGC
>CAINDJ010000228.1 GCA_903847325.1 uncultured beta proteobacterium | reverse complement strand
GAGGGAGGCCGGGTTCGGGCCGGATCCGGTGGTGCATGGGGCAGAGTGGCGGGCCATCAGTGTGCAGTTCGTGTGAGAAGTTATAGATCGCTTCTTCATCTGGGCTCATGCCAGTTGGTTTTTTGCCTTCCGCAATTTGCGTTGCGATGGCAGGATTCAAACCCGCCTTGACGGCTAAGCGGTGATGCGCAAACCATTCGTATTGAGCGGTCCAGTGACGAGCAGTCACTAAAATAGCGAGCTCGTTAAGTTTTGTGGGCAAGGAGCTTTTGAAGCGGATGTGTTCGCCGACCTGACGCAGTTTGTCCGCGAGCAAAGGGCTGCGCAAGTAAACATTAAACGGCGCACCCAAACTCGTCGCGCCCTGAACGACCCCGGCGCTGCCTGTGCCAGAGACAGGACCCGCCATCATGTCATTGAAATACTTTTTCTGATCAGGCGTCATTTCAGACAGGGGCGTGATCTTGAATCGTTGCTGATTGTCTTGCGCGTGGGCTGTGATTGCTCCGGCACTCAAGGTTGCAATCGCTAGCGCTAATTTCCAATTTTTCATTTCATGTCTCCTGATGAATCATCATTATTTTGATTCTGATGATCATATATTGAAAATATCTATCGAGATAGAAAGAATTATGCCGGCATGAATTTTGCTGTACTTTAAATGAATATTGTTTATGCACCGGATAAGGGAGTTTTAATGCGTATCGTCACAATTTCAGTCGGAAAGATCGAAAAAGTCATCATGTCAGGCGAGGGGCCTGGACGAACAGTCAAAACAGCCATCAATAAACATCCCGTCAGTGAGATCGCCACGCCTGTTCCGATATTTGTCGGTGCGCTGGGCCTGGCGCAGGATGAGCAGGCTGATTTGACGGTGCATGGCGGCGCAGACAAGGCCGTCTATGTTTACCCGGCCGAGCATTATCCTTTTTGGGAGAGTGAGCTGATCCAGCAAGCCATTGAATCAGGTCCACTCGCACACGGATTTTTTGGCGAAAACCTGACCGTCGAAGGTTTACGTGAACAAGAAGTATTTGTTGGTGACATATGGAATATCGGTGAAGTCGAACTGATGGTCGAGGCACTACGCGAGCCTTGTTTCAAGTTCAATTCTAAAATTGGTTTTGACGCAGCGGGCCCGACTATGGTGCGCAGCGCACGCAGTGGCTGGTATCTCAGTGTGTTGCAACCGGGTGTGTTTAAAGCTGGAGATGAGATTGTCGTGATCCCCGGAGATCGGGAGACCAGTATTGCTGATCAGAATGCGCTATTAAAGATCAAACGCAGGTTATGAGGTCACAACAAACCAGGTAGCCATGCTGAGCGCGGCAACTGCAAGAATAATGTTGATGACGGGCCCTGGCCAGAGCACATGACCGCGCGGAATTTCTTTTTCAGATAGTTCCTTGAGGAAACGTTTGAATTGCCAGGCAGAAAGCAAGGCGACCATCGCAGCAATGAGTAGAAAAAGGACGCCAAAAACCAGTGAAGGACCCAGTAGATTGGGGTTGATAGGCGCTTGAGGATTGAGTGAGCGCATGAATAGTCCAAATCGCTCAACCACAAAGCCAAGTCCAATCAGGGAAATAGATGTCCTTTGCCAGGCAAGCAATGTTCGTTCAGAGGCAAATAATACGCGTGGGTCATCAAGATAGGACATAGATTTCTTATAGAAGTGTTAATCAATTTAAACGAATATTCGCTTGCTGAATGATTTCACCATACATCTGGCTGTCGCGTCTGATCAGGTCTTCGAAATTTTCCGCGTTTTGAAAGTCAGCAATGAGTCCGCCTTTTGCAAATTTGGCTTGTACCTCTGGATCCTCTAAAACGATAGAAATCTCTTTGGCCATGCGCTGCGTGATTGGTGTGGGCGTGCCGTGTGGCGCAAGCAGACCAGACCATGAAACGATTGAAAAGCCAGGGAAACCAGATTCTGCAACAGTGGGAATATTTGGTTCCGAGGGCCAGCGCTGATTGAAACTCAGCGCAATCGCTTTGAGTTTGCCTTCTTTGACGTGCGGCATAAAGACAACCATCGAACTAAAGACCATGGAGACTTCTCCACTGAGCAAGTCTGTCAGTATTGAAGCACTGCCTTTGTAGGGGACGTGTTCCATCTGTATGCCACTGCGCAAAGCCAGACTGGCGCCCATCATGTGCGCGCTCGAGCCGGTTCCGCTTGAGGCGTAATTGAGTTTGCCCGGATGCTTACGCCCATACGCAAGCAGCTCATCTATTGTGTTGACAGGGATTGTATTGCTTACATAGAGGAAATTTGGCAGATCCGCCATTTTTGCGACAGGAGTCAGTGCGTCTGTGGTGTAGGGCAGTTTATATAAGTGGGGATTAATTGAATAAGCGGCCAGCACACTTAAAAAGGTGTAGCCATCTGGCTCAGCCCTTGCTACAAAATTAGTACCTACAGAGCTATTCGCTCCAGGCTTATTTTCCACCACGATGTTTTGTTTGAGTCGGCTGGCGAGTTTTTCCATCACGATGCGCGTGATGGTGTCGGTGGCTGCGCCCGGTGGGTAGGGCACGACAACTTTTATCGTTTTTGTGGGCCACTGCGGGGATGTTTGCGCGATCGCAAACGAACTGAATGACGCTGCTGCGATGAACGCGCAGATTCCGAGCTTGTATTGTTCAAGACTCGGAAACATGTGTTTTACGCGCTTTAAAATATATTAAAAATTAATCGAGTGTCACACCCGATGCATTAATTACTTTTGCCCATTTTTCGGTCTCGGCAACAATGATCTTGTTAAAGTCGGCAGGCGTACCTGGGATCGTCACCCCACCCAGATCAGCCAGACGAGCCCGCATTGCGGGCTCAGCGAGAATTTGATTGACCGTTGCATTCATTTTATTGATGACTTCTGGTGGTGTGTTGCGAGGCATACCGATTCCAAAAGACGCAGTTGCTTCATAGCCAGTTACGGTCGCAGCGACGGTCGGCAGCTCTGGCATGGAAGGCTCTGCGGTGGCAGAGGTCACAGCCAGGGCGCGGATGCGGCCATTCTTGATATGCGGGACAGAGGATGGAAGGTTGTCGAATAACACCTGAACCTGACCTGCGGTCAGATCAATCAGCGCAGGACCTGCACCTTTGTAAGGTACGTGAACCATATTGCAACCTGTCATGAATTTAAAGAGTTCTCCTGACAGGTGGACGGAAGTTCCGCTGCCTGAAGAAGCCATATTAACTTTGCCAGGATTTGCTTTGCAATAGGCAAGAAACTCCGCAACCGTTTTGGCAGGAACTGAATTACTCACTACCATGACGTTCGGGGTGCTCACTAAACCTGCAACAGCCGCGATGTCGCGGGTGAATTTGAAATTGAGATTTTTATAAAGCGTAGCGTTAATATAATTGGCAGGATTCACCAGCAGCATGGTGTATCCATCGGGTGCGGCGTTGATGACGAATTCGGTTCCGATGTTGTTGCCTGCACCGGGTTTGTTTTCAACAATCACTTGTTGACCCAGTTTTTCCGATAGTGACTGTGCCATGAGGCGAGCCAGAACGTCTGTAGTGCCGCCTGGTGGATATCCCACGATCCATTTAATCGGTCTTGTGGGATAGTCAGCTGCGTGGACGATGCCTGAAAACAAACAAATCAAAAAAAATGCTGCGATGCGATACAACTGTCTCATGTGTTTTTATCCTCGGTATTTATATTTTGCGAGTAGTGTTTTGTTAACTATATCTTGTTTAATTAAATAATGGATATTTTTTGTACCCTGTCACGCCGATCATAAAAAATGAAATTTAAATATGTCTTCAAGACTTGATTCACATGGTATAAAAATCAAACAACAATACAAATTAAGAGACTATATATGGCACACGATGGCTTGCGGTTTGGTATTTTTTTAGCGCCTTTTCATCAGCTAGGTGATAACCCGACCTTAGCCCTTGCAAGAGATCTGGAGTTAATCAAATGGCTCGATGATCTCGGATACGACGAAGCATGGATTGGTGAGCATCACTCCGCTGGCTGGGAGATCATCGCTTCGCCGGAGATTTTTATTGGCGTGGCTGCGGACCGTACTAAACGGATCATGTTGGGCTCAGGCGTGACGAGTCTGCCATACCACCACCCTTTCCTTGTCGCACAACGATTTGTTCAACTGGACCACATGACGCGTGGTCGCGTGATGCTAGGCTGCGGGCCGGGCGCACTGGTCTCGGACGCCTACATGATGGGGATCGAAGCGGAAAAGCAGCGCACGATGATGGATGAGTCACTAGGTGCGATTATGCTTTTGCTTGAAGGAAAAGAACCTGTCACCATGAAAACCGACTGGTTCGAGCTCAAAGAAGCCCGCCTGCATCTGAAACCTTATACAAAGGGCGGGTTTCCTATCGCCGTGGCGAGCGCGACAACGCCCTCGGGCGTCCTGACTGCAGGTAAATACGGCGTCGGAATGCTATCGCTTGGCGCGGGCTTGCCAGGCGGCCCTCAAAAACTAGCCGAGCAGTGGAAACTCGGCGAAGAGCAGGCTGCAAAATTCGGAAAAACCATGAAACGCGAAGACTGGCGTCTGGTCATCAACATGCATGTCGCCGAGGATGACGAGCAAGCGATGCGCGAAGTCCGCGCGGGTGAGCGCGTAGAGACGTTGAGTTATTTTAGTGAAACCCTTGGTCGCCCGCCCATGCGCAGTGAAAATCCTCTGGCAGAGGGGTTGCAGGCTGGGACGACCGTCGTTGGATCGCCAGAAACTGTGGCGGCGGGGATTAGAAGACTGCTGGAATTTACGGGTGGAGGTGCTGGTGCGGTCTTGTTCCGCTCACATGAATGGGCGACGCGCGAGCAAACATTGCGAAGTTACGAACTGTTCGCTCGCTGGGTCATGCCACAGTTTCAAGGCAGCATGGATAGCTTGTATGCCTCACGCGAGTGGGTGAGCGAGAATCGGAGTGGTATTTTTGGACCCCATATGGGAGCGATGCGCAAAGCCTTTACCGATGCGGGCCAAGAGGTCCCTAATCACATGCGTATGACCTTGCATACGGGTAAAACGCCACTGAACGAGCAGTAATCAGTGATCAATCGCCTGCGTCAGAATGAGTCTTCACAGGCGATTTTGAATATTTCTTCTTGTACGGAGTCTTTCTCTACTGCGAGCCACTCGCGGGTCCCCGCGCTAGAGATAAGAGATTTTTGTGCGGCCATGCGATCAGGATGAATGCTGATTTTCATATCTCTGATCGCGCGCTGCTTGCACTCAATCTCGAGTTTGAGGACTGCGGACATCCAGGCTGTCTTGTCATTGGTCAGTAAAGACTCGTTGAGATTGACGAGTTGAGAGATCCTGACGATATCTTCTTTACGAACTTTTGAATTCAAGTCCAAATAGAACGTCTGGTCCGCAGCAGGCGTCTCAGCTCTGCGTTCCGGCTCTTCGATTTCGATCCAGATGCGTTCTGGCTGGTGATTGAAAACGGTCATGGGGATGGCTCTGCATGCTTGCGCAAACTCTTTCGTGACCCCCCATTCCCGAATATCGTGCCAGTAGGCGGACAGTGGATTGTTCGTATCATCTTCGGAGTTCACCGTGATGTCGCCTTTTCCCATCGCGTCAGAATAAGCTTTAGCGCTCGTGATGCGTGCCGCCCGATTAAAACACTCGAATTCAATATCTGAAACGAAAGATCTTGATGGTTTTTCGCTCGGGTCCGACACATCTCCGAGCACCTCGGGCTGTTTCATGTCCGTCAACATTTTTGTGCGCGCGATATGACCTTGGTAAATCACGGGTTGGGTCGACAGATAGCTGGTCATATCCTCTACCGTCGATGTTTTGAACCATTGTGCCTGCACGGACGGTGATAGTGCAGAGATGAGTAGGGCGGTGACGAATGATAATGAAATACGCATCGTTTAGCTCCAGAAATCTTTCAGCATGGCAGCGTCTGCCAAGCCACGCTCAAAACCATATTTCAGCATAGGTGCAATCCATTTAGGATCCATAATGCTGTTGACTGATGTCTGACCGGGTAATAATCCACACACAATCAACTTGGTTTGAGTGCCGGCAGCCTCAAGGTCTTTGATTTCTTGTTGCAAAGTATTGGGCATGCCTGAGGTACGTAAACCTAGTTTTACGGCATCAGGGCCACCATCAGAAAGTGAGAGTACCAATGCACGTTTGACGCCGGATACCACATCACTATGCGTACTGGTTTCACATATGCCGCCATCCATGCACAGTCGATCGTGCACCCACGTCGGACCCAATGCACCTGGCAGCGACGAGCTTGCCGCGCAAGCCACGTTGACAGCAATGCCTGAGCTTTGCGAGACTACGAGACGCTCACCTGTATAACAATCAATTGTGGTTGTATAAAGTTTGGACGATGGCCACTGTGTACGTAACAGAATATCTTTCAGTACATTGAAATGCTTTTCAGTACCATCAGGATTGTGAGCGGCCATCGCGGCATGACCAATAGCCTGAATCGTTGAAGGGTTTGTGTCTTTAGCAGCAATAGCCATATGACGTGCTCTGGCCTGGCTCGGATTAGACTTCAATGCAGGGACGAGTTTGGTAAATACTTTTGGGAATTCAGCAAAAAAATCCAGTTCGCTTTGAAAACGATTCAAGCTCCCGCTTGTGAGCATGGTGGCTGCGATGGATCCCGCTGATGTGCCAACGATGACATCGGCGGTATTCATATCAACGCCACTCTTTTTCAGCGCACGAAAATATCCAACAGTCCAAGCCAACAGATAGGCACCACCACCTCCAAGTACCAGTCCCCGTTCTTTGCCGACCCCAGGACCATTTTTATAGGGAATAGGGTGAGCGAGGTTGTCTGTCCATTTTGCAGAGCTTAGTCCAATCTGGCGGCTGAGCTCTGTTTGAGCAGCTTGCATGGTTTTGGCCGCCGCAACTGTGTTATGAGCGGTTTGTGCACTGACTTGTGCGCTATTGACCGAGAGTGCAACGGCCGCTGCAGTACCGGAAACCATGAAATTCCGGCGTGTCGTGTTGGGTGATTTTGGCAAGACTTTGGGTGAATTCATGATTTATTTGCAGCGAACAGGTTGATAACAAGTAAAGATTAACTGAGATTAGTGCGAAATAAGCTATTTAAAAAAACGCTCGGCCAATAGAGATTGGTCGAGCGATTTGATTAACTGGCTTGGCTAAAAGGTGATGTAGTCAAGTCAAGATGGTTACTTAATCAGAACAACAGGTTGATTGACCGTTGCGATCACGCGTTGCGCAACCGAGCCGATCAGCAGATCAGCCAGGGCGCTGCGGCCTTTTGAGCCGAGAACAACCATATCGAATTTTTCTTTCTGTGCGAGCTTGCCAATTTCTTCGGCGACATGACCGGTCTTGATGACCATGCTGTGTTTTACACCGGAATCATCTAGAACCTTGATAGCAGGCTTGAGCTCTTTGTCGCTTAATTCACGCAAATAATCAGTGATGGCATCTGAACCGACAAAGGATTTCGCATGACGAAGTCCAGCATCATCATGCACGCTGATGAGCGTGATGGACTTGGTTTTTAAGTTGCTGCCTTTTACCTGAGCGATTGCAAACTTGACCGCACGCAGGGCATTTTTTGAACCATCGGTTGCAACGAGTATTTTCATGGATGACTCCTTTTCATGATGTTGAACTTACTTTGGATAAGCTTAAACGTTATTTTATGTGGAAACATGGTTTTTATTTTTTTTGAAATTACTTAAATAATGTCATTGCATATCAATGGGTTATGAAATCTTTCCTGTGCCTGTTTTAAATCTGCCAATGGGACTATACGCAAAATAGGAATATTCCTATGTTTATTTGCTAAAGACCTCCTATATCGCATGGTCATTCAAATCTCTACTATCAATCTAAGTCAAATCGCTTTTGTGTTCACTGTTTTGAACCGAGCAAATTTATGACCTGGAGATCAGAATGAAACACTTAAATCGCCACTTCGCCGCAGTTGCTTTTAGCGCAGTGGGTCTTCTGTTTGCCGCGTCAGCCGCACATGCTGTCGATGCGGATGCAGCAAAAGCCCTCGCCAAACAAAATAATTGCTTTAAATGCCATGCGATTGACAAGGACAAAGATGGTCCTTCTTATCACTCCGTCGCTGAGAAATACAAAGGTAAAGCTGACGCTGAAAACCGTTTGATTGAGCACATCACAACGGGTGAAAAAGCCAAGTTCCCGGATGGGCACGAAGAAGAGCACAAAATTGTAAAAACATCACCACCTAAAGATATGGCTCAAATCAAAAATCTGGTGCAGTGGATTCTCGCTCAGTAATACCAATTTTGATGTGAACAAGCCGATTTTTTTTGGCAGGAATTGCAAATGAAATATCTTCATAGATTTGTACTGGTTTTGATGGCAACCCTCTGTTTGGGTTTGTCTGCCCAGTCCTTTGCCGCTGATGACAGCGATCAGGACAAAGCCACAATCGCCAAAGAAGCCCTCAACAAAGATAAGGTCTGTACGCGCTGTCATGACGAAAGCGAAAACGCACCTGTTCTTTCCCTTTATCAGACCAAGCACGGTGTGCGCGGTGACTCCAGAACCCCGACATGTCAGTCATGTCACGGTCCTAGTGAGAAGCACATAAAAGGCGACCCAAACACCAAAGGAACCGCAGCACCTGATGTCGTGTTCAAAAAGGGAGCCTTTCCGATCTCTGATGATCACGAACGTGCAGATCAATGTATAACCTGCCATAAAGGCGCTGCACGCAATAACTGGGATGGCGGTGTTCACCAGACCAATAATGTTGCCTGTAATGATTGCCATACGGTGCACCGTCCTCAGGACAAAGTGCTCAACAAGCTGACGCAGACTCAGGTTTGTTTCACTTGCCACAAAGAGCAGCGTGCTGACAGCCATAAGATCTCTACCCATCCAATTGATGTGGGTAAGGTTGTCTGTTCAGATTGCCATAATGCACACGGCTCAACAGGTCCAAAACTTCTCAAGAAGAACACGCTCAACGAGACATGCTACATGTGTCATGCTGAAAAACGTGGTCCAAAGAGATTTGAGCACCAGCCTGTTACTGAGGATTGCAGCTACTGTCACACTCCTCACGGCTCGAACATCACGCCTCTCTTGAAAGATCGGCCACCGTTCCTGTGCCAGGATTGTCATGATGGTCCGCACCAAAGTAAAAACCCATTGGGTTCAAGCGTAGCGGGTAAGCAGAATAGCGGCAACATTACTGCACCGAATGCTAACGCGACTGGACGTGCCTGCATGAATTGCCATAGTCAGGTGCATGGATCGAATAGTCCAGCAGGGGGGTACCTCCAGCGTTAAGGAGGAGAAGACCATGAACAATCGTCGCCTACTTCCCAGAAAGCTGACGTTACCTGCGATGTGCACTGCGATGCTGGTTACGACGATTTGTTCAGGTCAACAAAATTTATCCGTATCTTCCATCCCTCAGAACTTCATTGAAATTCAGCAGATTTATGTTTCATCAGGGTCTGCGAAATTTGGTGAATACAACGGCCTGAATCAACAGGGCATGTATACCAGCGGCAATGTAAGCCTGCAGGGCGGGGAAGCTACGTCTGTACCAACTGCAGGAGGTACCACCTCCTGGTCAGTGGATGCTCGAAATGTTGGATTAAGTAACGGGTCAGCCAGCGTGAATGTTGGCAATCAGGGCGATTGGAAGCTAGGGGCTGGTTACGACCAGTTGACGCAAAGTATTAGAAACGGAATCAGGAAGCGCTAATCACGTAGTTGGGGATAGCTATGAAATTTGAGAAATCGAGAAATCTGCGTTTAAACAGTGTTGCCTTGGCGGTAATGCTTGCACTGACTTCATTATCCGCACACGCTGACGATGAAGAAATTGCTGCATTGACCAAGCCGACAAACTATGTCGATGTAATGGGCATTTATGTCACCTCAAGCTCGGCAAAGTTTGGCGAGTACAACGGCTTGAATAAACAAGGTGCTTACATCAACGGTAACCTCGGTTTGCGAGGCGGTGATGCCTACACAAACAACGAGAATGGCGGCACGATGCGCTATGAGTTGATCGGTACGAACCTGGGGTTAAGCAACCGTTCGGCAACCTTGTCAGTTGCGAATCAGGGAAGCTGGCGCTTAGGAATCGGCTATGACGCTTTGACGCAGAATATTTCCGACTCCTACCAGACGCCATATTCAGGGGCGATCGGAGGAAATAGCTTCAGGTTGCCAACGTCATTTGGGTTAGTGCCAAACACCATGACGATGACGCCGGGACAGTTGGCGAGTTTTAATAATCCTGGGATTTACACGACGCGTCAGAACAGCTCGTTTGATGGTTCTAAGATTATTAACTCCAATTGGGATATGTCATTTGGCTTTAACCACTTGGATCAGTCGGGTGCGAAACTGATGTCATTTGGCTCTGCGGGTATTTATGGCGCATCAGGTGAAAAAGTATCGATCCTGCCAATGCCCACAAACTACCAGACCGATACGTTCAACCTTGCGTTGAATTGGAAAGGG
>CAINDJ010000227.1 GCA_903847325.1 uncultured beta proteobacterium | reverse complement strand
TTAGGGGCGCGAAGAAAATCAAAACCTTTAATGCCAAAGGCGAAAAGGTAATTATTGCAGTTACCAACAGTTATGCTGATTGCTTGTCGGCGATTGTGTTTGATGGACGCCGTTGGCAGGCACGGCTTGATTATTTTCGTGAGCGCATGAAGCAAGAAATGTGCAAACAGGCTTAACAGGCTTTGCCGTCCATCGGGGCGGTTATTTTTATTTCACGTGAAATAATTTTAGGTGGTGAGCGAGGTGACACCAAAGCAGCGACTATTTATTGATGAGTATATGATTGACCGCAATGCTACCCAAGCGGCTATACGTGCAGGATACCATCCCAAAATGGCAGCACAGTTGATAGCAAAACCTAGCATCAAGGATGCCATTGATGAAGCCATCGCTATTCAGTCCCGCCGCACAGGAATAACCGTTGAACGCATCTTGCAAGAGCTTGCAAAAGTTGCTTTCCTGAATCCGATCGATGTGATCGACATGGATGAGGCCACGCTTCGAGGCGATGCCAATAGGGACGACACAGCGGCAATCCAAAGTGTGAGGATAAAAAGAATACCGACCGAGAATGGCGACATTGTTGAGCGTGAGGTGAAAGTTTATAACAAGGTTGATGCTCTGCATAAGCTCGGCCAGCAGCTCGGGATGTTCAAAAACGAGATTGATCTGAGCATTCAGGGGAAAATTACAATCGTGGATGATATCGATGAATGACGTCGAACTGAAACTCTCTGAGATAATCGCCCCATCGTTTTACTCTTTACACAAAAAAATAAAGAGTCACCTACATACTCATTATTGGCTCAAAGGTGGCAGAGGTTCAACCAAGTCGTCATTTGCAGCCATTGAAATAATCCTCGGCATCATGAAAGATAAAGAAGCTAACGCCTGTGCTTTACGTAAAGTCAAAGACACGCTGAAAGATTCCGTGTATGAGCAGTTGTGGTGGGCAATTGAAATGCTTGGCGTGGAGTCGTATTGGTCTAGATCGTTAAGCCCTCTCTCCCTAACCTACCTTCTGACTGGCCAGAAGATTCTTTTTCGTGGCGCGGATAAGCCGAAGAAGATCAAATCCATCAAGTTTGCCAAAGGATACTGCAAATACATCTGGTACGAAGAGTTAGATGAGTTTAACGGCATCGAAGAGATCCGGCTGATTAACCAATCACTCTTACGTGGCGGCTCTGAATTTATCGTTTTCTACTCGTATAACCCGCCCAAGTCAGCGGTGAACTGGGTTAATGCCGAGTCCTTGCTGACGAATCCTGACCGTCTCGTGCATCACAGCGATTACCTGAGCGTTCCCCGTTCTTGGCTGGGCGATCAGTTCATCCTCGAGGCCGAGCATCTGAGTCAGGTCAACCCAACGGCTTATGAGCATGAGTATCTTGGCGTCGTAACGGGAACCGGCGGCGAAGTGTTTGGCAACGTCCAGATTCGTCCTATCAGCGACGACGAGATTGACGACTTTGAGAACGTCAGGCGAGGGCTTGACTTCGGCTATGCAATCGACCCGTTTGTCTACACCGTTGTCGAGTACAACCGGAAATACAAGAGACTTTATATATACTTCGAGATTTATAAGGCAGGCTTATCCAACCGGCAAGCATTTGAGCTCATGCATGCAGAGAACGAATACAATGATTTGATCATGGCAGACTCTGCAGAACCTAAAAGCATTGATGAGCTGTGTCAATATGGCTTACAGGTGATCGGCGTAAAGAAAGGTGCTGACAGCGTCAACTTTGGCGTCAAGTGGTTGCAGGATTTGGAAGCGATAGTTATAGATGACGGGCGGTGTCCGCACACAGCCAGAGAGTTTATCAATTACGAGCTGGAGAAGGACGCCAACGGCAACTACAAGGCCAAATTCCCCGACAAGAACAATCACACCATTGATGCCGTTAGATACGCGGAAAACGAAGAATGGATCGATTATTCCAACGCCGTGGCCTGCCTCCCGGGGACGACCGGTGGCCACGGCAAGCCAGACTTCGACGATGACGATGAGGACGATGAGTCAGCGAAAGTGAGGTTTTGGACCCTATGAGCGATGCAGAGCCGTTGATCGAGATCACGGTGAAGCTGCAGGTGGGCGACAAAGAGTATAGCATCGGCGCCCACGCTGATCCGGACAACACCGAGCACACCGGCAAGATCGCCCAGGAGCTGGCCGCCTATCTGGAGCGCACGCTGATCATGGTCTTGACGGAGGCGCAACCATGAGCCAACAGACGCCTGATTACCGCCAGCAGTACATCGACCAATTCAATCTGCTGGCCAGCGCCTTCAGTGAGCGACTGGCCGACAACATCACCCAGGACTGCAAGGAGATCGTCGAGACTGAGGTCTTGCTGCAGGCCTGGATTGACGCTCTGCCGGAGCCGGAGGTCAAGTTTACCGGGGGTGGCCTGGAAGATGACGACCCAGGCGAGCTTGAGCCGGACACGCCGGACGACGATAGATCGGGGAGGTTCTTCAGCAAATGACCAACAGTGAGCTGCAAGACCAAGCAAAAGTGTACCGGCAGCGCATAGTGCAACTCAACGATCAGCTCAACGCCCTGCAGCA
>CAINDJ010000226.1 GCA_903847325.1 uncultured beta proteobacterium | reverse complement strand
GCGCCTCCTTGATAAAAAGAATAAACCTCGGTCGTGTCAACCGGGTAAGCCACACTAACATAATCAAACGTACCTATGCCGATGCCATCCGTGGCCGGATTGATGATGTTGCCTTGGGAGTCATAAAGGTTGAAAGACCCCGTGCCTTGGACTAACAGCCTGCCTGTAACGGGGTCAACGATAACCAAACGGATATCTTTGTTGGAATCGTCCGTTACGGCGATCAGACTTCCCTTATAATTGGCGTCGATTTTCGCATCCTCGCTAGGCATTTGATTTGTTTTTAATTTCTATTAAAGCCGCTCTCAAGGATTCCTGCTGGCTTTCAATCCTTTTTCTGTCGATCTCTATTGCCTTGCGCTCGGTATCAAGGCTTTCCCTTTGATAATCAAAATCTGTTTTGGGTGTATTCGGGACTTCGGTGTTGGTTTTCTTTTGCAAAGCCAGCAGTTTTGACAGTTCGTCCTTAGGATTGTCGTTTGGAGTATAGCCGGAATCATCAACAGGTTTGTCTTCTTTAGGCGTTTCTTCTTGGGGCAAGTCTTCTTCAAGCAACAACCCTTTAAGTTTCTTTAAAAGAATATCAACGATTTTGACCTTTGACTCATTTTCCGGCATTTGTTTGTAAAATTACGCCGCAACGACCGAAGCACCCGAACTCAAAGGCACGTACACGCAATAGTAAGTCAAAGTACCGTCACTGATATCTGCAGTTGCGATGGTTTGAATGATGTTAGTTCCCGTAATAATGTTCAAAGACGGGAAAGCTATCAAGGTTGCCGGACTGGCATCTTTCCAAATCAAGGCGTTGGTGATACTGCCATATCCCGTGCTGGCGATCAAGCCAGTTGTGTTGCCTGCAATGCCCGCCTTAATGGTTGCGCCACCGCTTGATGTCAGCGTTTTACTGCACACCGCAAATAAATAAACCGCCACAGTTCCTGTAACGGTAAAAAGGGTTGTCGCGCCCTGCACTCCTGAATTCCCTGCTCCCGCAACGTAAGTAATCGCCTTAGAGGCTGATAATCCTAACGTTGTTATCGGTACATAATTATCATCGTGCATGAAAGCTGTCATATTTTATTTTAACTTTGCAGTAGAAGGATGAAGCGAGGGAGACAATCCCGCTTCACCCATCCACTACAAGCCTAATTAGACTTCGGTTTTAACTTTTGCCGGACGGCCCTGTTTCTTGGCGGCTAATTCGGCAAAAGGCTGTTCTGCCTCGGCTTGAGGCTCAACGACTGTTTCAACAGGCGTTGCTATCGGTTCTATCGGTTTAACCGCTACCGCCCCCAGTATCTGTTCAATAATCCCCTTTCTAATGGCATTTTCATGCGTAAACGGCGTTTCGGGATACTTTTTCATCATTATCTTGTCAGCTAAGTGTCCTGCAAAATGTTCTGCCAGGGGCATGGGAAATTGTTTGGTATCACCTCTTTTAATGAAATACTCTATCGGTTTCTTCTCAAGGATCGGCTTGCCATCGTCAAGACGGCCCACAATCTCTTCATCGCTTCCAAAACTGCCGGTAAAGTCTTCATCGTCAATGTTGGTAAAGTTGACGGTGGTATTCCTTTCACGCTCGGTGTAATACATACGCTCTTTTTCTTGTGCCATATTTTTTGCTTCGTTCCTCTTAACGAGACAAAGCAGTTAAACCCTAATGGGCTTTATCCAGCGCAAAAGCCACAAGTTTTTTGCGCTGTAAAAACCTATTACCCGATCTGGAGATTGACCAAACCGTACTCGGTGGAAGCGATGCCAGTAATGGCAGTGCCGACAATGGGGTCAGTGACCTCTGTCTGCACGCCTACTGCGCCGTCAACCGCCTTGGAACCCACTACGCAACTGCCGACAGTGATAGTGTTGGAGTCGCCAAGGACTGTGCCAACGCCACCAATCTGAAGCCAGCCGTAGTAATAGGCTGTGAGCGGATAAACCGCAACCCCACGAATATTGCCGGTGTGCGTTCCTGTACCGTTGGCAAATATCACTACCGCGCCATCGGGGTCGGGAATCACATCAATCTTTGACGCTGTAGTCAAAGCAACAACTATCGGGTCTTCCAAGTAGATGTTAACCACCGCCGCCGCCGCGACAGAGTTGCCAGCAATCTTGTAAGTGTACCCAATCCCAGGCGTTGTCGTCACGGTCAAATAACCTCCTGCCAGCAAGTTTGCCGCCAGAGTTACCGTGCTTGTCGTTGTGACCGTCCTAGAACCAGCCGCAGCCGCCGCTACCGAAAGATTCTCCCAGTTGGTGGTATCTTCGGTAACCGACTGGCAAAGAATACCAGCCGCAATACCAGTGCCGCCAGCCCGCACATAGCGGAACTTGCGGCCATCGTTGGTCATCGCGATCGAACCAAGCTGGGTCAACGGCACAGAACTTTGAGATTCAATGCCACCTGGAACGACGAAACTATTTCCTAAATTTGAAGACATGTTTTTGTTTTATTAGTTTACATTACTAACGACCTTGATTAGGTGGTCGGATGGACACTAACCCCAATTCCCTGTGCGTAGGTTCCATTGCTGGAAATACCGTTAGCATAGATCGTCGCCACCGTACCCCAGGCAACGTTAGCACCATTGACCATGAACGGATTTATCAACAGCACGTCTCCCGAAGGATCATCCGTTGACAAACTTGTTGCGGCTGTAATTGCAGTCGCACCCGCGCCAACCGCATTTTTGAAGATACAGCTGTCGAACGTAACATCGTTGTACAAAGGCTGATGTCCATTGGTCTGAATAAAGAACGGAGCCGCCGCTGAAGCAAACATCGCAAGCGTGCAGTGATAGAAAATGTTCCTGGCACAATGCAACGCCAGAGCAACATTAGAACCTGCCGCCCGGTTAAACGTGTCGTATCCTATAACGCAGTTGTTGAAATAATTTTCATCAGACGCGTTATACAGATACAGATCGTAACAAGCCGAGTTAGCCGCCGCCGTCGCGTTCTGAACCCCAATCTGGCAGTTCTCAAAATAGTTTCTTGCCGCGCCGTTCAATTCAAAACAGATATAATCTGTCGCACCGTTGGAATTGATCTGCACGTTGTGAATGCTATTTCCCGAACCAGTCATCGTGATGAACGGGGATATTGCGTTGGTTGAGCAACCGATCCTGGCACGTGAAGCAATCGGACCGCTGGTAACATTGCCGACAAGATGGACTAAGTTTTTAGACCACGTTATTGCCGCTGTTTCAGTAATGCCCGTTCCCGTGCCAGTTCCCGCCGGAACAATCACAATCACATCGTGGTGATTGTCAGTCACTGCAGTAAGAGCCGCCGACAATGTCTTAAAGGCATCATCCTGGCTCATACCGCCGTGAGTATCAGCCCCGTTAGTAGGATCGATGTAATAAACATCTCCCACGTAAGGCAAGCCGATCATACCGGCAAGGTCTTGAGGTCGAATCTTAGCCCCATATTTCAGAGCTGGTGAATAATCTTTTAGATACATTTGTTTGAAGACTTAATGGGAGGCTCCTGAATCAGCTTTCGCTTCCTCGTCAACCCTCCCTTAAATCAATTAGGAAGTCTTGATATCCGTAAGAATCGCTTGATTCCTGGGATTCTGACAAATCAGATTGCCTATAAGGATCGTGTGTCCGCTGATCGCATACTGGTTAATAGGAACTGTGAAGCCGCTGAACGCGAAGCCTAGAGCGTTTGGAATGCTGTAGACGCCCTCGATCTGGTCGTTGTTCAGCACGCTGGAAGCCTTGTAGCCTTCCAAAGTGGCGTCCAACCCATAGAAACCCCAGTCTTGGGAGCGAAGCATCACCATGTAGCCTGTAGGACACTTGTCATCGGCAACAACCGGCATACCCTTGTAGGTCAAAGCGGTGAAGCCTGCCGCGCCTTTGAGATCGGTTCCGGGGGCTATCAGGTTAGCCAAACCGCTATCCGTAACACCCGTGAACATCGGATTGCCAGTCAATCCGGTCTGCAAAATCTGCGTTGACAAAGTAGGAGTCAAGAGCTTCTCATACAAAGCCCAAGTCGCTTTGTCCGTAACTACTACGTTCGGGTGGAATGGGCCGTGGGTTGCGTTGTTATAAGCGGTGGCCATTTTGACCATCGTCAACGAGCCAACACCAGCCGTGACATTCCCTTTGATCGTGGGATAGGTAGTTCTCGAAAGTCCGCCGTAAGAGCTGGCTCCCAAAGTACCGTCGTCCACACCATCCAGAACGCTTAAGAACTCAATACCCGACTGCAATGTCCAAAACCGCCCGGCGATGTAATCAGCCAGGTCCTGCGCGTCTGATTGCATTTCCCTTTTTAAGAGGTCAATCACTTGCTGGGACTTGTTGATGTCTATGTTGATACCGGCGACATTGGTCGGCTCTTCACGTCCGGTCGGGTCAAAGTACATCGACACAAACTTTTCGCT
>CAINDJ010000225.1 GCA_903847325.1 uncultured beta proteobacterium | reverse complement strand
CTCAAACCGCCTTGATATCGCCAAAATTTTTATATGATCCTTTAGGTTCACATCTTTTCACAGCAATTACCCTACTCCCAGAATACTACCCAACGAGCACTGAAAAGGATATTTTTATTCAATATCAAGATCAAATTGCAAATGCTGTCGGTACCGGTGGCACGCTCATTGATTTAGGCGCTGGAAATTGCCAGAAAGCAGAATCTTTTTTTTCCTGTCTAAAACCCTCAAACTATCTTGCAATCGATTTTTCAGTTGAATATCTGCAAGAGGCCTTAAACAAGCTTGAGGGAAAATATCCTGATATTCAAATGCAATGTTTAGGCATGGATTTTTCCAAGCAACTCTTTATTCCGAAAGCGGTTGCTCAAAACAAAAGAATATTTTTTTATCCTGGCTCCAGTCTTGGTAATTTCCTTCAGGCCGAAGCGCTCGCACTCCTCACACAAATAAAGAACCAAGCGCATGGTGGTGGCTTATTAATCGGTGTTGACTTGATGAAAGAGGATACAGTCCTTCAGGCTGCCTACGACGATCCACTTAAAGTCACTGCGGCTTTTAATCTTAATATTTTGAGATCCGTCAACGCACTGCTAGGCTCAGATTTCAAGGTTGAGCAATTCCGTCATCAAGTCATCATCAACCATGAAGAAAACAGGGTTGAGCTTTATCTGGAAGCCCTTGAGGACTTGACTGTTTCGTGGCCGGGACATACCAGGACATTTATAAAGGGTGAGCGTATTCACACTGAAAATTCGCATAAATACACAATTGAATCTATCAAAACTTTATTGAAAAATGCGGGTTTTGAAGCGAGCCAAATCTGGACAGATCCGAAAAACTATTACGCAGTCATCTATGCTCACTGACACCAACTATCAAACACTTTCGTCAGATGAGTTATTAGAACAATTTCATCGCTCCAGAGAGTACTCGAGAGCACTCATTGAGAATCTGAGTCCTGAGGACTGTCAAGCGCAGTCCATGGAGGACGCTAGTCCTGCCAAATGGCATTTGGCGCATGTCACCTGGTTTTATGAGGTCATGATCCTCAAACCTTTCGAGGAAAACTTCGCCTACTGGAACCCCCAGTTTGCTATTTTATTTAACAGCTATTACAACGGAATCGGTGATAAACATCCGCGCAGCAAACGTGGATTATTAACCCGGCCCACTCTCGCGGAAGTGCTCGCATGGCGCAAAAATATCGAAGCCAGAGTATCCGCACTGTTAAAAGTTAAATTCTCTACAGAACTGCAATGGCTCATACAGCTAGGTATCAATCACGAGCAACAGCATCAAGAGTTACTCCTGACAGATATTCATCATCTTTTCTCAAACAACTCGCTTTTCCCAGCCTACTCTGATGAACCTGTCCAGAACACCTTAACCACGCAACCCTTTCAATGGATCCGGGGTGTGAGTGGGTTAATAGAGGCAGGTTACGAAGGCAATGGCTTTCATTTTGATAATGAGGGGCCAAAACACGCGGCACTCAATCAGATACATTCGATAGGCAACCGACTCGTTACTAACGCAGAGTGGCTTGCTTTCATAGAAGATGGCGGATACCAAAATTTCAAATGGTGGCTAGACGCAGGCTGGGCATGGCTGCAAACAGAAAAAATTTCTGCCCCGCTGTATTGGAACAAAGAAAGTAAAAATCAGTTTTTCCGCTTTTCACTTTGCGGCAATGCTCCTCTGGACATGCATGCACCGGTCTCTAACATCAGTTATTTTGAAGCGGATGCCTTTGCGCGCTGGGCAAGTCAACACATCACTAGCTTTGCTGGAGCCCGGCTGCCAACTGAATTTGAATGGGAAGCTTTAGCCAAATCAAATTCCGAATACAGCACCGATCTTTTTGGCAATGTCTGGCAATGGACGAGTAGCAACTACACGCCTTACCCAGGCTATCAGCCATGGGGCGGTATTGCCGGTGAGTACAACGGTAAGTTTATGGTTAATCAGATGATTCTCAGGGGCAGTTCTGCCTACACGCCCGCGGGGCATTCCAGATCAACTTATCGTAATTTTTTTCCAACCCATGCACGATGGCAAATGACGGGATTAAGGCTCGCTAAAGATGGCGTTTGATTTTGATACGGTCCACCATCAGCAAGAAACAGATTCCATTCGCTGGGATCGTTTTGATCGTAAAAAAGTACTGCCGTTAAGTGTCGCAGATATGGACTTTAAATCTCCGCCCTGTGTCATAGAGGCCCTGAGTCTTCGCGTGCAACAGGGTATATACGGCTACACCCATAGTCCCAGTCAGATGCCTGCAATGATTGCGGGCTACCTGCTCGAACAATACGCCTGGCAAGTAGATCCGGATTGGATTGTGATTCTGCCAAGTGTGACCTCTGGTCTCTATACCGCTGTCGAGCAGCTCACGCGCCATGATGAAAACGTTCTGATCCCTAAACCTGCATACCAGCACTTACGACTTGCGTGCATGCGTGCAAATAGGCAATTTCAAGAAATATCCCTCGAACTAAAAGACAGGCGCTGGGTTTTACCAAATCATCAATTGTCGACTCTTGTTAACAAAAAAACGAGATTAGCCTTATTGACCAACCCACAAAATCCAGGCTCAACCGTACTCACCCGATCAGAGCTAAAAGAGTTTGGGGATTTTTGCGTAGAACACAATATGTGGATTTGTTCAGACGAAATCCATGCAGGGCTTGTGCTGGCTGACGATAAAAAACATATTCCTCTTGCAAGTATTAGCAAAGAAATTTCAGAGAAGACCCTCACGTTAATGTCTTTGAATAAGACGTTTAACTTCTCAGGGACGGGGCTTGCCTGGGCCGTCGCAGAAAATCCCGATCTTCGTCAAGCGATCCAGGTTGGGCTGCATCAAACGATCACAGCACCCTCTTTATTTGCATATACCGCCACAGTCGCTGCCATCGAAGACGGAGAACCCTGGCGGCAAGCGCTGATTGCTTATCTCAGGACCAATAGAGATTTAATTTACAGCAAAATTAATAATATTGAAGAACTCAGTATAGGCAACATGGAGGGCAGCTATTTAGCCTGGATTGATTGCACGCAGCTCAATCATCCTAATCCCTATCAGCTTTTTCTGGACGCAGGCTTAGCCACCTCGCCTGGCAGTCAATTTGGCAAAGATCAATTTGTCAGACTGAACTTTGCAACACAACAATCAAGGCTTATTCAAGCGCTTCGTATTATTGAAATGGCTTGCTTGCGATAGAGATAGATTCATAAAACTTCAATCCAGCTCGATCAGATGAGGCGATCAGGTGCCCGAGTCAGTCAACACATAATATTTTTCTGAAATATTATTGCGGAATGATTCAGAAATATCATTCCAAACAAGCACGTCGACGCTAAATGGTAATGCGCTTTCGTCAAGGGCATCTTTCAAT
>CAINDJ010000224.1 GCA_903847325.1 uncultured beta proteobacterium | reverse complement strand
TCTACTTGCAGCACGTGATAGACCGTGCAGAGACTGCGGGTGTCAAAGTGACCTCGCACGCAGTTTCTAACTTCAATGTGGCTGACGGCATTGTGCAGGCGGCTAAAGACAATCATTGCGATATGATTTTCATTGGTAGTCATGGCCGTAGCGGCCTGTCGCGCATCTTGCTCGGTAGCGTGACGACAAAAGTTTTGTCGCTGACACATACCTCTACACTGGTCTATCGCGTCAAAGAAGAATCCTGAACCCCTCTATAACGGTCATCCCCCATAAAACCCTACTATATGAGTGGGTTTTATGGGGGATGACTAGCTTATGATATCTAACGCTTAGGGTTCAGATGCGGTAACAATCGTTGCCCGTGATACCTACGGAGAACAAACATGACAATTAAAGTCGGCGATCGCGTGCCCGAAGGCACCTTGACCGAATTCATCGAAACAGAAACAGCAGGTTGCACTTTGGGGCCTAACGCTTTTCAGGTTACCGATCTGGTTAAAGGTAAAAAAATTCTGATGTTTGCATTGCCTGGTGCATTCACACCAACCTGCTCAGCTAAACACGTCCCTGGTTATGTCGAGCATTTTGATGCAATCAAAGCCAAAGGCGTAGACGAAGTCTGGTGCGTTGCTGTCAATGACGCGTTTGTTATGGGCGCCTGGGGACGTGACCAAAAAGTCAACGGTAAAGTCCGCATGATGGGTGATGGCTCAGCCTTATGGACCAAGGCCCTTGGTCTGGAACTCGACCTCACCGCGCGTGGCATGGGCGTTCGTTCGCAGCGCTATGCGGCTTATATCGTCGATGGTGTTGTTAAAGTCCTCCACGTTGAAGGCCCTGGTGCTTTCGAAGTCAGCGATGCGGCTTCAATGATCAAAGCTATTTAATTGCTTTGATGCATGACGCGTGAAGCTTGACGCGTCGCGCTTGACCGTTTGAAGAGATCCCGCCTACGGCTTAAATCGGCTGTCAGCGGGATTTTTGATTTATCGCAAACATCTGGTTCGCCAGTATTGCGATAGATCAAGAGAGCAGATCTTATTGAGCGCTACGATTTCCTTACACACTACAAAAAGGAACCATCATGTGTAAGAAAATCCTCGCAGCAGCCTTAATGACTGTCGGTATGTTGTCCGTTGCCAACGTCCAGGCTCAGGCAGCGGACCCGGGTCCATTCATGGTGCGTGCCCGTGCTGTGTACCTTAATTGGGAAAACGGTCAGAGTAGTGGGCTGCCTCTAGGTGGAAGCACAAAAGTCGAGGCGCAAAATACCTGGATTCCGGAAGTCGATTTCAGTTATTTTTTCACTAAAAATATTGCCGCCGAACTCGTACTGACGTATCCGCAGGATATTAATGTAAATGTAGGTGGTGCAAAGGCCGGGACTATTTCTGCTTTGCCGCCTTCGTTGTTGCTGCAATATCATTTCACCGATTTAGGTGCTTTTAAACCTTATATCGGCGTGGGCGTGAATTACACGCTGTTCTACAAACGTAACAATATTCTAGATGGCGCGGCTCAAGTAAGTAACTCAAGTTTTGGCGTGGCGGGTCAGGTTGGTTTTGACTACATGCTGGATAAAAACTGGGGCTTAAACGTTGATCTGAAATATATCCAGATGGCGACTGACGTAAGCATCGCTGGAAATAAAGTCGGTACCGTGAACTTGAATCCTCTCACCGTCGGTGTGGGTGTCGCCTACCGGTTCTAAGATTGGTTCTGAGTTTTCGCTCAGGATATGATCGAAAAAAAACCGCCAGAAAAAATTCTGGCGGTTTTTTTTTGACACATTATCTGTAATGCGGATCATGATTATTCCATCACCCGCATCACAGCATACTGATTAACCTTCGTAGGCGGATTCGCCGTGTGAAGTGACATCCAGACCTTCACGTTCCTGATCTTCAGGGACACGCAGACCGATAATGACATCAACCAGTTTGAAAGCGATGTAAGACACGACTGCGGACCAGATTATTGTTGTGATCACGCCTTGAGCCTGAATCCAGAGCTGGCTGGCGATTGAGTAGTCAGGTGTGACTTTGTCAGTTACGTAGTCAAACACGCCCGTGCCGCCCAGTGAAGGTGCTGCAAACACACCTGTCAGGATCGCACCCAAGATACCACCTACTCCATGAATACCGAACACATCAAGAGAGTCGTCTGAACCAAACATCTTTTTCAGACCTGTCACACCCCAGAGGCAGACCACACCAGCGCATACGCCGATTGCGAGTGCACCCATTGGGCCGACAAAACCTGCTGCTGGTGTAATAGCAACCAGACCTGCAACGCAACCTGATGCGCCGCCTAACAAGGATGGCTTGCCGCGTGTCAGCCATTCAGCAAAGACCCAACCCAAGACCGCAGCTGCAGTAGCCAGGTATGTGTTGATGAAAGCCAGCGCTGCGGTGCCATTTGCCTCGAGTGCTGAGCCAGCGTTGAAACCAAACCAGCCAAACCACAGCAATGCTGCACCAACCATGACAAATACCATGTTGTGTGGCTTCATGGATTCTTTGCCGTAACCGATACGTTTGCCAATCACGAACGAACCAATCAGACCCGCCACAGCAGCGTTGATATGTACAACGGTACCGCCTGCAAAGTCCAACACGCCTTTCTGGAACAACCAACCTGCTTTGGCATTCATTGCATCGAGTGATGCTGCGTCTTTGATGTCATCTGGACCGGGCCAGAACCAGACCATGTGCGCAATAGGCAGATAGCTGAATGTGAACCAGAGAACCATGAAGCACAGGATCGCTGAGAATTTTGCACGTTCTGCAAATGCGCCGATGATCAGGCAGCAGGTGATCGTTGCAAACACCGCCTGGAAGGCCATAAATGCAAACTCAGGAATCGCAACACCTTTGCTGAAGGTGGCAGCAACTGAATCAGGTGTAATGCCGGCCAGGAATAACCTGTCGAATTTCCCGATGAATGCGCTGCCCTCCGTAAAGGCGAGGCTGTAACCATAGACTGCCCACAGGACGGTAATGACTGAGAAGATCACCAGACATTGCATCATGATAGACAGGACGTTTTTGCTGCGCGTCAGGCCACCATAAAACAGTGACAAGCCAGGCAGGGTCATCAGCAGTACAAGTGCCGTAGACAAAAGCATCCAGACTGTGTCTGCTTTGTTGGGGACGATCGCAGCAGGAGCCGCAGCGGGTGCTTCAGCCGCAGCGGGTGCCGCTGCGGGAGCTGTAACCGCAGCTTTAGCGTCATCGGCCGCGAAGGCGGGTGCGGAAATCGATAAGCTTGCGCCACCGACAGCGAGTGCCATTGCGCAACCCGCAATGAGTCGTTTCATTAAAGTCAACATGATTAACCTTTCCTTAAAGGGCTGACGTGCCGGTATCACCGGTACGGATGCGGATGACGTGTTCGAGTTGCGTGACAAAAATCTTGCCATCACCAATTTTGCCGGTGTGAGCTGCTTTTTGAATCGCTTCGATTGCTTGGTCAAGAATTTCGTTGCTGACAGCGGTTTCGATTTTCAGTTTTGGCAGAAAATCGACCACGTATTCAGCACCGCGGTAGAGCTCGGTGTGACCTTTCTGGCG
>CAINDJ010000223.1 GCA_903847325.1 uncultured beta proteobacterium | reverse complement strand
GTATGAATCTAAATACCGGAATTCATTGCTCGGTGCGTTGTGGACCATTATCAATCCCCTGACCATGATCGTGGTCTACACCGTCATTTTTGCCAAGCTTATGCAGGCAAAACTGCCAGGGATTGATAGCACCTTCGGTTACAGCATCTATCTTTGTATTGGTGTGCTGACCTGGGGGCTTTTCACAGAAATTGTGAGTCGCGCGCAAAACGTATTTTTAGAAAATGCCAACTTATTAAAAAAGATCAGTTTCCCCCGATTGTGTTTGCCTGTGATCGTCGTGCTCAACGCAGGGATGAATTTTTCCATTATTTTTGGCTTATTCACTGTCTTTTTGGTGATTTCAGGTAATTTTCCTGGGCTGGTGTTTTTTGCCTTGATTCCCGTGCTAGCGATACAAGTTCTATTTGCGGTTGGGCTGGGGATCACCGTGGGTGTACTGAATGTATTTTTTCGTGACGTCGGACAGCTGTTTGGCGTGATTCTGCAGTTCTGGTTCTGGTTGACGCCAGTGGTGTATCCCATATCGATATTGCCAGCCTCAGTCGCTCGTTTGATTCAATACAACCCCATGGTCCCGCTCTTGACAGCCTATCAAGATATCGTTGTACAAGCTAAATGGCCTGTTTGGGGTTCACTGTGGCCGGTCACGCTTCTAGCTTTGGTTCTGTGTTTCATCGGAATGCGGCTTTTTAGAAAGCACGCCGGCGAAATGGTGGATGAGCTCTGATGGGTAGCATTTCAGTCAAACAATTAGGCAAGGCCTATAAACAATACAAAGGCCGCTGGTCAAGACTTGCAGAGTGGCTATCCTTTTCTAACCGGCCTCGACATACCCTTAAATGGGTATTGCAAGATATAAACTTTGAAATCCAGGCTGGCGAGGCGGTTGGTATTGTTGGAATCAATGGCGCGGGTAAGAGCACCTTATTAAAAATGATTACCGGTACCACGATGCCGACAAGCGGCAGTGTGCAGGTGAAAGGACGCGTTGCCGCATTGCTAGAGCTCGGGATGGGTTTTCATCCGGATTTCACCGGTCGACAAAATGCGATTATGGCGGGTCAGTTATTAGGCTACAGCGTCGAGGAGCTCTCTACGCTCATGCCCGGTATTGAGGCGTTTGCTGAAATCGGTGATTACATTGATCAGCCCGTGCGTGTGTACTCAAGCGGTATGCAGATGCGTTTGGCGTTTAGTGTTGCTACCGCAATTCGCCCTGATATTTTGATTGTCGACGAGGCCCTCTCCGTGGGCGATGCCTATTTTCAGCATAAGAGTTTTGAGCGTATCCGCGAATATGGTCGCCTTGGTACAACCCTGTTGATCGTCTCGCACGATAAAGGCTCGATTCAGGGCATTTGTGATCGCGCCATATTGCTCGATGCAGGTCGCCTGAGTATGGAAGGTGAGCCAGAGTCCGTGATGGATTTTTACAATGCACTGCTCGCCGAGCGAGAAAACAATACCGTGCGTCAGACGATATCTCAGACCGGGAAAGTACAAACGGTTTCCGGTAGTGGCGAGGCTACTATTCGAGATGTCGTGTTGCTGGACGATATCGGTCAGCGTGTTGAGGTTGTCGCCCACCGAGGACAGCATGT
>CAINDJ010000222.1 GCA_903847325.1 uncultured beta proteobacterium | reverse complement strand
ATCCGTACCCGTGTCATTGCTCTAACCGATAGTTAACACTCAAGGATCCGAGAAGCCCGAATGAACTGTTTTTCTTACTTACTACGGTAGAAAGCCCACCCGGCAGTTCGCGCCTTGTACACGTCCGAACCAGCCCCCTAGCACTATTACAAACAGGGGCTAAAACGGGGGCTAAAAAAATAATTATTTTGACAAACCCAGCATTTATGAGGTTCGCCAGAGGATATCTGGCGGGGCAGAATGAATAACATCACAAAACACCTGAGGTGCTGAAATCTCAGGTAGTTTGCTTTTGGTCTGCGGGAGGGATACTAACCACCATCACTCTTGAGCAACATCCCTAAGCTATGTTCGTATCTTTACCAGCACCGATCAGTCGATCGACATCGGCAAACAATTTTTCTGCAAGTAACCTGAGCTCAGCAATTGCTGACTCTTCGATTTCAAGAAAGCCCTCATATTCAGCTAAATTGCGTTTTTGATTTGCAGCGTCGAGCACTCGCCACTGACTGGCTGGCCATGCTAGCGTGTGGCCAAGAGACTGAAAAACAATGTAGCGATTTTCACTGCGATAGCCGTGCCATCGAAGTGCTGCAAGTGCGGCTCCATGTATTGCGTTATAGACGCTAGTGAAGCGACCTTCTTGAGATAGTTGCGGATAGCTCGAGTCTACAAAACGCTTGCGCGCCATCACTAACATGCGGTCAATTTCGGCACGATTCATCGGCTCAGCTTTTATCTTGCCGATTTTGGCAAGATTACTGAGCGCGTCTGAACTCATCGATATTTCCAAATAGTTGGATAATTGGTTGGCTTAACACTTTGTTCACAAATGAGTCTGTATCGCCTAATCTTTTTTTGAATTCAGTAACCGTGTAACAGGTCGGGTTAACTTTACGGCAAAGCATTTCTTCTACCGGTAATAATTGGTCCAGTAATTCACTGAGCGTTAAATCTCTGCCGACAATCATGATATCAATGTCGCTGTCAGCAGTATCTGATTGCTTTGCTACAGAACCGTAAAGCAAGGCGACTTCGATTTTTTGTTCGAATGGTAGCAGTGCTTCTGTCAGCAGCGCTGATGCGCCCATGACTTTACGCGTAAGATTGCTTAACTCTTTAAATAACGGGCTTTGCCGATTGGCAGATATTTGTCTTTGATTGCCTTTCAGCGTTGAGTTGGTGAGACCAGCAGCCACCAGCCTGTTGATCTCTCTTTGAAGAGACGCACTACCCAAGCCCGTTAGACGGCGCAATTCGCTCAGATGATAAGAGCGTTCGGGTTGGCCAAAAATCCAAAGATAAACTTTGGCTTGGCTGTCTGTAAAGACTGCATCTTTTAATGACATAGCCAAATTTTAGCATGATCAGGCCAAAATTTAGAATGAATAATGAGCGCGGCTATTTAATGAACACTGCCCATCTCCCGTTAATTGGGTAGAGCCGTAGAGCCGATTTCTTGGCGGGGCAGCAATAACAACATCACAAACCGCCTGAGGTGCTGAAATCTCTGATTTTTGGGTTTTGGTCTGCGGGAGGGATACGAGCCGGCGGGCAGGACATCGCCGGCAACTGATACTTTCGCAAAATGCTTGACCATAGCTGCACAGAATAATGACTGTTTTGTCTCACGTACATCCACGTCTATACATTGAGTTTATTTTACGCTAAGATGTACACGTACATCCAACGAGACTCGCTATGGCTAACACCAAACTATTCAAGAACGGCAATTCACAAGCCGTTCGCATTCCTGCAGAACTTGCCTACAGTTCATGGGACGTAGAGCTTGTAATCGAGCGACTGGGTGACGAGTTACGCATTCGCCCGGCCCAACGGCGCATGGGCGATGTGTTGGGAAAACTTGCGAAGTTTTCACCTGACTTCATGGCTCACGGGCGCGGCGAGAACATTGAAGGCGAGCGTGAGGCGTTATGAGCCCAAAGTACATGCTCGACACCAACATCTGCATCTACCTCATGAAGCATCAGCCGCCCGAGGTCAGGGAGCGCTTTGCTGCCTGCTTCGTAGGTGACGTTGTCATATCCGCTGTAACCTTGGCAGAGCTTGAGTTCGGCATCGCTTGCACAAGTGCCGCAGCGCAAGTAGCCAACCGCTCGGCGCTCGACAGTTTGCTCGAAGACATTTTGGTGGCGCCCTTTGAAGCTCAGGCGGCCAAAGCCTACGGACCGATTCGTGCCGCGTACAAAGATCGCAACCGTGATGCGCTCGATAAGCTCATCGCCTCACATGCCGTTGCTCTTGACGTAACGCTAGTCACCAACAACGAAGCAGACTTTGTGAACTACGCTGGCCTGGTTGTAGAAAACTGGGTCTACAACCACTGAACCTGTAACTTGACAAAGGGCCTTGGCCCAATTTCGCTTAAAACAACACCTCACCGGAGCAGAAGATACTTCATCATAAGCCGCCTAAGTTTTTGATAGTGACGAAAATCTAGCAGTTGATGTGCCGTTCATCTTTCTAAAAGTTGATGCAGACTTACGATACATGAGTTTGCATAACCTATGTTTTGGAGTAATCGGGAATTCCCAAACATCTACCAGAGCTCATCAAGGTTTTTGACAGCTTCTGGCAAGACTCAAAATGGCGGATCTGGCAGATTTCTCATAGGAAACTTGAAGAATCTGTGAGGTATCTTGAAGACCTTTGAGAGAACTTGCAAGAAAATTTGCAGATTGCCTCAGGAAGCTTATAAAACCCATACCGCTTCCGCCATTATTAATATGGCTCTACCGGCTCTGGTTCTACCCCTAATAACGGACATGGGCATTAACAGCCTGTTGAAGTAACTTAAGAGACAGTGCTTTTTAGATCAATACACTAATTTCTTAGGTTCCTCCCAAGAAAATCCCTCTCTCCCAAAATGTCCACCTGCTGCTGTCTTTTTATATATTGGCGCTTGAAGACCTAAAGAGTGAATGATGCCACCCGCAGTCAGATCAAAATTATTACGCACAACATCCTCAAGTTGCGTGTCGGTATATCCTCTTAATGCGGCGGTATATTCCGTGTCTATAGTGATCATTAAAGGTTTGGCATGGCCAATTGCATAAGCTAATCCAACAGTACAGCGATCGCATAGTTTGGCTGCGACAAGCGACTTGGCAATCCATCTTGCAGCGTAGGCACCTGAACGATCCATCTTACGATAATCCTTACCCGAAAATGCACCCCCTCCCATACGACACCAGCCTCCGTAGGTATCAATATTTTGTTTGCGACCCGTTAAACCACCGCCACGAAATCCTCCGTGTGTATATTCTCCATCACCGTTGATAAATAGCTGAAAATTTGGAGAAATAATTTCAGCCGGCAAAACTTTAGCGATCACATTTTTATTAAGAAGATTTTTTAATTCATCCAAATCAATATCCGGATGATGTTGGGCCTCAAGAACCACTGCGGTTATCCGAACACGGCGAGAAATTTTGCCAATTGCCTCGTACTCTGCAGTGACTTGAGCCTTACCTGAAGGGCGTAACATACCAGCCAGCAGTTTTTCAGACTCATTCAGATCGTCAAGTTGCTGTTGAGCAAACTTTTGACGCAGGTGTGAAAGTCTTAAGGTCAGCTTGGTCGCTAATTGGTGAGGCAAAGGCATCATCAGGCATTCATCTGTCTCGTTTGTTGCATAGCCATACACGACAGCCTGATCATCAGCAGGTAACAGGCTGATATCTTTCATTTTAGGACTTGCAGACTGGTGAATATTTATATTCACTTTACACGTTCTGTAGTCAAGCCCTTTAGCTTCGTCATCGAAGCCAAGGTGCTGTAAAACATCGCGCACAATATATTCTGGATCAATCATGGCATCGCTATGAGAATACCCACATAACACAACCATATTCTCATAAGCCATGACTTCACAGGCAACTTTTGACCAAGGATCCTGAATGAGATAAGCATCGACAATTGAATCTGAAATAATGTCACAAACTTTGTCGGGATGGCCTTCTGT
>CAINDJ010000221.1 GCA_903847325.1 uncultured beta proteobacterium | reverse complement strand
GCTATCAACGCCAGCACCGCGGCAAAATCAAGCGACCAGGCTGTCGGCACAAATGAGCCCAGTGCGATACCCAGAAGCGAAGTGAGTTGCCAAACCGTCCAGGACGACAAAATCGCACCCAAATAAAACCAGTGCTGCTCAAGCGTGCCTTTTTTAGGTGCATCCGTAAAACGCGGCATAAACACGACAAACGCCACATCCACACTCAGATAGCCCATCAGCAGGCGCTTGGGCCAGATCATATTTTTAAAAAATGGATGAAGGGCCGCGCCAAAGATCACAAAACGCAGATTGACGACCATACCTGCGAGGAAAATCAGCCAGAGTGGCGCTCCGGCCATGATGAGCGGCAAAGAAGTGAGCTGTGCAGATCCGGCATAGACCAGTAATGTCATCATCACAGCCATATGCTCAGTGAGCCCAGTCTTAACCATTGCGACACCGGTGACGACCCCCCAAACAGAGAGCGCCAGCAAGCCTGGCAGCAAAGCCCGTGCTCCCTGCCGCATGGCGGCCAGACGCTGGGCACGCAAAGTCAGAGAGTGCAGATCGGGCAAAGGGGAATGATCAGTCAAGTTGGCACCAAAAAAAGCGGACGCACCGCCCAGAAAAATGTTCGCGTCAAAGTCGTGATTGTAGAGCGATGGCCTTGATACAATATGAAATCAATTTCAACACAACGAGAAAAGTCATGTCTGACACTGTCTCTGCTGGCTCAGTGAATACCCCTGTTGAGCTCCAAGCCTCGGATCTGCCCCTGCATTGCCCAGGTCCGCGCTCACCGCTCTGGAGCATGCACCCGCGCGTTTATCTGGATGTCACCAAATCGGGATCGGTACGTTGCCCTTATTGCAGCACCACCTACACACTCGCGCCTGGCGTAGTGGTACACGGTCATTAAGGACATCTAGCATGCCAGTGATGTTCGCCACCTCCGAAGAAGCAGAGCTGGCTTTCTACGACGCGCTTGAGCGCGCCGATCTGGTGCGCCTGATGCAAGTCTGGGCCGACGAAGAAGAAATCATTTGCGTGCATCCGGGTGGTTTACGTGTCATCGGCCACCATGCCGTTCAAGAGTCCTGGCAAGAAATCCTCGCCAATGGAGCCTTGCACATCCGGCCATCCAACGCAGTGGTTCTGCACAGCATGATGAGCGCAGTTCACTCTCTGATCGAGCAAGTCACGGTTCACGGCACCGAGTCGACAGAAATCGCAAACTGCTACGCCACAAATGTTTATCACAAAGGGCCAACCGGCTGGCGCATGATTATGCACCACGCCTCGGCGGCGCCGGGTGAGGCAGGCATGCTCGATTTACATGATGTCACTGGGATGCTGCACTAAAGCAACCCCTCACTGTGACCGCCACACTAGATTTATCACCCTGCCCAGTATCCTGGTGGCTGCCCGAGCGGCAGTTACAGACCCTCTATGGCGCCCTGGCAGCACACACGCACAGGGTCAGTTTTATCCGTGAGCGGATTGAAACACCCGATGGCGACTTTGTGGACCTGGACTGGAGCGCACCAGGTCTGGTCGCGCAGCCTGTGACCGGGCAACACCCCCACACTCGCTCCAACGACAGGATTGCGGCAAACAATCCTCCTCAGGTTCTACCCGAGCTCTCAGCCCAAAGTACGGGTGCTACACGCTGGATGACAGATACAGATCGCGCACAACTCGGCGCACTGGATCAGTCGACAGGGACGCAAGCCCTGGTGTTATTGCACGGACTCGAAGGCAGCAGCAAAAGTCGCTATGCGCAATCCATCGCACAGTACTTCAGGGCACGCGGCTGGGTCGTTGTCATCGCTCACTTTCGAGGATGCTCGGGCTTTCCCAATCGTCTGGCCAGAGCCTACCATTCCGGTGACTCAGAAGAAATCGCCTTCATTCTTGCGGCCGTCAGACATGCGCTTCCCCATGCAACGTGGCACGCGGCAGGCGTATCACTGGGCGGCAATGCCTTACTGAAATACCTGGGCGAATGCCCCGCACAATCCATGTGGCTGAACGCCGCCGCGGGCGTGTCGGTACCACTGGACCTGGTCGCTGCAGGCAATCATCTGTCGGATGACCCCTTTAACCGCCACATTTACAGTCGCTATTTTCTGCGCTCGCTCAAACCCAAGGTGCTTGAGAAAGCCAAACGTTTTCCTGGCGTGATCGATGTCATGCGGATTGCCCAGGCTCGAGACCTGCGTGATTTTGATGACGCCTACACCGCACCGATGCATGGTTTTCGTGACGCGATGGACTATTGGACCCAGGCAGCCAGTCAACCCTGGCTTAAACACATCCGTGTACCCACCCTGGTATTAAATGCCCGCAATGATCCATTTTTACCTGAGCCAACACTCCCCACGATTGATAGCGCATCGGATCAAGTCTTACTGCACCAGCCCGCCTCGGGCGGTCATGCTGGATTTGTAACCGGGCAACTGCCCGGAGAACTCAGCTGGTTACCAGAACGGCTCGCCAGATTTTTCACCCACCGCGCATAATCGTTTTTTAAAATCCGCGGGATTACTTAAGTTTTTCCAGTAAACGTCGGTTTTCCATGATTTTTTTAGTTAACTGGCGCAACTCGACGTCGATCTGAGACTGAACGTAAAAATCCTTTGACATCGTACGTGCCTGCTGGAGCTGTGTAGCCGCTGCGGGTAGCGCCCCCACAAGGATGTAATACGACGCCATAGACTGGCGTGCAGCGACCTGATCCCCAAGACGATCTTCGCTCGTCGCCAGCATCTGGAAAAAACCAGGCTCAGCGCTGGGCCAGCGTTTAACTTGCTGATTCAGGAAAACCACCGCTTCTTTATCTTTGCCAAGCAATTGCAAACATTGAGCGACACGCTGCGCAAACGACCTGCGCTCGGGCCAGCGTTTCATGGCGGCCTGTGCGAGATTCAACGCACTGATATTATTTTTATTGGCTAACTCTATATCAATGCGCTGCAATTCCAGATAAGGTGAGTTGGCGACGATGGTCTGAGCCTGCTGCAACGCGCTTGTCGCGCCAGAGAGGTCTTTACGGCTCAGCGAAGCATAGGAAATACCATACCAGGCAGCCGCACGACGCACCGCATTGAGCGAAGCCCGCTCTGCGGTAGTCTGCCGGGTTTCTTCCTGAAGCTGTTCGGTTGCCAGTCGCAAGGATTTTGGATCAGTTGCCTGCAGTACTCTTGATTTTGCACGGATAAACCAGTACTCGTCCGAGGCCTGATAGCGCGCCAGTGGCAGCTGACTAATACGGTTTTGCATATCGGTCATGCGCTGGATACTTAACGGGTGCGTAGAGGAATACAACCCGCCCCCGCGTCCCTCATTGAGCGAGGCAGATTTCATTAATCTGCCGAACATAATGGCCATACCATTCGGGTCGTAGCCGGCCTTGCGCAACATTTCAAAACCTGTACGGTCGGCTTCTTGTTCCGCATCCCGAGAAAAACCGAGTTGTTGTTCAATCGCTGCCGCCTGTCCAAATGCTGCGATACCCGCGGCAAGGTTAGCTCCGCCACCCGGCACCAGAGCCGCTAACAAGGCTGCCGCCATAGAAGCCAGGGCAAGGTGGCCGCTCTTTTGTTGCTGAGTCAAGCCACGGGCGATATGACGCTGTACAACGTGCGCGATTTCGTGGGCCATCACCCCTGCCAGCTCGGACTCATCGTCAGCTGCGACAATCAGACCCGTATTAATACCAATAAACCCGCCGGGCATCGCAAAAGCATTAATCACGTTTTCGCGGACACCAAACGCCTCAATATCAGGCGCCCCGCCCGGCGCGTAGGCTGCAAGTTTGTGCGCCATATTGTTCAAATATTGATCAATATCCGGATCGCTGATGTAATCAGGATCCCGACGCCCCTGCTCCATAATGGCTTCGCCGAGTTTGCGCTCCAGAGCCGGTGACAAGTCAGACGCGGAGGCCGGACCCAGTGTGGGCGCGCCGGTCGGTTGCGCACAGAGTGGACTCACTGCCAGCGAGGCGACCAAAATCCCGACGATTAACTTTTCAGCAAATCTCGATACAGTAAGTTTAATTTTGTCAGGAAACATTACTTTTTGGAAAGTTGACCCACATTTGTAGAATAATGAAATCTCATACGCTTATGATAGCGGCTCAAGCAAATTGGTTCCGCTTCAAAGCAGTTCGACTTAAAGGATTCGTTTAATCATGCGCCCAGTTCGCAAAGCAGTGTTCCCAGTTGCCGGTCTAGGTACGCGTTTTTTACCCGCGACCAAGGCCATGCCTAAGGAAATGTTACCTGTTGTTGATAAGCCACTCATTCAATATGCCGTCGAAGAAGCTGTCGCCGCAGGCATCACTGACCTGATTTTTGTGACGGGACGTCATAAACGTGCAATCGAAGACCATTTTGACTCCGCTCCTGAAATGGAAGCCGAGCTCGCCCGCAAGGGTAAAGCTGAGCTGCTCGCGATTGTCCAGGGCATCTTGCCGCCCAATGTCAGTTGCATTTACATACGACAGTCTGCGCCGCTAGGGCTTGGACATGCAGTCCTGACCGCAGCGCCGATTGTAGGCGACGAGCCTTTCGCCGTGTTGCTGGCAGACGACCTGCTCGATGCGGATCGTCCCGTGATCGGCCAGCTGATCGACGCGGCGCTGACGCATCAGGGCAGCATCCTAGGTGTGCAAAACGTGCCGCTTTCAGATACAGACAAGTACGGCATCGTTGCCACGGACCCCGTCGGTCCCCGCACGGAGCGGGTGCGTCATATCGTTGAAAAACCAAAATCAGATGTCGCCCCCTCGACCCTGGCTGTTGTCGGGCGTTATGTGCTGGATGCGCGGATTTTCGCGCACTTGCGCCAGACCCAGGCAGGCGCTGGCGGGGAAATCCAGCTAACCGACGGCATCGCCTCACTGATGAACGAAAAACCTGTCTTCGCACACCGCTATGAAGGTATTCGTTACGATTGCGGCAACAAAGAAGGCATGTTCCGTGCCACCGTGGCTCTCGCACGCAAATATCACGGCCTTGAGCCTTGATTACTCTCTGACCAGGCAGATCATGCCTGATCCGCAAAGGGCGCGCTGAATCCAGAGTCAGCCCTTGCGCGGTTTGGGTAGTCCCCAGCGGCCTTTCGCGGATAAGCGCATCAAGGTCCGTAACGCGACAAGCAATCCAATGACTTCGGTCATCGCAGCCGGAATCCACATCGTTAGACCCCCGATCATCTGGTCGGTCTGAGCCTCCATGGCTATGGCGCGTCCGCAGAGATCAAATAAGGGATACAAGTCCCTTTCAGTGAATGCAATCATGGCCCCAGCCACCATCTGCGGGGCCATCGTCAAAATCGGAGAGATAACACGACCACCCGGGCTCATTGCTGCGGGCGGACAAGGCCTGCGATCGAGAATCAGATTCCAGTACATAAAGCCCGTCAACACGACCGACCAGTTCATCAACCGGTACAGGCGCCAATCCAGCATCGAGTAAAACTGCACGGAAGGCACAAGCCAGATAATCACGAGAAATACAAACAGCGCAGGGACCACGATAGGATTGGTCAGTACTGAGATCAGCGCACGGCCGGCCAGGCTTTGATTGAAATTTTTCAGTTGCACACGCCAGGACAGTGGCAGGCCGGCACGTAGCACGGAGCCCGGATAGGCAGCCATCAATATCAAAGGCCCCGCATGATGCAGGACCAGATGCTGGATGCGATGCATAAAAAACATGCGTTCGGCATAGTAATCAAGCATGGTGTGCAGGGACAGATAAAGCATCACCATTCCGACCCAGAAAAAAATCCTGCGCGACCGTGACACATGATGCACGCGCTGTCCACGCACGAATAACCAGGCCGCTACTAAAAAGCAGGCAATCAGTGTGGGAGATACTTCCCAGGGTTTAAGCCAGCCTATCCAGTCCATGCGCCACGCCTTGAATCTTGTTGCCTGCTCTTGTTGCCTGCTCTTGTTGCCTGCTCTTGTTGCCTGCGAACATCACAGACAAGCAATCAATTGTAGTATGTTGCTTACAAATGATGACGAGAACTTCCATGACGCAATACCTGCCGCCTCCCTACTCACTCCAGACACCCGATATAGAGAAACTCAAGTCTCGTCGCGCAAAGCTACTCGCCTGGATGCACAGTCAAGGGGGCGGGATCGCGGTCATCCCTTCGGCGCCCGAGCGCGCCCGCAATCGGGACAACCAGTACACCTATCGCCATGACAGCGATTTCTTTTATCTCACAGGTTTTACCGAACCGAACGCATGGCTAATACTTATTGCAGGGGATCAGGATCAGTCAATTCTTTTTTGCCTGAACAAGGACGAGGAACTAGAAATATGGCATGGCGTTCGCTGGGGCCCCAAAGCCGCAGCAGAACATTTCGGTTTTGATCGCGCCGAGGATGTGGACAGCCTCGATCAATCCTTACCCAAGCTGTTGCCAGGTCATCCTCGCTTATTCACGACAATGTCCAGACCCGCTGGACCGGAGCTGCTGAGCCGATTACAACTGTGGGTCACGCAAGCGACGACAACAACGCGCGGCGCGCAGGCAATCCCCCACCAATGGCTGGACCTGAGCGAGGTACTGGCCGAGATGCGTTTGATTAAAGACGCGGACGAACAACATATCATGCGTACGGCAGGCAGGATTTCTGCCGAGGGGCACGTGCGTGCCATGCAATGCGCACAGCCCGGCAAACATGAATTCGAACTGGAGGCCGAGCTCCTCTACACATTCAGGAAACACGGCGCACAAGCCGTTGCTTACAACAGCATCGTGGCTGCGGGTGCAAACGCCTGTATCCTGCATCACGCCGCGGGCAACAGTGTCATGCGCGATGGTGATCTCGTCTTGATTGATGCTGGGTGTGAGCTCGATGGTTACGCCTCAGACATCACGCGCACCTTTCCTGCGAACGGAAAATTTTCAGGTCCGCAACGCGCGTTATACGACATCGTCCTGGAGGCTCAATACGCAGCGATTGCGCTGACTTCTCCCGCCCATCACTGGAACGCAGGACACGACGCCGCAGTTCGCGTGTTGACGCAAGGACTGCTGGAGGTTGGTTTACTCAAAGGCTCGCTTGACGAGGCCATTGAAACATCCGCTTACAGACCGTTTTATATGCACCGGACAGGCCACTGGCTCGGCATGGACGTGCACGATGTGGGTAGTTACCGCAAACCACCTGCGACCCATATAGAACGTCCCTGGCGCATGTTGCAGGCAGGCATGGTTCTGACGATTGAGCCGGGGCTCTATGTCAGGCCGGCTGAACATATTCCAGAGGAATTCTGGAATATCGGCATCAGGATTGAGGACGACGCCATCGTCACCGATCAGGGCTGCGAACTCATCACGCGAGGCGTGCCTGTTGAGGCCGATGAAATTGAAAGACTGATGAAGGGTTAAGCTTAGTCAGAACTCAAATCAAACCCATCGAGCCAGCCCAGGGCGGTCCAAACGTAAATAACGATCACCGCAATACCGAACATCAGTGCAACCGTACCGATCAATAAGGTGAAACCAGCCACCAGCACGGGGCCCCAGCCACTGGGGTTGGTGCGCACAAGACCCGGGTTATAGCGCGCATCGAAACGCGCATCACTCATCAGGCAAAGTACGATCGCTTCAATAAAGCCAGCCACAATCGGGATGAATAACAGAAAAAAGGCTGGATTCTCCCACCACACTGGTGCATAGGCTGAGGCCGCAATCAATATCAGACCAATGGCCGTGACCATCCAGGCACGCGGGCGTCCCAGATACCACCATTGCGCGCCGATACAGCCAAATAAAGCTGCCAGCAGCCCGACCTTGACTTTGCTGATGAATTTTTTCTGTGTAATGACCAGACCCGAAGACTCGGTCGCTGTGGACTTATTGATGGACATGTTGGACTCGAATGATTACTTGCGGTTGTTCACAGATCAGGCTCTCGCCAGAAGCAAAATGCGCTGTCTGATGGGTGAATTGTAGTGGTGTTCTAAAATAGTGGAATGTCACACAATGATTTCGATGTCGCGATACTTGGAGGGGGTCCCACAGGCTGTGCGTTAGCATTGCTTTTGGCACGCATGTCTGCGCGTCCCGAGCGCATCGCCTTGCTACAGGCAGACAACCAGGGGCGGTACGGATTTACGCCTGGGCAGGATCCCCGGGTGCTTGCGATTAACCATGGCAGCCGGGTATTGCTCGAGTCATTAAAAGGCTTTCCGCATCAGGCTGCGCTCATCCAGACGATCCACGTTTCGCAACGCGGGCGACTTGGACGCACGGTCATTCGCCACGACGACTTTGGCGTGGCGCAGCTCGGCTGTGTCGTACGTTATTCAAGTTTGCACGCGCAGCTCTCGACGGCTGTTGCACAAAGCGGCGTGACCCTACTCAACGGCCCCGCTGCACGCATCCGCACGCAAGACTCTGCAGGGATTGAAATCGGCCAGGGTGATCACCTTTTGCGTGCGAGCCTGGCTGTTCAAGCCAATGGCAAACCCGAGACGCAGATCAGTCGCCAATATGCACAGATGGCGCTGATTACCCACGCGCAGGCGAGTTTGCCCCGCCCGGGCTGGGCCTTTGAGAGATTCACCCAGGAAGGACCGCTCGCTGTCCTGCCCCACCCCGATGCGGCTGGGCAGCAATCGATCGTCTGGTGCTGTGCGCCTGAGCGTGCCAAAACACTCAGCGCGCTTAGTGCGGAGGATTTCTCGATCGCGCTCACTCAAATGTTTGGCACACGTCTGGGTAACCTGACCGTGCAGCACCCCGTCACAGCAATGCCTTTAATCCTGAATATGCCCCTTGCAGCCGTTGACGGTCGCTCTGTCGCGATCGGCAATGCCGCGCAAACGCTGCACCCCGTTGCGGGACAAGGTCTTAACCTGGGGCTGCGCGACGCTGCAGCGCTGGCCTTCTCCCTGCAGGAATGGTTTGATGCACCTGGCAGCAATCCTGCCCAGGCGCTTGCCGCATTCCAGCAGGTACGTGGACCAGACCGCCAGCTCACCGCACGGCTCACCGACGTCATGTCCCGTATTTTTACAACCCGCTGGCCCATCGTCGAGCACGCAGCCGGCCTGACGCTGCTCGGCATGGACCTTATTCCTGCACTGCGCGCGCCACTCGCCCGTCATTTACTGCAAGGTATGCGCTTGTAATCCCTCGCCTCGCCTGCGATTACAATTTATCCATGCAAATCGGTCCCTGGACACTCCCGAATAACGTTTTTGTCGCTCCCATGGCGGGTGTGACGGACAGGCCATTTCGCCAATTATGTAAACGACTCGGAGCAGGCTACGCAGTGTCAGAGATGGCCGCGAGCAATCCGCAACTCTGGAAAAGCGTCAAGTCCTCACGTCGTCTTAACCATGATGGCGAAATCGATCCTGTAGCGGTACAAATTGCCGGAGCGGATCCTGAGATGATGGCGCAGGCTGCTGTATTCAATATCAGCAAAGGCGCACGTGTCATTGATATCAACATGGGCTGTCCGGTCAAAAAAGTGTGCAATGTTGCCTCCGGCTCCGCTTTATTGCGACACGAGGATTTAGTCGCGCGTATCCTCGAAGCGGTTGTGACGGCCTGTCAGCCCCATGGCATCCCCGTTACGCTCAAAACACGCACCGGCTGGAGCAGGGATGAGCGCAATGCCTTGCGGATAGGACGCCTGGCGCAGGATTGCGGCATCAGCGCACTGACCTTGCATGGCCGCACGCGCGCTGATATGTACGAGGGCTGCGCAGAATACGATACGATCCGTGCGGTCAAGGCTAGCCTGTCGATTCCGGTCGTGGCCAACGGAGATATTGACAGCCCCGAGAAAGCCAAAGAGGTCCTGGCTTACACCGGCGCCGACGCGGTGATGATAGGCCGGGCGGCTCAGGGACGCCCCTGGATTTTCCGTGAAATCGACTATTTCCTAAAGACAGGCCAGCAGCTGGCCGCACCAACCTGGCTGGAAATGCGTGATTTGTTACTTGAGCATCTGGCCGATCACTATCAGTTTTATGGTGAACTTCCGGGTGTCAGGACCGCTCGCAAGCATATCGGCTGGTATGTTTCGGGTCTGGCCGGCGGTCAGGATTTTGCTGACCAAATTAACCGCATCGAATCCACCACGGAGCAATTCAAGACCGTTGACCTCTGGTTTTCCCGGCAAAATGAAATTTCACCAGACACTGGGCCGACAAACTGCGACAATCTGAAGGTTGTCACGTCTGATCTTCAGGCGGCATGAATCCACCCCAGCAATATGAAAAATAAAATATCTCTAGAAGAATGCCTGCGCGCAAGTGTCGAACAATACCTCGAAGATCTTGGCGGCGCGGACCCCACCGACATGTATGAAATGGTGATCAACCGTATCGAGCTGCCCTTGCTGCAACTCACCATGGCGCGCGCGCAGAATAACCAGTCGCGCGCGGCTGCCATGCTTGGGCTGACACGCAATACCTTAAGAAAAAAACTCCTCGCGCACAAACTGCTGGCGCTGCGATAACGAATCACTCGTCACGGGGCACGCTGATCTTTGATTGCCCATCGTGATGTTCACACCAATTTTTAATTTAACTCTTTGCTATGACGACCTCCATGAAAATTCAAACCGCCCTGCTTTCTGTATCTGACAAATCCGGCATCGTCGAGTTTGCCCAAGCCCTGGCCAAGCGTGGTGTGCGCCTGCTTTCAACGGGTGGCACAGCAAAGCTATTGGCACAAGCCGGCTTGAAAGTCACCGAGGTCGCAACGCATACTGGCTCACCAGAAATTCTGGATGGTCGTGTCAAAACACTGCACCCAAAAATCCACGGTGGATTGCTGGCACGACGCGATAGCGCCGAGCACATGCAAACCATCGACGAGCATGGCATTGACCGCATCGACTTGCTGGTCGTCAACCTCTATCCTTTCCGCGAAACGGTCGCTAAAGAAGCGTGCAGTTTTGAAGACGCCGTTGAAAATATCGATATTGGCGGCCCCGCAATGTTGCGTGCCGCAGCTAAAAACCACGGCACCGAAGCAGGTGGTGTCGCGGTCGTGATCGATCCAGCTGACTATCCTCGCGTTCTGGCTGAGATGGATGCGACAGGCACCACCTCCTACGGGCTACGACTGGCACTGGCGAAGAAAGTCTATGCCCATACTTCTGCCTATGATGGCGCGATCGCGGCCTACCTCAGCAGTCTCATTGATGCAGAACCTGCTCAGGCTGCGACACCTGCGCGCAGCACTTGGCCGAACACACTGACGTTGCAAGTCCATCAGCAGCAAGTCCTGCGCTATGGCGAAAATGCACAACAGCTTGCGGCGTTTTATGTTGACCCAACCGTACCTGCAGGATTGCTGGCGAATTTCACACAGCTCCAAGGAAAAGAACTCTCCTACAACAACATCGCCGACGCGGACGCAGCCTGGGATTGCGCGCGTAGTTTTGACGCACCCTCTTGTGTCATCGTCAAACATGCCAACCCCTGCGGAGTTGCAACGGCTGAATCTGCCGTCGCGGCGTACCGCAAAGCATTTCAGACCGATCCGACTTCCGCTTTTGGTGGCATCATCGCGTTTAACCGCAAGGTTGATCTGGCTGCTGCCGAGGCGATCAGCGCGCAGTTTGTTGAGGTGCTGTTAGCGCCAGCTTACGACAAAGCCGCGCTTGCATTACTGGCAGCCAAGAAAAACGTCCGTGTGCTGCAAGTGCCGCAGGGAGATGGCCAGAACGATATCGACGTCAAACGCGTAGGCGGTGGTTGGCTGGTCCAGACACCTGACGCACAGATTCTGAATAAATCAGATTTGCGTGTGGTCAGCCGCAAACAACCGACAGCACAGCAAATGACCGACTTGCTGTTCGCCTGGAAAGTTGCAAAATTCGTCAAATCCAATGCCATCGTATTTTGTGCAAACAGCATGACGCTTGGCGTCGGTGCAGGTCAGATGAGCCGTATCGACTCGGCACGCATCGCGTCCATCAAAGCGGAAAACGCTGGTCTGACACTGAAAGGTTCCGCTGTCGCGTCTGACGCATTTTTCCCTTTCCGTGACGGCCTCGATGTCGTGGTCGCTGCAGGTGCGACCAGCGTGATTCAACCTGGTGGCAGCATGCGTGATGACGAAGTCATTGCTGCGGCCGACGAACAGGATATCGTCATGGTGCTGACCGGCATGCGCCACTTCCGTCATTGATGAATCATTAATGCGAATCCTTGGCGTCGATCCTGGCTTGCGTCGCACCGGTTTCGGTGTGATCGACGTACAAGGGGCCAAACTGACTTACGTGGCGAGTGGCACGATCGTAGTGCCTACAAACATTACCCTGCCCTTGCGCCTCAAAGTCATCCTCGACAACCTGCGTCAGGTGGTCGAAGAAACAAAGCCCGATACGGCTGCGCTTGAAATCGTTTTCATGAATACCAATCCAGCCAGTACCCTTTTGCTTGGACAGGCTCGTGGGGCTGCGCTCTGCGCGCTCGCTGACCGCGATCTCGATGTCCATGAATACACCGCGCTGCAGATAAAGAAGTCCGTCGTCGGTGCAGGGCGCGCCGCCAAAGAGCAAGTCCAGATGATGGTGCAACGCCTGCCTGCGCTCGATGGCGTGCCAGCGCCTGACTCGGCTGATGCGTTAGCGTGTGCGATATGCCACGCTCACTTTGCCCCACTCTCCGAAAAGCTCGGCGGGCTGAACTATCAATCACGTACCTCACGTGGCCGCTCACGCGTGCGTGCGGGTCGCTTACTAGGCTAGAAGAGGTTTACACATGATCGGACGTCTAACAGGCACGCTATACGACAAAACACCCCCACGCATCGGACTGGATGTGCAAGGCGTGGGTTATGAAATCGATGTATCGATGACGACGTTTTACGCGTTGCCCGAGATCGGCAAGCAAGTCACGATCCTGACCCACCTCACCGTACGCGAAGACGCGCATATCCTGTATGGTTTTTCCAGTCTGGAGGAGCGCGCCGCTTTTCGGGAGCTCGTCAAGGTGAGCGGCATCGGCGCGCGCACCGCTCTAGCGGTGCTCTCCGGCATGTCGGTGGCGGATCTTGCCCAGGCGATTACACTGCAAGACACCGCACTATTAATACGCATCCCGGGCATCGGCAAAAAAACCGCTGAACGTCTGCTGCTCGAGATGAAAGGCAAACTCGGCGCTGACCTGGGCATCACACAAAACGTGACGCATGGTGGGCAGTCAGATATTCTGCACGCACTGACTGCGCTGGGCTACTCCGACAAAGAGGCGTTAGCTGCTGTCAAATTGTTACCCGAGGGCCTGAGTGTCTCGGATGGCATTCGCCAAGCTCTGAAAAGTCTGTCGCGTTAATTTCAGCGCGGCATTATTAGACCCAAGCAATCCGTAGTCGCAGCAATGCAGTCACTTTAATCAACCCGTGCGCCTGACAGGCGAACGGCTTCTGACCAGTTTTTAACTTCAGCATCAATCACTGCCTTGAATTCTCCAGGCGTGCTGTTGTTAATCACGCCTCCCATTTCAAGTAGTCGCTTGGTGGTTGCGGGCTGTGCGACAACGGTTGAAACATCTTTATAAATCTTTTCAACCAGCGCAGCGGGCATGGTGGCGGGACCAAACAATCCAAACCATGTTGCCGCAGTAAAGCCTGGCATACCTGCTTCTGTCATCGTCGGGATATCCGCAATCGCCTGCGCACGCTTATCACTGGCTAAGGCAATCGCTCGCAACTTTCCACTATTGATATAGGGCAGTGCCGCTGACAAAGTCACGAAGGCAACCTGCACCTGGCCGCCGATCAAATCGGTCAGCATCGGTGGATCTCCCTTGTACGGAACATGCACAAGAGGGGTGCCGGTTTTTGCTTTGAAGAGTTCACCGGCCAGATGCTGCGGTGTGCCGTTGCCTGTGGAGGCCATCGACAATCCATCTTTATGCTGTTTGCCATAGGTAATCAGATCTTTCAGATTTTTCACAGGCAAGCCTGGCGTGGTCACCAACACCAGCGGGATGGTGGAGACCAAAGTAATCGGCGCAAAATCTTTAATCGGATCGTAATTCAGTTTGCTATAAAGACTCGCACTGATGGTGTGTGCCGCAGTCGTCATATACAGTGTGTAACCATCGCCTGGAGATCTTGCCAAGCCCTCGGCGGCTACCGTCGTACCGGCTCCAGGGCGATTCACAACAACAACTTGCTGACCCCAGATTCCTGGCAGCTTTTCCGCCAGCAACCGCGCAACCACATCCGTCGCGCCTCCCGCAGGATAAGGAACCACAATCGTGACAGCCTTGTCTGGAAAGGACGCGGCACAGGTGAGTGCAGACATGCCAAGCGACAGGCCAACTACCAGACGTGCGAATAACAATGTCATCTGTGTGAGTTTCATGGGTAATCCTTTTGAATTAGTCGGCCCAACGGTTACGTGCCCAAAGCGCACGCAACTCGGTATCCGCTTTTCTTAAACGCTCCTGCCAAAGTAGGCCAGGAAGATAATCGAGCGCGGTAAATTGTGACTCGATCTTTTTACGAAATTCTGGATTAGCCGCGATTCTCGCTAAAGCCTGATCAAGCTTTGCCTGAACATCTGCCGGCAACCCCTTGGGACCGACCAGCCCGCGCTCGGACGACATCACTATATTGACGCCCTGCTCCTTAAAGGTAGGGACATTGGGAGCGAGTGCTGATCGGGTTTCACCTGCTTGCGCAAGGATCCTCACTTTGATCCCGTTATAGGGCATTGCCTCGCCAACGTTCATCGCACCGATTTCAGTGTGACCACCGATCACCGCGTTGCGCTGAGGCGCGGCGCCAGGAAACGGTATGTGATTGAGTTTTGTACCGGTTTCTTTTTCGAAAAACACCATCAACAAATGGTCATCCGTACCAACACCAGAACTGCTGACACTTATTTTCCCAGGATTAGCTTGAATCGCTGCGAGCAACTGACCCAAGGTCTTATAGGGCGACTCCATACTGACACTGAAGGCACTCGGATCGCTGACAAGATTCGCGAGATAGGTGAAGTCTGTCGGTACAAAACCTGCATCACGCTCAATCGGGAGGGTTAGCAGCCCCGGCATGTTTGTCATCGCCAAGGTGTAGCCGTCAGGCTTGGCACGTGCGACACTGGCCAGAGCAATCGCACCCGAGGCACCCGGCTTATTGACCACAACGACAGCGCTGCCCAACTCTTTTTCAAGAAAAACGGCCAGCGTACGTGCTGTGATGTCGGTACCACCACCTGGGACAAAGCCCACCACGATTTCAATGGGTTTATCTGGCCAGGCCCACGCTGCGCCTGCACCTGCAAAGAAAGAACATAGGACGAACAGCACACGCCCTGCAAATCGCTGCATCTGATTCATTGTCTACCCCGGCAGTTCTTATTTATATTTTTATACTTCTGCGCCACAACTCAACATTGCCGCGCAGAAGCTATACCGCTTTAGTGTACCGACTTCTTTTCCTGATGCGCACGCCAGGCCAGCAACTTTGCTACGCCTTCTTTCATCTGGACAACAGGTTTCCAGCCGATCACTAAACCTGCTTTATCGTGGGGGATGCTGAAAGCGCCGCCCGAAGTCAGACGCACTTTGCCCGGAGGATCTGGACGCACTTCTGGTTTGAGATCGCTCTTGCAATATTCAAGCACCAGCTGAACCAGCTCGCCTGTTGTAATCGGGGCTGGGCCGGAGACGTTGACCGCCACGTCTGTAGCGGTACTTTGCAACGCTGCAATATTCGCACGCGCCACATCTGTCACGTAAACAAAATGTTTGGTGTCGGTGCCATCACCGGGCAGGACAGGGGCTTTACCACTACGAATCAGGTCGTAGGTTTCCATGATGTAGAGAGAGTTGGCCGCACGGTAATGCTGGCGTTCGCCATAGACCGTCGAATAACGCAGTACGACATAGTCCTGCCCGTAACTCTGGTGGTAATGGCGACATAACTGTTCACCCATGATTTTGGAGGCGCCGTACAAAATCGCTGCCGGCGGTGCGCCCACAGAGTAGAAAGGCGTGTCCTCAACCAGAGCACCTTTAATGCCAGGGCCGTAGCCATAGGTTGCGTTCGAGGAAGCAAAAATAATTTTTTTGACCTTGTTGACGCGACAGGCTTCGAGCATGTTTTGGGCACCGCGAATATTGACATCCACAGCCTGCCAGGGTGTTTGAGAGAAACCAAGCGTCATGTAAGCAGCCAGATGGATCACGCCATCGACACCCGCCGTTGCATCGAGCAGCTCAGGCAATCGCATCAGATCCGCACGCACAATCTTGATACGCGGATTGTCTTGCAAATGGGCGATCGCCTCCATCGAACCGAAAGAAAAGTTATCCAGCAACAAGACTTCGCGCGCACCCGCCTCAAGCAGTAAATCTGCCGTATGCGAGCCCACCAGACTGGCCGCACCAGCGATCAGAATACGGGAATCCTTAATATTTAAAGCCTTGCCTTGTTTTGCAATTGTCATGTGTCTCTACCGTCTTGAAATCTAAAGTGTCCAATAAAAGTCCGCACTAAAAACGTGCGGGCACGCGCGTTGTATTCCACAACATAAATGGCTTTAAAAAGAACGCGTGAATAAACAACGCTGCTTTGTCTGCGCCATGTACAGGTCATGGCGATCATTTAATTTTTATATTTCTATCAACTAGTAATTCTCTACGCTTTCAGAAAAATTGGCAACTTGGATTATTTCTTGTTGGTGCAACGTGAGAATGTCCGGTATCTGCTAAGTAGGAATGTCCGGTTCAATGGAGTTTTGCAGACCATGTGAACGGACGGGGACGATGATCACGATGAGCACACGGGAAGAAGGTCGTATAGGGGTGCTGGAGCAG
>CAINDJ010000220.1 GCA_903847325.1 uncultured beta proteobacterium | reverse complement strand
AGTCAGCGCATTACGTTTGAATTCTTCGCGCATATATGACCCGATCAAATGAGCCAGACCTTCGGCGCTTTTCAGGGCAACATTACCGACAAAGCCATCACAAACCACCACGTCGACCGTACCTTTGAATATGTCATCGCCTTCGACGTTGCCGTAAAAATTCAAAGAACTTTTGCGCAAGAGTTCAGCAGTCTGCTTGACCGTTTCGTTGCCTTTGATGACTTCTTCGCCGATATTGAGCAGGCCAACGCTGGGCTGCTGCCCGGTCGAACCAACCTGAGCCAGTGCGGTCCCCATGATGGCAAACTGCAACAAATGTTCGGGCGTGCAATCTACATTGGCCCCCAGATCGAGCATGACAGTCTTGTTACCCTTCTGGTTAGGCATGACTGAAGCGATCGCAGGACGGTCAATACCCGGGATAGTTTTGAGAATGTAGCGCGAGATCGCCATCCAAGCCCCCGTATTGCCTGCTGAAACACAGGCGTGCGCCTCGCCATCTTTGACGGCCTGTGCGGCCAGGCGCATCGACGAGTCTTTTTTGCGGCGCAAGGCGATCTCAACGGGATCATCCATCGTCACAACCTCAGAGGCTGCAATAATGCGATAACGCTCGGGAGATACGGAGGGAAATTTTTTACGGGCGGCGGATACAGCGGAACTCAACTCGTCAGGCAAGCCAACAAGCAGTAATTCTGTATCTGAGAAACGCGCAGCGAACTCGAATGCGGCAGGGACAGTGACAGAAATACCTCTGTCACCACCCATGCAGTCGATCGCAATGCGAATAACGGGTTCCACGTGATTGTGCGCAGTCACACGAATAAACTCACGGTTAAACGAGTGATGCCTGTCAACCGCGTATTATTCGTCAGCTTTGGTCTTGAGGACCTTGCGACCACGATAAAAGCCGGTTGGGCTGATATGGTGGCGAATGTGCTGCTCGCCTGTGTTTGGCTCGATCGCTGTTGACGGATTCGTCAAAAAGTCGTGCGAACGGTGCATACCGCGCTTTGATGGTGATTTTTTGTTTTGCTGAACAGCCATGACAACTCCTGTGGATCGGCGAATTGTACGCCAACCATCTTAGTAATAACCAATTAATACACTGAATTAAGCTTTGCTTGAATACGCTCGACTTAACGCTTTGATTTAAGCTGCTCCAACACCGCAAACGGTGATGGACGCGCTTCCCCAACGTCATCCTCAGAGTCATCAGACTCTGTTTCAGCCATGTCCGTGCACTGTTCGTGACGCGGTACATAGGGCACTTCTAAAATCAATTCATCTTCTATCAGATCCAACACATCAAATTGACGGGATCCCACTAATTTTTCTGGCTCATCGATACTGTCTTCGTCAAAAGACTCCTCGCCGAGATCAGCTTCGCGCCTCACCAGATCAAATGCCGTCTGCCTGTCAATGGACAACATCATCGGACCCAGGCAGCGCTGGCATTCGAGCAACAGCTTTGTCTGCACCCGCAACACTAATTGAGGCCTGCCCGACGCATTTAACTGCCCAACAAGCACATACCTGACAAGACCTGGCGCCTCAGGTGCATCGTTTAATTCAACGAGCTCAACCGAGGGCTGATCTTCGAGGCCATCAAGCAATCGCTGCAATCGATGCACACTGAATACACCGGCCTGCGTACGACCACGGCGGGCAAATTCAAACGCATCAATCTGACCTGGTAAACCCAGGCTACAGTGCACCACGGTTGCGTCAGCCTTTGTGTTGGTCATGCGCTTTCCAATGCCAGTTTCCAATGCGATATAGTTCGTTTGCCGTGCTCGCATAAAAGCAGCAAAGCAAGAGATAATAGCGTGTTTACCCTCTGATCGTCAATCTCCGTTTCACCCAACCCTCTCTGCGCTATGACTTCATCGCCCTACGCTTTAATCCTCGCCTCGAGTTCGCCCTACAGGCGTGAACTGCTCGAAAGATTAAGAATTCCTTTTTCTGTGAGCATCCCGGAAATCGACGAGACACCCCATGCTGGCGAGCGCCCCGAGCAACTCGCACTCAGACTGGCCATCGAAAAGGCCCAGGTTGTGGCCAGCCGCTTTCCAGACGCCATTGTGATTGGCGCGGATCAGGCCGCCAGCCTGCACGGCACGCCACTGGGAAAGCCGGGCACGATTGAGGCTGCGCGTACCCAGTTGCGGCACATGTCTGGTCAGACAGTGGTGTTCCACAGCGCAATGGCGGTCATCCTCAAGCACCACATACAAAGTATCGATGTGCCAACAACGTGTGTTTTTCGTACACTTTCTGCTGAGGCGATCGAGCGCTACGTTGCTATCGATCAGCCACTTGATACAGCAGGCAGCGCACGCGCTGAATGCCTTGGAATCGCGTTGATGCAAAGTATGCAAAGCGCGGATCCAACGTCCATTATCGGCCTGCCCCTGATTGCTCTGACAAATATGCTGAGCACCTGCGGGCTGGACCCTTTATTACACGCGCGCCTCAATTAATACTGCACATTTAATCCGCCCAATTCCATGACCGACTCCAAAAAAATCAAACCAGGCACCCTTCACCTCATCCCAGTCGGATTAGGCGAAGCTGAAATCAATGAATGGCTGCCACAGCAAGTTCAGTCCACAGCAGGGGGGCTGAAATGCTACATCGCAGAAAATGCAAAAACAGCGCGTGCTTTTTTAAAACTCACCCCGCTGGCAAAACCGCTACAAGAAATCACCATTCATGAGCTCGGTCCGCGTATCGATGATGCCGCGCTGCAAGCATGGATGCAGCCACTGCGCACGGGCGAGGATATTGGTCTGGTATCAGAGGCAGGCTGTCCGGCCGTTGCTGACCCGGGCGCGCGCGCAGTGAGCATTGCGCACAACTGGGGCATCACAGTTAAGCCCTGGGTGGGCCCCTCCTCGATTCTGCTTGGACTCATGGCCAGCGGTCTGGACGGCCAGCGCTTTGCATTTCATGGTTATGCACCAGTCGAGGCCACCGAGCGCGTCAAGCAACTCAAAGCCTGGGAAGTCATTTCCGCCAAGCAGAAACAAACCCAACTGCTCATCGAAACCCCCTATCGCAATAATGCGATGTTTACCAGCCTGATCGAAAATCTGAAAGGCAATACGCGACTCTGTATCGCACGATCACTGACAACCCGTGATGAGTGGGTTCGTACGCTCACGATCGTGCAGTGGAAATCACAACCCGCCCCCGTGCTCGACAAACACCCCACACTATTTTTGTTTCTTGCAGTATGAATCCAATGCGCTTAATTCACCGTTTCGTTTCCGTTCTCGCCGTCCTGATCCTTGCGGGTTGCGCCAGTCAGTCGCCCGAAGGTCGGTACTCGATCATCGATTCAATGAAAGCAAAAGGTCAGAACAGTCGCATCGACATGATCGTGCTGCACTACACGGCAGGCTCTAAAACGTCTTCGCTCGCTGTGCTTACCAACAAAGATGTCAGTGCGCATTACGTTGTGACCGATGACAACCCTCCTCTGGTGTATCGGCTGGTCGATGACTCGATGAGCGCGTGGCATGCGGGTGAGAGCAGCTGGTATGGACGCACCTATGTCAACCCACGCTCAATCGGTATTGAGATTGTTCACCCGGGATGGGAGCGCAATGTCAACGGAACAATGGGGGCGCCCTACCCGGTCGCGCAAGTCCATACCGTGACTGCACTGACCCGCGATCTCGCAAAGCGCTATGACATCAAGCCAGAAAACATCGTGGGGCACAGTGATGTAGCTCCGTTGCGCAAACAAGACCCCGGACCATCATTTCCATGGAAAGAACTCGCTCACGACGGTGTGGGTCGATGGTTTGACGAAACTGCCGAAGCAAAATACGAGGCTGAATTCACCAAGAAAGGATTGCCCGATGCAAAGTGGTGGCAAGCACAGCTCAAACGCGTGGGCTACAGCGTTCCTGACACCGGCATCATGGACACCAACACACGGCATGTCATTTCTGCATTTCAAATGCATTACCGTCCAGAGTGGGTCAGCGGAAAACCTGATGTACAAACAGCGGCCCGCCTACTTGCTCTGCCTACAACAGGCACGGGGATGAATCGCTAAGCACAAAAAAATCCCCGGTCAGCGCTGACGGGATTTCCATCTGAAAATGCGCCACACCAGTAGCACCGCTAATACACACGCATAAATTGATACGGTGGTGAAATCGCTTTTGCCTGATTTGTGCCACCAGTAATGCAGGATCGATAAAAGGCCAATCAGATAGATCAATCTGTGGATCTGCTGCCACCTGCGCCCCAGTCGTCGCATCCAGCCTTTGGTTGAGGTCAGCGCGAGCAGCGACATGGTGAGAAATGCCGCCATCCCCACCATGATGAAAGGTCTTTTCCATACGTCCGCAAGCATCGCGTTTAATTCCAAACCCTGATCCCACCAGGACCAGGCCATGGCATGCAGCACGGCATAAAAAAATGTAAACAAGCCACACATCCTGCGCCAGCGCAATAATGCGGGTTGCGCCAACCACTGACGCAGCGGCGAGATTGACAAGGTCACCAGCAAGCAAACCAGTGTCCACGTTCCTGCGGAGCGCGTTAAGAACTCAGTTGGATTTGCGGTCAGACCATTATTAAAACCTAACCAGACCCAGCGCAGCACGGGATACAAACCCGCCACAAACAGCAGCAACCTGGCACGATCAAACGCCTGAACAGAAAAAGTTTTCACGCGCAGACTCAAAAGTTTTTGCGCAAATCCATGCCCTGATAAAGCGAGGCGACCTCGTTGCCGTAGCCGTTAAACATGAGTGTCTTACGTTTAGGTGCGAACAAGCCATCCTCTCCGATACGACGCTCTGTTGCCTGACTCCAGCGGGGATGTGACACCTCCGGATTCACGTTCGAATAAAAACCATACTCGCTGGGAATAGATTTCATCCAGCTACTGGAGGGCTGTTTTTCAACAAACCGAATCGCCACAATCGATTTGGCGGATTTGAATCCATATTTCCATGGCACAACAAGTCTCACCGGTGCGCCATTCTGATTAGGCAGCACACGGCCATACATGCCCATCGTGAGCAGGGTCAGTGGATGCATCGCCTCATCCAGACGCAACCCTTCGACATACGGCCAGTCAATCGAGCGCGAATACAGACCAGGCATATTTTTTTCTTGTACGTCGGAGATGAATTCGACATATTTGGCATTACCCGTGGGCTGGACTTGTTTAAGTAACGCGGACAAGGAGTATCCGACCCAGGGGATCACCATCGACCAGCCCTCGACACAACGCATCCGGTACACACGCTCTTCGAGCGGTGCGAGCTTGCGCAACGCATCCAGATCAAAGGTCTTGGGTGCGACGACCTCGCCTTCGATTCGCACGCTCCAGGGAGAGGTTCGTAAAGTATGAGCGTTGCGCTCAGGATCGGCCTTATCCATGCCGAATTCATAAAAATTGTTGTACGAGCTTGCGTCCTTAAATGGGGTCACTGGCTCCATCAGCACATATTCTTTAGAGGGTATCCCGGGTAATGGAGCAAGTGCGCCAGCGGAGGTCTTTGCTGCGGCAGCAAAGCTCATTGCAGGTAAACCGCTGAGCCCGGCCATAGCGGTACCCGCTGCGGCCAGTCCCGCTGATTTCATCCAGTCACGGCGACTCTGCCATACGGTTTCAGGTGTGATCTCTGAAGCATCAGGGCGTGGGTATCTGTAGTTGGACATGATGAGCCTGCGTCAAGGGAAAAGCTCATCATAAAGACAAAACGGATTCTTTACCGGACTTTTTAATCCGCTCAAGCAACCAGCCGCGCAGCTCAGGCACACCATGAACAACGCGTTGTGGCGCACAGGCGATTAGTTCGTCATGGGGGTGGGCACCGTAGGTGACGCCCAGGCCATGAACACCTGCGTTATTCGCCATATTCAGATCGTGGGATGTATCACCCACCATGATGACCTCTGCAGGCTCGACCATTAACTCGTCCATCAGCTCGAGCAACATGCCAGGATGGGGTTTGCCAAACGTCTCGTCCGCAGTGCGCGATGCCGCAAACTGCTGATGCAACGAGGTGGCGGTCAGGGCGCGGTTCAGACCAACCCGGCTTTTACCGGTCGCCACGGCAAGCGTGGCACCTGCAGCACTCAGGTCACTGAGCATCTCGGGCACACCATCAAATAACTTGAGCTGGGTATCACGCGACAGATAATGATAACGATAGCGCTCTAGAAAGAGAGGCTCCATGGACTTGGTCAGATCAGGAACTGCGCGTCGCAGTGCAGGCTCGAGAGACAAGCCGATCACCCAACTCGCCTCGGCTGGGGTGGGTACGCGTAACTCCAGATCACGACAGGCACCCTGTATCGCCGAGACGATGCTGTGGGTGGAATCCATCAGGGTTCCATCCCAATCGAAAATCACAACAGAATATTGGCTCATAAAGACTCAAGCTTTTTGAGGATGCCTTCGCATACGGGCGGCAAAGGCGCCTCGAGGATCATGGGTTCTTTGGTCAGAGGGTGCGGCATTTCGAGTCGGTGCGCATGTAAAAACATTCTTGAGAATCCCAATTGACTGAAATAAGCGCGCGTTTCGTCGCGACCATACTTATCGTCACCCACAATGGGAAATCCACTTGAGGCTAAATGCACCCGAATCTGATGCGTGCGCCCTGTTTTTAATTCTGCATCCACCAGGCTATAGCCTTTATATCGCTTTTTACCAGAAACAATAGTGTGCGCCAATTGCCCATCCGGATCCACTTTGACGCGTCGCTCGCCGGACTGTGTTGTCCATTTGGATAGGGCAAAGCGGATGTGCTGGCGATCATTGACCCAGTCACCCTCAACCAACGCAAAGTAATGCTTACGACCGCCACTCGTCCGGAACATTTCGTGCAGGCTAAGCAAAACATTACGTTTTTTTGCGATCAGCAATAAACCCGAGGTATCACGATCAAGCCGGTGAGCGAGTTCGAGGAATTTAGCGTCAGGTCGAGAGGCCCTGAGCGACTCGATCACGCCAAAAGACACGCCACTGCCACCATGGACCGCGACTCCCGCGGGCTTGTCGATGACCAGCAGTCCTTCGTCTTCGAAAACAATCGGGTATTCGATTTTAGGAGCCGGGCGCTTTTGATCGGGCTCAGGCAAGCGCATCGGCGGGACGCGGACCATGTCCCCCGTACTCACCCGGGAATCAGGCTGAACTCTGCCTTTATTAATACGCACCTCACCGCCACGCACTGCTTTATAGATATGGCTTTTGGGCACACCTTTGCACAGCCCCATCAGGAAATTATCCAGACGCTGACCGTCGTTGTCTTCGGTGACCTCAACCATGCGCACGACAGGTGCGGGGCGTGGGGGCTGGACCAGAACCGGGAAGGTATGTGCAGCTATGCCTCGGGAAGTACCCCGCAAAGCATCCGGGGAACTGCCGCGGAGTGATTTAGGCTTAAGAACGGTTGATTTAGGCTTCAAAACTGAGGAATCTTTGCGCATGGCTAAAAGCGGCATATAATCCGCGAAGCCTGAAAGGGTTTAGAAAGCCCTCTGGCGTCGAGATGCATTTGTTATCGCGTCTCCGTCTGGATCGCGGATTTGTATTGTACCGCTTGCTTTCTTCCCCCTCTGGGTCACTGGTCGCCGGTTAGGCCGGGATGCTCTGACAGTGTGTCGTTGCGACGTTTTTACGTTACGCCCACGCACTTGGATGCACCCTCTCTTTTCCGCACGCGATACTGAAGCATGAGCTTGAAACCGTTTTTTCCTGCACCAGGCGCCTGAGTATGATTCGCCTGATGTTCTCAGCACTTTTTTGTCATCCACTACTACTGTGATCCTGACTCTGTCTTTCCTGCTGAATGAACCACGCGCCGATTGGCGCGCCGTGCCGGTCTAAAGACCTTCACTGCGCGCGAAGTGCGCGCAGATCCTCTTGCCTGCTTCAGTGTTTCGCAGCCAGCGTACCCGCGGCTGCGCGTCGATTTCGACGTGCCATTTAAATGGAGAAACATCCCATGAAGCGCATGCTATTTAATGCAACGCACCAAGAGGAACTACGCGTCGCCATCGTCGACGGTCAAAAACTGATCGATCTGGATATTGAAATTGCCGGCCGTGAACAACGCAAAGGCAACATCTACAAAGGCGTCATCACCCGCATCGAACCAGGTCTCGAGGCCTGCTTTGTCAACTACGGCGAAGAGCGTCACGGCTTTTTGCCTTTCAAAGAAATCGCCCGCACCTACTTTAAAGAAGGTGTCGACGTCCGTACCGCACGCATCCAGGATGCCCTGCGCGAAGGTCAGGAACTCATCGTTCAGGTCGAAAAAGAAGAGCGTGGCAACAAGGGCGCAGCCCTCACCACCTTTATCTCTCTGGCAGGCCGCTATCTGGTTCTGATGCCGAACAACCCACGTGGCGGCGGTGTATCGCGCCGTGTTGAGGGCGAAGAGCGTCAGGAACTACGTGAGACCATGGACCAGCTGCACATCCCTGCAGGCATGAGCATCATCGCGCGTACGGCCGGTATCGGTCGTAACGTCGAAGAGCTGTCCTGGGACATGTCCTATCTGATGCAGCTCTGGACAGCAATTGACGGTGCAGCCAAAGACAATCCAGCGCCGATCCTGATTTATCTGGAATCCAGCCTGGTGATCCGTGCGATCCGTGACTATTTTTCACCCGACATCGGTGAGATTCTGATCGATACCGACGACATTGCCGATCAGGCGATGGCGTTTATGAGTGTCGTGATGCCGGATAACGTGTCGCGCGTCAAACGTTACCGTGATGACGTGCCACTGTTTTCGCGTTTCCAGATCGAACACCAGATCGAAACCGCTTACTCACGTACGGTAGATCTGCCTTCTGGCGGCTCAGTGGTCATTGACCACACCGAGGCACTGGTTGCCGTCGACGTCAACTCTGCGCGTGCAACACGCGGTGCAGATATCGAAGAAACAGCCCTGCGCACCAACCAGGAGGCTGCCGACGAAGTCGCGCGCCAACTGCGTTTGCGTGACTTGGGCGGTCTGATCGTGATCGATTTTATCGACATGGAAGACACCAAAAACCAGCGTTCGGTTGAAAACCGTCTGCGTGACGCTCTGCACTTTGACCGTGCACGCGTTCAGATGGGTAAGATTTCACGCTTTGGTCTGATGGAGCTCTCGCGACAGCGTCTGCGTCCAGCGCTTAACGAAGGCTCACACATCACCTGCCCGCGTTGCAACGGCACAGGCGTGATTCGTGATGCGGAATCCAGTGCGCTGCAAGTCTTGCGTCTGCTGCAAGAAGAAGCCATGAAAGAAAACACAGCCGCCGTGCACGCTCAAGTGCCTGTGGATGTAGAGACTTTCCTATTGAACGAAAAGCGTGCCGACATCACCAAGATCGAATCACGTTTGAAAGTCAACCTCATCCTGATCCCCAACCGTCACTTAGAGACACCACATCATCATATCGAGCGCCTGCGCCATGATGATCCACGCCTGGAGGACGTCAAAACCAGCTTTGAGTTAGTGGATGCACCATCGACTGACATGAGCTGGGCGCCTAAAGAGCAAGAAGTCAAAACCAAACCTGAGGCACTGGTTAAAGGCATTACGCCTTCGCAACCTGCTCCGGTTTCGTCAACACCGGCAAAATCTGCGGATAACGGCCCAGCTAAACCTGGCCTGTTCAAACGCCTGATCGGCTGGCTGACGGGTGGTGGCTCCGAAGAAACAAAAGAAGAACCCAAGAAAACCGAAACACGCGACCGCCCCCGTCATGGACAAGGCAACCGCGGTAACGGTCATCGCAACCAGCGTGGTCGTCGTCCAGACAACCGCTCAGAGGCGAAAAATGGTTCAGGCGAAGCATCGACCGAGCAAGAAAACCGTCGTCCACCACGTGTAGCGCGTGATGAGGACCGCACGGCAATCGCTGCGCGCCCAGAAGCGAACACTGAAGCTGGCAGCGATGACAGCCGCAACGGTGGCCGTGGCCGTCGTGGTCGTGGTCGTAATCGCCGTGACGAGTCGACTGAAAACGCACAAGCCGATGCTTCACAGGTAACCGATCAGGATGCAACGCCTGCTCAGGCTGCGACCGAACAGCGTCCTCCCCGTACACCGCGCCCACCCGCACCCGCCCAGAATGACGATCAAGCCAATCTGCAAGCCGGTCTGGATGCACAAGGTCTGGCTGAAGACGATCAGGATCAGGCCGATCCAGAGCGTAAGCGCCGTCGCCGTCGCAGTCGTCGTGGCCGTCGTGGTCAGGACGAAGGCTCAACGGTCGATTCGCAGGATGGTCAGCTTGACGATCAAGGCTTTGAGCACACCTCAAGCGCTGCGTTGTCTGGCGCCCCGGTCGCCTATGTAGAGCCTGGCATCGCCAGCACAGTGACACCAGCAGCTGCACCGGCGTTTGTTGCGCACGTGACACCGACCTACTCACCTGTCGCTGAGATTGCGCCCGTGGTAGCTGCTCCTGTGGTTGCTCCTGTGGTTGCTCCTGTGGTTGCTCCTGTGGTTACTCCTGTAGCTGCTCCTGTGGTTGAGACTCCAGTCGCTCAAGAGGCACCCGTTGTTGCAGCACCTGCTCCTGTGGTGCAGACCCCAGCCGTTCAACAGGCACCTGCTGTTGCAGCACCTGCTCCTATCGCTGCAGCGCCTGCACCGGTTTTAGCAGCACCAGTCGCCGCGACACCCTTAGTGGCTGCGACACCTGCCGATACAGCCTCGTTGCACGCGATTGTACAATCAGCTGGTTTGCAGTGGGTTGAAAGCAAGCCTGGTATTGCACAGGCTTTCGCCACCCAGGTTGTCGCTCAGGTCAAACTGGGCCGTGAACCCAAAGCGGCTGAGCTTGTTTCTGATGTACCACTTACACAAGTGGAAACTAAGAAATAATTCTTTGTCGTGCGAGTTAGTCAAAAATAGGCAGCTTATAGCTGCCTATTTTTATGGCTGAACAATTCTTTTTAGATCATAGGAAATTAAGGATTTTTACAGGGTAGTCCCCAATACCCTTCACCGACAATCTGGATTTAGTATGCAAATTGGTCAGACCAATTTTTATATTAGCGGTGAAAACAATGAGTATTGCGTGTACGCTGTTTGGTCCTCTGGACCTGCGAATAACAGACTACGAGATTCCAAAACCTGAAGCACACGAAGTGCGTGTGCGCCTCGGTGCCGCAGGCATATGCGGCTCGGACCTGCATTATTACCAGCATGGACGTGCTGGCATTTTTGCTATCCGCGCGCCATTTGTACCGGGTCACGAAGCTTCTGGCGTTGTAGAAGCCATTGGAACGGGCGTCACGCGCATAAAAATTGGCGATAAAGTCGCAGTAAACCCTTCACATCCTTGCGGCACTTGCAATTACTGTCGCGAAGGTCGTGGCAATCTTTGTAATCAAATGGTGTTTCTGGGTAGTGCTGCAATTTTTCCGCATCTACCAGGATTATTTCGTGAACACTTTACGGTCGGTGAACAGCAACTCACCGCCATCCATGAGCCAGAAATCACCTTGGGTGAAATAGCCTGCGCTGAGCCTCTGTCAATCGGACTGCATGCCATACTCCGGGCAGGTTCTGTACTTGGAAAAACAGTACTCATCACGGGTGGTGGCACAATTGGTTGCATGAGTGTCATGGCAGCACGGATAGCCGGTGCCGCAAAAATCATTGTTTGCGACATTCAGGATCGCGCTCTTTCCATCGCGAAAGAAGTCGGTGCAGATTTATGTATCCGGGTCGATTTGATACCAGCGACTGAGCTTGCAGACATCGCAGACACCTGTATCGAAGCAGCCGGGAATCCGGCAGCAGTGCTCACCTGTCTAACAGCAGCCAGACGTGGCGGACGCATCGTACAGGTCGGCACGCTCCCTCCTGACATGACATTCCCTGTTAATCAGATTATGTCGCGCGAACTCGACTATGTCGGTGCATTGCGTGCGCACGAGGCTTTTGACTGGGCGATTGATGCGATTCGCACGCGACGCGCAGATGTCAGACCTCTGATCAGCGCACAGTTTCCATTGACACGATCCCAGGATGCTTTTGATCTGGCTCTCGATCGTCAACGCAGCACAAAAGTACAACTCACTATGAATGAATAAATGAACCACTCAATTTAATTACACCCACTCGCACCTACATATAAAAATATTCAAGGAGACATCGCATGATAAACAAACCACTCAAGGCTACGCTGCTTGCACTACTGCTGACTTCTGCAGGCATGGCAGGCAGCGCATTAGCGCAGACAGCACCAATCAAACTTAAATGGGCACATGTCTACGAGCCAGCCGAACCATTTCACACGTCATCTGTCTGGGCAGCGGAAGAAATTAAAAAACGCTCGAATGGACGCTATGAGATTGATGTATATCCCTCCTCACAACTGGGCAAGGAAAACGATATCAATCAGGGCTTGTCTCTCGGCACTGTTGACATGATTATTTCAGGCTCGAGCTTTGCTGCCAAAGCATTTCCTCGCATTGGTGTGACCTACTACCCCTACACATTCCGTGATGTGGATCACCTGCTCGCCTATACCAAGAGCGATATTTATAAAGAGCTCAATGCAGGGTACGAGCAAAAAAGCGGCAACACGATTACTGCCACGACGTATTATGGCGTGCGCCAGACCACCAGCAACAAGCCGATCGCGAAATGCGCGGACATGAAAGGTCTGAAGATGCGCGTACCAGACGTACCTGCATATCTGGCCATGCCTCGCGCATGCGGCGCGAATACTTCGCCCATCGCTTTCGCAGAAGTCTACCTTGCACTTCAAAACGGCACAGTAGAAGCTCAGGAAAACCCACTCCCCACGATCGAAGCCAAAAAGTTTTATGAAGTACAAAAAAACATTGTGCTGACAGGTCACATCGTTGACCATCTGAACACTATTATCGCCGGAGGTGTTTGGAAAAAAATGAGTGAAGCCGACAGAAAGATGTTTGTCGAAGTTACACAAGAAGCTGCTGCGAAAGCCTCTAAAGAAGTTGCTGCGCGCGAAAAAGAGCTGGTCGATGTATTTAAATCAAAAGGCATTAACGTTGTCACGGTCGATAAAAATGAATTCCGCGACACGGTATTGCAGAAAGTACCTTTCGAGCAATACGGATACCAGAAAGCCGACTGGGATCGCATTCAGGCAGTTAAATAACGATGTCTTATCCTGAGTCGCAAATTGCCGGCCAGGGGCCGGCAGCCTCGCATACCGGACCTCACACTGTGAGCGCGAGTGAAATCGTCGCGAGCTTTGCCCAGGCAGATCATCAACAGGTCGATCTTTCCGGATATTCGATTGAAGACTGGATTTGTTTAGTCTTTTTCTGGATTATGACGGCACTGGTCTGCATCCAGTTTTTCACGCGATACGTGTTGAATGACTCAGTTGCATGGACAGAAGAACTCGCAGTCTACTGCCTGATGCCGGTAGTATTTATTGGTGCGGCGGCTTGCGTCAGACGCAGCCGCCACATCCAGGTCAATTTTATTTACCGATACTTGCCAACACCCATAGCAAGATTTTTAGCAACGCT
>CAINDJ010000219.1 GCA_903847325.1 uncultured beta proteobacterium | reverse complement strand
GGTTCAAATCGAGATCGAATGCAATACTTTAACAAACTCAGTATCAAACAAAAGAAAGCACTCGGTGTATCGCTTTTAATTTTGACGGTTCTTCTACTTGCCTGGCTGATATTCAAGCCTAAAAAACATATCGCGACCGTTGAAAGTACAACGGTTATTGCTACGCCAGAGGTCATCGCCTCCGGAACGATCCGCTACACCCCGGGCGCTTCTCAGCTCTCCATGATTCAGTCGCAACGCATCCCTTTGAGCCCCGTCCCGATCGCGGATCAGCTCAGTGCCCGCATCGCGTACGATGAGGATGTCACGGCGAGAATCGGTGTGAGTTTTTCGGGCAGGATTGTTGAACTCAAAGCCGCGCCTGGTGATGTCGTCAAGGCAGGTCAGGCTCTTGCTGTGATTGATTCTCCAGACTTTGGCACAGCCTACGCTGATTTAAACAAAGCGCGTGCTGATGAGAAGCGCAAGCAACTCGCGGTCAAGCGTGCAAAAGACCTGGTTCCTGGCGAAGCGATCTCAACCCGTGATTGGGAAGCTGTGCAAGCAGACTACGCGCAAGCGCAAGCCGAGACCGCGCGTGCCGAGCAACGATTAAAAAACATTAATCCGCATGACCTGAACATCAAAGGGCAGCGCGTGACCCTGGCGAGTCCCATGAATGGTGTTGTCACAGAGCGTAATGCAACGCCAGCACTCGAAGTGAGCCCAAATATGGCTTCACCGCTTTTTGTTGTAACCAATCCAAAGAGCTTATGGTTAACGATTGATTTGCCAGAAACATTGCTCGGACTCGTTAAATTGGGCAGCGATGTGGCCTTGCTGAGTGATGCCTATCCTGAAGATCGGTTCAGCGCGAAAATCATTCAGCTCGGTCAGGTGATTAACCCGAATACCCGCCGTGCAAACGTGCTGGCCCGGATCGACAACAACGCAGGAAAACTGCTACCCGAGATGTTTGTACGTGCGTCAATCCTTCAAAACAGCGGACAAGGTGTACGTGTGCCGAATGAAGGCATCATGATCCGCGGTATTTACTCTTACGTATTTGTTGAAACAAGCCCTGGCGAATTTACTCTGCGCCCCATCAAGCTAATTAAACGTGGTATTGATTTCAGTTACGTCGGCGATGGCCTGAAAGGTGATGAAAAGGTTGTCACTAAAGGCGCACTCCTGCTCGATGCAGAAATGCTCTCACGCGCTGGCGATAAATAATGATCAACAGAATGATTGTGTTCGCGCTGACGCAGCGCATGTTCGTACTGGTTATGGTCGCCGTACTGATTGGCTTTGGTGGTTACGCTTTATCTAATTTACCTATTGAAGCCTTTCCTGATGTGCAGGACGTACAGGTACGGGTCATTTCGCAATTACCAGGCCAACCGCCTGAGGATATGGAGCGTACGGTCACATTACCGATCGAGCGTGAAGTCGCTGGTATCCCTGGACTGACCAACGTGCGATCCGTTACGATGACCGGTCTGTCGATTGTCACTCTGACTTTTGCCGAAGGCACAGACAATTATTTTGCACGCCAGCAGGCGATGGAAAAGCTATCCACGGTTGTGCTACCTGCGGGCGTGCAACCCCAGCTCGCACCCCTGTCGACGGCGGTGGGCGAAGTCTATCGCTATCAGATCAAAGCGCCAGGCTTGACGGATACAGAAGTACGTACGTTGCAGGACTGGACGATTCGGCCCGCCCTGCGCATGACGCCAGGCGTTGCGGATATTGTCAGTTTTGGTGGGGCGATTAAAGAATTTCATATTGAAATTGATCCCCTTGCTTTGCGTAAATACCAGATCACCCTGAATCAGTTGAGTCAAGCGGTTAACAACGGAAATAGTAGTGCGGGTGGAGGTTTGATCAAACACGGCGATGCATCGCTCGTCGTTCGCTCTGCCGGCTTGTTTTCTAGTCTGGATGATATCCGCAAGGTTGTGATCGCTGCGCGTCAGGGGCAGTCGATTACGGTGGGAGATGTCGCAACCGTCACAGAATCCGAGCGTCCTCGCTTTGGTATTGTCGCAGTCGATAAACAGGACAGTATTATCGAAGGCATCGTGTCGATGACAAAGGGTGGCAATCCGTCAAAAATCAATGCTGCGCTCAAAGCGAGGATTGCTGAGCTCGCGCCAAAACTGCCTGCAGGCGTGACGATCGAGCCAATCTATGACCGAACAGAACTCGTGTCCCATACAGTGCAAACGGTCGTTCACAACCTGATTGTCGGTGCGCTGCTTGTGTTTGCTGTGCTAGTAGTATTTTTGTCCAGCTGGATCGCCGCACTTGTGGTTGCCGCCGTGATTCCTCTTGCACTGTTATTCGCCTTTATCCTCATGAATTCGCTTGGTGTTTCAGCGAATCTGATCTCCCTGGGTGCAGTAGACTTTGGCATCATTATCGATAGTGCCGTGGTGATTGTCGAGGCGCTGATGGTTCGTCTGATGGTCAACGCACCGGTTGATGGAAAAACCCATGGTGCTGTCTCGGGACGCATGCACGCATTACACCGCACGCTGACTGACATGTCTCGTCCGGTGCTGTTTTCCAAGGCAATCATCATCCTGGCTTTTGTGCCTATTTTTACCTTCCAGCGTGTCGAAGGCAAAATATTTACACCGGTTGCACTCACTCTGACCTTCGCCCTGATCGGCGCAGTGATCCTTACGTTCACCTTGTTACCCACCCTGCTCGCCTATGTTGTGCAGTGGCGACCTTTAGTTGAAAAGCACAAACCCTGGTTAGACAATATCCAGGAGCGCTATCGGTCGCTGGTGATGCTGGCAATTAAACATGCTCGCAAGGCATTAATTATTTCTTCGATCCCTGTCGTGATCGCTTTTGGACTGTCGACACAACTGGGCAGTGAATTCATGCCTAAGCTCGATGAGGGAAATATTTGGCTGAGCATCACGTTACCGACCTCCTCGTCTTTAGAAAACACCAAAGAAGTTGAGCGTCTTGTGCGCAGCAAAATTCTGGAATATCCCGAGGTGTCTCGCTTTATTTCACACGTTGGCCGTCCCGATGACGGATCAGAT
>CAINDJ010000218.1 GCA_903847325.1 uncultured beta proteobacterium | reverse complement strand
GCGATCTTGCAACTCCGGAATGTAGCGACGACGGTGGAAGATGGTCTCGACATAGCCGCGCTGTTTGGCTTGCGCCACGGTGTCGTCAAGAAAGGCTCGCACGCCGGCAAATCGCTCGAAATAGGTGTCAATAAACGCCCTTGCTTCAGTGTGTTCGATCTTGAGTTGACGGGATAGCGAATGTGCTCCCTGCCCGTAGATCGTTGCGAAGTTGATGGTCTTGGCGCGCGCGCGCATCTCAGAGGAAACCGCATCAAGCGGAACGCCGAATATCACAGATGCCGTCTGCCGGTGGATGTCGCCACCTGCCTTGAATGCTGACACGAACGCTGGGTTGTGAGTGGGCGGCAGCAGGTATTCGTGTGAACGCGATCGCACCAGGCTATATTTTGACGCCCTTGACGCAGGCGCTGATCGACAAGGGGCGCCTGGATAAGTCTGTTGTCGAGCGTCGGACACCAATGGGGCGCTTCGGTTCTCCAGGCCATATCGCAGATGCAATGTTGTTTTTAGCCTCAGATCAGGCATCATTTATAACGGGTGTGACCTTGCCTGTAGATGGCGGATATATGAGCTGGGGGGCACCAAGCGATGCTTTTGAAGATTCTGCGGGGTAATGGCCTGAGGATATTGTGTAATTTAATCGCTTTGAGTCTGAGATAGGTTTAGGCAATCGTTGTGATTAAAACAAACAATTAGCATAATTGCTCAGGACGATTATGATAGAGCCTAACGAATCTGCTGATTCGATTGTTTTTTCTTATAACCCCCTCTAAAGGAAACGTTATGTCACTGATCAACACACAAGTTCAGCCTTTTAAAGCGCAAGCTTTCCACAATGGCAAATTCATCGAAGTCACCGAAGCCAGCCTGAAAGGCAAGTGGTCGGTTCTGATTTTCATGCCAGCAGCGTTCACATTCAACTGCCCAACCGAAATCGAAGACGCAGCTGAGCACTATGCTGAATTCCAGAAGATGGGCGCTGAGGTTTACATCATCACGACCGATACCCATTTTTCACACAAAGTCTGGCATGAGACATCACCAGCAGTGGGCAAGGCTAAATTCCCATTGGTTGGCGATCCAACCCATGCTTTGACCAACGCGTTTGGCGTGCACATTCCTGAAGAAGGTCTGGCACTGCGCGGCACATTCATCGTCAATCCTGACTTGATGATCAAAACGCTCGAAATCCACTCAAACGAAATCGCGCGTGACGTCAAAGAAACAGTACGTAAACTCAAAGCCGCTCAGTACACCGCTGCTCACCCAGGTGAAGTTTGCCCAGCTAAGTGGAACGAAGGCGCTAAGACCTTGACTCCATCACTGGATCTGGTCGGTAAGATCTAAATCCTGATTCGATGCCCTGATTTTCAGGGCGTTGAGGTTAAGGCATCTGGCAAAGTAGTGTTGCTCTGTGCCTTACTCTCAACACCGGATCCCCTTAACTTTTTCAAATACATTTGACCGCGGCCTATCCGGCATGGTCAAGGATAACTTCGCCTTCATCCAGGAGAAACATAATGCTAGACGACACCCTTAAATCACAGTTGCAGACCTACCTTGGCATGTTGCGCCAGCCAATCCGCCTGATAGCGTCACTCGATGACAGCGAGACAGGTGTCGAAATGCGTAGCTTGCTCGAAACAATCGTGGGTTTATCTGACAAAGTCACACTCGACACTTCGGGTGATGACAGCCGCAAGCCTTCCTTTGTCGTCGCGCGCGAAACAGAGTCAACCGGTGTGCGATTTGCAGGCTTACCTCTTGGGCATGAGTTCACTTCGCTGGTTCTTGCTTTGTTGTGGACAGGCGGACATCCACCGAAAGTAGAGCAAGATGTGCTCGACTCGATTAAAGCGCTGGACGGTGACTTTAATTTTGAGGTCTACATGTCGCTGACCTGCCACAACTGCCCTGATGTTGTGCAGGCGTTGTCGCTGATGGCGATTTTTAACCCCAAGATCAAGACTGTTGTGATCGAGGGCGGCGCTTTTCAGAAAGAAGTGACAGACCGCGAAATCATGGCTGTGCCGATGGTTTTCCTCAACGGTGAGGTGTTTGGCTCAGGTCGTATGGGAGTCGAAGAGATCGTCGCCAAACTTGATGTCAATGCAGGTGCACGAGACGCTGCCAAGCTCAATGCGAAAGATGATTTTGACGTATTGATTGTGGGTGGTGGACCTGCGGGTGCTGCGGCCGCTGTCTATGCTGCACGTAAGGGCATTCGGGTCGGTGTGGCTGCAGAGCGTTTTGGTGGCCAGACAAATGACACAATGGCGATTGAAAACTATATCTCCGTGCTTGAAACGAACGGCCCCAAGTTTGCGGCTGCCCTTGAGGAGCAGGTACGCCACTACGGCGTCGATATCATGAATCTGCAGCGTGCGGCGAAAGTGATTCCTGCTTCAGTTGCAGGCGGTCTTGTGCAAGTGCAGATGGAAAACGGCGGCACGCTCAAAGCGCGTACGGTGATTTTATCCACAGGCGCGCGCTGGAGAAATGTCAATGTCCCGGGTGAGCAGCAATACAAAAACAAAGGTGTTGCCTACTGCCCGCATTGCGATGGTCCTTTGTTTAAAGGCAAGCGTACCGCGGTGATTGGCGGTGGTAACTCCGGTATCGAAGCTGCGATTGATTTGGCTGGTATCGTTGAACACGTCACAGTGATTGAATTTGCTGATCAACTCAAAGCGGACGCGGTATTAGTAAATAAGCTTAATAGTTTGCCCAATGTGACCGTGCATATGAATGCGCAGACAACCGAAATCACGGGCGATGGCAGTGTTGTGAATGGCATCAGCTTTAAAGATCGCGCGACGGGTCAAATCCATCATGTCGAGCTCGCAGGCGTGTTCGTTCAAATCGGTCTGGTCCCTAACACCGAGTTTCTCAAGGAAACAATCGAGTTAACCAAGTTTGGCGAGATTGTTGTTGATGCCAAAGGTCACACGAATATACCGGGTGTCTTTGCTGCGGGTGATTGCACGACAGTACCGTTCAAGCAGATCGTGATTGCTGCGGGTGAGGGTGCCAAGGCTGCGCTGAGTGCCTTTGATTATTTGATCCGCACGCCTGCGGTTTAATCAGACTCAAAAAGCTCCGCGTATTGGACCTTTCCCGAGGTCATTGCGCCGAGCTTTTTGTTTCGGCCATTTCTTTTTCACTGCGCACAGTCAGTACCCCCATCTGGCTAGTCCGATAGACTGGCATCACAATTTCGGGGCCTTTAGGCGTATCTAGATGAGCGATATGCCTGATCTCTGTACCCCTAACGGGTAAATCGAAAATCGTCCAGGATTTTTCCTGAGGATTGTATTTAGTCAAGCGGTCAGAGGTCCACAAGTTCGCCCAGACATTGTGCTGGTCATCTATGGTCGCGTGATAGCCTTGCATGGTTTTATCGGGAAAAGGAACAATCTCTACTTGTTTAGTTTTGGTATCGATGCGGGCAAGCGATGCACCCCAAGAATTGCCGACCCACAGCACATCTCCATTTTTATCTGTTCCCATCCGGCGTGGTCCTGCGGACCAGGGCATCGGTGCGTTAAATCCTAAATCACTCATGGATTCATAAAATTTACGGTCAGCGTCCGGGATTGGTGGAGTCTGCACGTCGGGAATCTTGATCGGTGTGACGACTCCACTTAGCGCATCAGCATGATAGACAGTATCCATCGCCATTTGAGCCCACCAGCCATTGCCATCGCGATCACCTGCGACGCCATAGGTTTGCCCCGAGCCACGTGGGTTTGGATCGGGAATGGTAGATTTGAATTCAGTAAATTTTTCTGTTTTCGGATCGAAGCGCACGACACCTTGTGGGGTTGAGGCCCACACCATGCCTTTATTGTCGACATCAACGGTGACCGCACCGCCAACAGGAGCCATGGTTTCAGGAGTCTGATAAACAGTGATCTTGTCGGTTTTGGTATCCAGCTTTCCAAGCGCGCGACGTCCTGGATTAATATCAAACCAGAGATCGCCCGCTGCATCGCGTGCCAGACCGTGAGAGCCAGCAGCCATGCCGTTCTTTGCTTCGGTTTTAATAAAACTGACTGCACCGGTTTTTCTATCAACCTTGCCGATCGAAACATCACGATTAGCCGTAATAGAGGTGAAATAGATGGTGCCATCCAGACCCAAGGCTCCATCATGTGGCAGTTCGCCAATTTTGGAGGTAGTGCCCAAAGCCCAGTTGGTGCCATCGTTTGGATTGTATTTGGTGCCAATCCCTGAGTCCGGATTGATAGGCAGGTCATAGAGCGTCCACACTGCACGTGCGGACTCGCCTGAAGGCCTTGGCCGCTCCGTGACTTTCATGGTGGAGGCGCCCGGGCCTCTGGCATTGGCCAGATATTGCGCGAATTCTTTTTGGTGGTGCTCAAGCATCTGGTTCGCTTTATCTTGCGAGCCAGGGTAGACACCCGTCACAGGAACAGTTTTCATCAGGTTGATGATCTTGTTCCAGCCTGCTTCGTCGAATTTGAATTGCAGTAGATAAGAAGGCGAGTGACAGCCCGCGCAATTGTTCATAAAAACACTTTTCATGCGTGCATCATGGACAGACTCACCTGGTAAGGCCGCTACCATCATTTCACTTGGTAGTTGGCGAAAGCGTGCTTCAGCGTCAGCTATGGTCGTCAGCTTTAAATCCTGCGTAGTATTTTTTGCTGTATCAAGACTTGCGTCTGTTCGATTAAAACCAAGTGCCTGAGCCCAGACTTTATAGGAGCCCTCCTGCATCGCGGGAAAATAAAACTCACCAGACTGATCGGTATAGACACTGACGGTTTTGGTTGAGCCCTCGAGTTTGGCTGAGACGGTAACGCCTTCCAGTGCTTTGCCATCCTGCGCTGTGATGGTGCCGTGCAGGATTTTATCTGCGGCGAAACTTGGTCCATTCAAAACAAGGCAGGCAATCAAAGCCAGGCGCGCTGCGTGATGAGTTTTCATATTATTTTCCCTTTGGCAGTGAGGTCGCAACCGGTTGAGCGGGCACCGGGATTGTTCTGATGTAGCTTATGATCGCGTCAACTTCGTCCGGTTTGAGAAAATACTGAAAGCCGGGCATATGTTCGGCCCCATTATTAATAAAGACACGCATCACCTCGTCATTGCCCGCTGCTGATGCTTTGTTGAGCATCGGCCCATAAGTTTTAGCACCCATGCTGGCCTGCAGGTGACAGACCCCGCAGGCTTGGGCATACAGGCGCTGACCCGTTTGCTGTGTGCTGTTCAGCGTGACAGATTCTGCTTGTGCGAAGCCAGTTTGAGCCAGGATTAAACCGGCCAGGGTGAATGTGACAAAGGTGGTTTTCATTTTGTCTCTTATAGAAATGATTTTTTATTGAGACTATTTTTACTTTGAAACTTCCCGGAGTCGAGAAGTTTCATGTTCGGGTTTACGCTTGGTATTGTCTGTGAATGGTCCAAGCAAAGGGTTCATTTTTATCATTTGCCATCTTGAATCCATTTGTATACGATTGTATATGTATAAAAAATGGAGTCCTGAATGAGCCACGAGTCACGAGATAATCCCTATACCCGCGGGATAGCTAATTTTGTCAGCGGGCTGGAGTATGAACAGATTCCGGCTGAGGTCATTGGCCGAATAAAACTACTGATTCTTGACTCGATCGGTTGCAGTCTTTACGGGCAAAAACTTGAATGGATAAAAATCCTGCAGGAAACACTCGCCGCAGTCGATACGTCGCAAACCGGACAGGTCTGGGGTTCTAAAAACCGCTTGTCCCTGCCGCATGCAGTATTGGTAAACGGCACGCAAATTCAGG
>CAINDJ010000217.1 GCA_903847325.1 uncultured beta proteobacterium | reverse complement strand
TTCAAAAATCTTTACACTAACCGCCTTGATGGCGAGCACCAGAAAGCTAATGCAATTCGGGATTTTTACGAAGAGTATTTCGCGATTATGGATTTGTCAGCTGATTTTTATCTTGAAACGATTAAGCACGTGTTTCAAGAGTATGCGCTGGCAAAAGGCACACTGACCTATCAGGGACAAAAGCTCAATCTGAGAGCGATTAAACGCCCCTTCTTGCTGACAGTAGAAGGCGAGCGAGATGATATTTGTGGCATTGGTCAAACCCTTGCCGCGCAAGATCTATGCTCGGGCTTGCCCGCTTACAAAAAATCGCACCATCTGCAAGCAGGCGTCGGACATTACGGTGTCTTTAACGGTAAACGCTGGGAGACACAAATTTACCCGGTGGTGCGCAACATGATCCAGTCTGTGAACTGAGCGTTTGCCATGCAATCAAATGCGCGTCATGACGCGCGCACAAACCTGCCATCGAGCATTTCTGCCTTGGGTCTGATCCAGAACGTCATATTACGAAGCGCCTGATAAACATAGGCGTCTTCGAGTGTGGCTTCGATTTTTGCTTCACAAACAATCTGATAAAAGCCACCGGTCTTGACGTGCTGAACTTTTTCACCGGGTTCAAAAGGAGGCGTAATGTTCATCGTGATGCGCATGATGCAGTATTCATTTGGATTGTTTTCTTAAACCTATTTTGATGACTGTTCCAACCACGATGCAGGCGCCCAGCACTTGCACCCAGGCGATTGACTGCCCCAGAATCAACCAGGCCAGAATCAATGCAAAAATGGGCTCGACATTCATGATGGCGGAGTTACCCACCACGCCCAGGCGTGGCAAAACGGTAAACATAATAGTAAAACCTGTGCCATACAAAACTGACAATGCGGCCAAGCCCCACCATCCCGCAGCAGCATTGGGCCAGTGAAAATCACCCGTCAGCTTGGTCCCTACCATGGCAAGAATACCGATCATCCACATCGTCGCGGCCGTCCGTACGCGCCCATCAAGATCAGCGGCTTTCTGTTGGGTAAGCACCATCGCCAGACCGAACGTCGCTCCCGCTGTCAGTGCAAAGGCGACGCCCACGCCGATCGCACCCCACTGCCCTTTCACGCCAAGCCCGGAGGTCGCGCCAAACACATCCAGCGCGAGCGCAAGACCAAACAACAATACGGGCATCGCGCGCAACACCTGCGGCTCAGGCCGCTGTCCATACAACAGACGCGCCCATAATGCGATCCATAAAGGATAGGTATTAAAAGCCAGCAAAGCCAGCGAAACAGGGAGTCTGACCACCGAGGAATAAATACTCACACTCTGGATCGCCATCAGCATACCGATGACAGGCAAAATCCTAATGTGCTGGCGCGTTAACCGAACCGGCACATTCATGACAAGAATCAGTATTGACACCACAACCGCCGTGACACCGCTACGTACCGTAACCGCTGTCGCCACATCCACGCCATGGTTAAACGCGACACGCGCCGCGACATGATTCGCCCCCATGACCAGCCCCACCAGCAGCAAGGTGGCAAAGGCGGTATGGGTTAGTTCAGTTTTCCTATTCAAGCTCGATGCCAGCCTCTTGAATAATCTTTGCCCATTTCGCACGCTCATCGCGGGTAAATAAATCGAAATGTTCTTGCGAATCGCCCACCGTCACTGCGCCTTGCGAGAGCAATTGACTCTTGATATCAGGATCCTGCAACACCTTAACCGCGGCTTTGTTCAGCTTGTCCACAATCGCCGCAGGTGTCGCGCGCGGTGCATAGAGTCCAAACCAGCCTTCTACCTCATACCCCTTGAGTCCGCCCTCGGAGATGCTTGGCACGTCAGGTAAAAGTGTCGAGCGCTCAACGGAAGTCACACCCAGCGCAGTGAGTTTGCCTGAGCGAATCAAGGGCAAACAAATGGGCAGATTGCAAAACATCATGTCCACACGCCCACCAATCACATCGTTGACGACGGCAGGGCTGCTTTTATAGGGCACATGGATCATGTCGGCCTGAGCCATTTTTTTAAACATTTCTCCGGACAAATGCATACTGCCACCCGCACCACTCGAACCAAAAGTCATACCTTGTTTTTTAAGCAGCGCTAAAAGTTCGGGTAAGTTTTTTGCAGGCACCTGCGGACCAATCACCAGGACATTCGTGACGGTGGCGATATTGGTAATCGCAACAAAATCCCGTTGAGGATCGTATTTAGTATTTTTATGTAGCGTGACATTAATCGCCCCGATGCTTGTAGCCCCAACCATCAAGGTATAGCCATCGGGTTTGGCAGCCAGCAGAAAATTGGCACCGATATTTCCATCCGCGCCCGCTTTATTTTCAGCGATCACCGACTGGCCAAGACTTTCGGCTAACTTACTTGCCAGAATTCGAGCCAGGATATCTGTCAGCGTGCCCGGCCCAAAGGGCACGACCATGGTGATCGGTTTGTTAGGGTAATCTGCTGCGGTCTGCACAGCCGGTGCTGGCGCGGCTGGATTGGACTGAGCTTGCGTGACGTGCGCCACGCCCAGTCCAAGGCAAAACAACACCCCACGCACGCTCCAGACGGGCAAGCGTTTAAACACAGCAAATTGATTCAACATCCGACACCCCTGATTGACTTAACCGGTCAGACCGACCGACATGCCGCCGCACACATAAAGCAATTGGCCCGTGATAAATCCCGCGCGCTTGTCCATAAACATGCAGACCGCGTGCGCAACCTCGTCAGGCGTACCAAAACGGCCAACCGGAATCGATTCGCGGATTTTGATGGTCTGGGGTGCATCAGGATGATTCGATGCGGTAAACAACTCCGTCTCAATCGGGCCTGGCGCAATCGCATTGACGGTAATGCCCTGCGTCGCGGTCTCAAGCGCCCAGGTCCGTGTCATGCCGGCCAGACCTGCTTTGGTGCCACCGTACCCAGTACGGCCCGATTTACCCAAGCCAGCGCGACTGCCGATATTAACGACCCGACCAAACTTTTGCGCACGCATCGCAGGCAACACAGCCTGTAATAGCAATAGTGGTGCCACCATGTTGAGTGCCACCATGTCATCGATTTGCTCAAGCGTGATGTCTTCGATCTTACCGACATGAATCATGCCAGCGTTATTGACCAGATTCAGAATATCTTTCTTGGCAGCCCAGTCCATCGCGGCTTCGCGGGTCCGTTTAGCGTTACCAAGATCAACGGATTCAAAAATCTCGCCTGGCAGGATTTCTTTTGGTGCGGTGCGGCTAAAGTTGATAACCTCGTAGCCATCAGCCAGCAAACGTTGCACCACAGCACGGCCAATGCCGCGACTGCCCCCAGTGACTAATGCGGTTGCGCCTTTCATTGTGCTTGTATCCCTCTGTCTTTAACGAGTTTGCCCCATTTCTGGCGCTCTGACTTTTCAAATGCACCTAAGTCCGGTCCAAATAAATTACCTGGAACAGCGGCGAGTTTGATATAGGCTTGCGCAACCTTCTCTGTTTTTAATCCTGCGCGCGCGGCTGCGATCAGCTTATCGACGATCGGCTGAGGTGTTCCCTTGGCCACATAAATCGCAAACCAGGCCGTCACATCAAAACCTGGCACACCAGACTCTGCAAAAGTTGATAGTTCAGGTGCCAGAGGACTACGCTGTGCCGAAGTCACCGCAATCCCGCGCACCCGGGAACCATCCTTGATCTGATTGATCGAGCCCGACAAATTGTCAAACAACAAGTCAATCTGGCCACCGATCAAAGCAGGCATTGAGGCAGACACGCCTTTAAATGGCACGTGCAACAACTCTACACCGGCCATTGCTTCGAAATAGGCGCCCGTCAGGTGGGGCGAAGACCCAATACCAGGCGTGCCATAGGTCAGTTTTTTATCTTTGGACTCCTTGGCCGCCTTGATGACATCACCAAGATTTTTCCAGGGTGAGGTCGCCGAAACAACCAGGACGTTTGGGGTTGTTGAAACAAGCGCGATCGGAATCAGATCGCGCTCGGGATCGAACTGCATCTCGGGATAAATAAACTGATTAATGCTTTGCGTACCAATTGTGCCCAGACCGATGGTGTAACCATCTGGTTTGCTTCGCGCAACATAAGTCATGCCCACGTTGCCACCCGCGCCAGGTTTATTTTCAACGACGACGGTTTGCTTGAGAGACTCCTCCATCGCTTGCGCGATGGAGCGTCCAAAAATGTCTGCGGCACCTGCGGCAGGGTATGGCACGACGAGAGTGAGTGGACGTGTTGGAAAATCCTGTGCCAGAGCACGGGTCGCTGGTAGTGCAGCACTGGCTATCGCTGCAGAGGCAAGCAGCGCGTTCAATATAAAGCGTCTTTGTTTCATTTGCTCTCCTGACGGCGTACATGCATGAACCGTTTGGTTTTTCTTATAAAGTACGTAAATTAGTACTATAGTGATATTCTGAATTAAACAATAGCACACCGCAACTGTGCATAACCACTCTGATAGCACTCTGTTTTACGGAATTTTTTATGACGATCCAGCCAAGATTTTTTGCCGAGCGTATGGCGAGTCTCGCAATCTCCCACGCCCAACACCCTGCTCTGATCGACCGCCACGTCAGCACAACATTCAGTCAACTCAATGCGCAGTCGCGTCAATTGGCAGGCAATCTGGCAAAACTGGGGATCAAGGCGGGCGACCGGGTCGCGATCTGGTTACCTAATTGTCTGGAGTGGGTCGAGACGTTCCTTGCTTGCGCGCATCTGGGTGCGACAGTACTTGCTGTCAACACGCGATTTCGCAGCAAAGAGGTGGCCGATATCATCGGTCGGGGTCGTGCGGATTGGCTCGTGATGTGGCCTGATTTTAAAGGGATCGCCTTTGCTGACATCCTGGCCGATGTGGATGCGGGCGTCATGGAGCGACTGCGCGGTGTGATCACACTTGGCGACAGCCAAAGTCCAGCCATTGCGGCGATCGCTGCACGCGGACAGTCAGTGCACGCTTTTGAGTCGTTATTAAATTCTCCTTGTCAGGCTCCTGAACCATACGGCAATGCAGGCGTGCTGTGCTTCACAACCTCAGGCACAACTTCACTGCCAAAATTTGTGCTGCACGACCATTTGAGTTTGCTTGCACATGGCGACGCAATGAAAGCCGCCTATGGCTATGACGAGACGAGTCGTATTTTTGCAAGCGCCCCTTTTTGTGGCGCCTTTGGATTTTGCACACTGCTCGGCGGTCTGGTGACCGGCAGCACAGTGGTCTGCGAACCTGTCACCGACACCCAAAGCACACTCGAACAAATTCGACGCCATCAGGTTTCACACACCTATGCAAACAACGAGTCGATCCTCAAAGTGCTGGAGGCAGCAGACTCCCCGAAAGACTTCGAGAGCTGCAAGCTGTTTGGCTTTGCGAATTTTTCACCCGCGATTACCAACCTGCTGGAGCAGGCCGAGCGCAACAGTTTGCCCTTGACCGGTTTATATGGCTCAAGCGAATTGCAAGCACTGGTTGCCGCACAACCTACACAAGCCTCAGAAGGCGATATCAGTGTGCGCTACATGGCGGGTGGCCGACTGATTCACCCTGAGGCGCGCGTGCGAGTCTCTGACCCCGAGACAGGCGCAATCCTCGCACATGGTGAGTCGGGGGAGATTGAAATCAACTCACCGAGTCGTATGCACGGATATCTGGATAACCCAGAGGCCACTGCAAAGGCGATTTCGGCAGATGGGTACTTTAAAACGGGCGATCTAGGCTACACCGTCAGTGACAGACAATTTGTGTTTCAGGCGCGCATGGGTGATTCGATGCGTTTGTCTGGATTTCTGGTCAACCCCATCGAAATCGAGCAAGCGATTGAAACCCTGCCTGGCATTAAAGCCTGTCAGGTGGTTGGCGCGACCTTGGCAACCAAAATACTACCTGTCGCATTTGTCATTTTGCAAGACGGCGCCACAGCCGACCCGCAGGGCTGGGCAGCAGAGTGCAAGCGACGCATGGCGGCCTTTAAAGTACCGGTCCGGTTTGAGGTCCTCACCGCCTTTCCTTCCATAGAAAGCGCGAACGCAGTGAAAATCCAGAAAAACAAAATGAGAGAGATGGCCGACAAGCTTGTGGCTGAACACGCATGAACCCCTCCGCCGGTTTGCTCTACTCACGCAGCCCTCAGCCACTTTATTTGCAAGTGGCGACAATCTTTCGTCGCAATATCCAGCGCGGGATCTGGCCGCCCAGCGAGCAAGTCCCTCCACTTGAATCGCTGGTCGAGACCTTAGGCGTCTCACGCGCAACGGTCAGACAAGCTTTTGGCATTCTCGAGCGCGAGGGGCTGATTCACCGTTCGCGCGGCTCAGGCACCTACGTCAATGCCGAATTACCCGAAACATTCAAGCTCACATTGCCCAAGAACTGGGCTGAGACGGTGGCACTCTCCAGCGCACTGGGCACCACGACCATTATGGAGGCCAATGCTGACATGCCCCTGCCGGCATCTCTCGGTATGGATTGCCCTTATAGCAAGGAGGGTAGTTTCCAATACCTCAGGCGTATCCACACAACATCTTCGGGCCCATTTTGCTATACAGAGGTCTATCTCGATCGCGAAATTTATCGACAACAGCCCGCACGCTTTCGCAATGCCACCGTTGCGCCCATCCTGGATGAACTGCATGGCAAAGAGTTAACGCATGCGGGTCAGCTACTGACTATTATCGAAGCCGGCGCAGACTCAGCCGAAGCGCTGCATCTGCCTTTGTCGGCACCCGTTGCCGAAATCAGAAGATTTGCCTGCATCAAAGATCGCGTGATTTACTTTGCGCGACTCGAAATTCCTACACGCTACGTACAAATGAAATTTGATTTGCTGAATACATAAGGATCATTGACATGTTTAATCCCGATTCAATGTTGTTACCTTTTTTTGATGATGCACATCGTCAGTTGCACGAAGATCTGCACACCTGGTCGCGTGCGAATTTGCACAGCCGCATTCACGAAGGCAGCGTCGACAAGCGCTGTCAGGAGCTCGTGAAAATGCTGGGCGATGCAGGCTGGCTGCGTTATTGCGTACCCGCAGAGTACGGCGGTGTATTACCCGGCCTGGATTCGCGCAGCCTTTGCCTGCTGCGCCAGACCCTGGGTTATTACGATGGCCTAGCCGACTTTGCTTTTGTGCTGCAAGGATTAGGTAGCGGCCCGATCTCCTTGTTTGGCTCAGAGCATTTAAAACAAAAATATTTACCGCATGTCGCCTCTGGAAAAATGCTGGCAGCCTTTGCGTTATCGGAGCCCAACGCAGGCTCGGATGCGGCAGCGATGACGACACGCGCCACACGCACCAAAGACGGCTACCGGATCAATGGCGTGAAAACCTGGATTTCCAATGCCGACATTGCGGATTTTTATACGGTGTTCGCCCGTACTGAAAATGATGAGGTAGATGGCGTAACCGCCTTTGTGGTTGATGCCAACACGCCTGGCCTGCAAGTCACGGATCGTTTTAATCTCTGCGCGCCCCATCCAATTGGTACGCTGACCTTCACCGACTGTGAGATCCCTGTGTCGCAACGTCTGGGAGAGCCTGGCAAAGGCTTTAAGGTCGCGATGCAAAACCTCGACGTATTCCGGGCCTCAGTGGGCGCCGCAGCACTTGGTTTTGCCGAAGCCGCACTCGATATGGGCATAGACCGCTGCGTAAACCGCCAGATGTTTGGAGGCACGTTGGGTGATCTGCAAATCACCCAGGCAGCCATCGGTGACATGTGTACCGAGATCGATGCCGCCACCCTGCTGGTCTACCGCGCAGCCTGGGAACGCGACATCCTGCAAAAACGCACCACCCGATCCGCCGCCATGGCAAAAATGTTTGGCACAGAATCCGCACAACGCATTATTGATCGTTGCGTGCAACTCCATGGTGGTTTGGGGGTAAAACAAGGCCATCCGATGGAAATGTTGTATCGTGAAATCAGAGCATTACGTATTTATGAAGGTGCGACCGAAATCCAGCAAGTTGTGATCGCACGCGAAACCATGAAAACTAAAACAGGAGCTATCTAAATGAACGGTTCAGAAGCAATGGTCCACACCCTGCTCGCAGGTGATGTTGATGTATGTTTTGCTAACCCAGGCACTTCAGAGATGCACTTTGTATCCGCGCTGGACCGCGCACCCAAGATGCGCTGCGTACTGGGTTTGTTTGAAGGCGTTGTTACCGGTGCGGCTGACGGCTACTACCGGATGGCCGAAAAGCCTGCAGCGACCCTGTTGCACCTCGGTCCGGGGTTGGGCAACGGTCTGGCTAACCTGCATAACGCTAAACGCGCTTATTCAGGCATTGTGAACATCGTCGGGCAGCATGCGCTAGACCACATTCACAACAATGCACCACTGAATTCCGATGTTGAGGCCGTCGCGCGTCCCATGTCAAACTGGGTCAAGACGACCATGTCAGCGACCGCAGCACCTTTGGATACGGCAGAGGCCATCTCTCAGGCACGCAGCACGCCTGGACGGATCGCCACGCTGGTGCTCCCCGCCAACTGTGCCTGGGAAGCCTCCGATCCTGGTCATTATTCAACCGCCCCCGCACAAACTGCTGCGGCGCCACTCGCAGAGTCGATCGTCGCGATGGCAAAGTTGCTCTCCAATCGCAGCGTTGCCGCACAAACCACCCTGCTGCTTGGCGGTGCTGCATTGCGTGCCAAATCAACCCTGCTGGCAGGCAAGATCGCTGCGTTCACGGGCTGCAAGTTGGCGTCCGAGCCACGCAATCCTCGCATGGAACGCGGCCGCGGTCGTGTCAATGTCGACGCGCTCCCCTTCCCCGTGCTGGGCGCTGTAGAAATGCTGAAAGACACCAAACATCTGGTGCTGATCGGTAGCGCGAATCCGGTGGCATTCTTTGCCTATCCAGACAAACCACGCATGATCAAGCAACCCGATTGCGAAGTGCATCAGCTGGCCACACTCACCCACGATATCGAAGCCACACTCCAGGCGCTTGTGGATGCGCTCGGTGCGCAGAATACCGCTCCTGCCCAGCTGTCGAGCAGTCCAATCATTACAGACCTGCCAACAGGCGCCGCCACGGCCGACAACCTGGGGATTGTGATTGCCGCATGCATGCCGGAGAACGGCATCATGATCGACGAAGCAGTCACCTCGGGCCGCCAGTTCGGCAAATTCTTGCCCCAGGCAGCTCCACACGATCAAATCGACATCACAGGCGGCTCAATCGGGTTTGGTTTGCCCGCAGCCGTCGGTGCCGCCATCGCCTGCCCGGATCGTAAAGTTGTCGCCGTCATTGGTGACGGCAGCTCCATGTACACCATTCAATCGCTTTGGACCATGGCACGCGAGCAACTCGATGTGACAGTCGTGATCTGTGCCAACCGTACCTATAAAATCCTGCGCGGCGAGCTCGCCAACATGGGTGGCCCAGCGCCTGGAATCAGTGCAGCACGCATGCTGGATCTGGATGGCCCTTACCTGGACTTTGTTTCGATCGCTAAAGGCCATGGCGTGCCAGGCGTGCAAGTAACCACACTGGAAGGTCTCGCTAAAGAATTAAAAGTGGCTGCAAAAGAAAAAGGACCACGCCTGATCGAACTGGTGATGTAATTAGAAAAACACTTAAAAAACTACTTGGAGCACATACACATGAAATGCTATTGCGTTGTTGATTTCAAATCTGCACTCAAACTCGTCGAACAACCCACGCCAACGCCAACCGGCAAAGAGGTTCTGGTTGAAGTCCGCGCCGCCGGCGTGTGTCACAGCGATCTCCATTTCTGGGAAGGTGGCTACGATCTGGGCAATGGTCGCACGCTCTCGCTGAAAGACCGTGGCATCAAGCTGCCCATGACCATGGGGCATGAGACCGCAGGCACTGCAGTCGCCATGGGTCCCGAGGCGAAAGGCGTCACATTAGGTAAAAATTATCTGGTCTATCCCTGGATTGGTTGCGGCAAATGCCCAGCCTGTGTGGAAGACCATCTCGACAACCACTGTGCAGCGCCTCAATACCTGGGTGTGCATCGTGACGGCGGCTATGCCGACCATCTCCTCGTGCCTGACGCTAAATACCTGTTGGATATCGGCGATCTGGACCCAGCAGAAATCGCTCCCTATGCTTGCTCAGGCATCACGACTTACAGCGCCTTGAATAAAGTCGGTGCCAAGACCTTTCAGAAACATCCCGTTGTCATCATGGGTGCGGGCGGTCTGGGCCTCATGTGCCTGGCACTGGTCAACGCTCAGGGTGGCGCAGGTGCAATCGTCGTGGATATCGACCCAGCAAAACGCCAGGCCGCGCTCGACGCCGGTGCACTCGCAGCCATCGACGGTGCGGCACCTGATGCGGCACAACAGATCATCAAAGCCAATGGTGGCAAGATGCTCCAAGCCGTCATCGATCTGGTCGGCGCCCCGTCTACGACAGGCCTTGCTTTTGATGTACTCATCAAGGGTGGCAAGCTCGTGATCGTTGGTTTGTTTGGTGGGGCGGCTCCCTGGCCGATCGCGTTCATTCCGATGAAAGCCTTGCAGATCCTGGGCAGCTACACCGGTTCGCTCCAAGAAATGCACGAGCTGATGGAGCTGGTCAAGTCTGGCAAGATCACACCGATCCCTGTTCACAAACATCCGCTTGCTGATGCGGACAAGGTACTGACATCGTTGCGCGAAGGCAAAGTAACGGGCCGTGCGGTATTGACGGCATAGTGTTTATTTAGACGGAGGGGGGCAATTACAAAATGTATACCCGTGGGCAAGAGGCTACGGAAAGACTGGCAGCTATCGTTGCTGGCTCTCATGACGCCATTATTGGTAAAGATCTTCACGGGGTGATCACCAGCTGGAACCCAGCCGCCGTGGAGATCTTTGGCTATGCCGAAGAAGAAGCCCTTGGCAAGTCGACTGAATTCTTACTTCCCCTTGATCGCATCCATGAAGAGGGTTTGATTTTATATAAGCTTCTACGTGGTGAGCGCGTTAGTCATTTTGAGACTGAACGCATCTGTAAGGGTGGTCGTCGCATTGTTGTTTCGGCTACTGTCTCCCCGATCTTTGATCCAAACGGTAAAGTTGTGGGGGCATACAAGATTATTCGGGATATTACGAGTCAACAAAAAACGCAACAGGCGCTAGTCATTGCTAACAAAGAGCTTGCCTTTCAGAATGAAGAGAAAGCTAAACGGGTAGCGGAGCTGGGCATAGCCAACATAGAAAAAGCGAAGCGTGCTGCTGAATTAGTGATTGCCAACATAGAGCTCGCCTTTCAGAATGAAGAGAAGGCTAAGCGGGTAGCGGAGCTGGGCATAGCCAACGAGGAAAAAGCGAAGCGTGCTGCTGAATTGGTGATTGCTAAAGGAGTTGCCGAGTTTGCCCTAAAGGTCAAGGCTCAGTTTATGAGCAATATATCTCATGAGATTCGCACGCCCATGAACGGGATTATTGGACTAACAACCTTAGCATTAAACCAAACCCTAAGTCCGCAAATGGAAAATTACCTGGTTGGCATCGAATCATCCGCCAAGTCTTTATTGACTATTTTGAATAATATAACTGACTTTTCTAAGCTAGAATCCGGAAAAATTGTATTAGAAAATACCTCCTTCCAGCTTCAAGACCTCTTTTACAACGTTCAATTCCTTTTTGAGAAATCCGCTAAAACCAAAGGCTTGGACTTGATCTGCTTAAGCAAAGTAGACCAAACTACCCCACTGATGGGTGACTCATTTCGCATTGGTCAGGTTATTAATAACCTGATTGATAATGCAATTAAGTTTACTGAAAAAGGCGCCATCACTTTCTCTGTAAGTTTGCAGGAAATGGAAAATTCGAACACTGTTCTACGCTTTAGCGTCAAAGACACGGGGATGGGAATATCACCAGAAACTCAAAAACTAATTCTGGAACCTTTTACTCAGGCAGATAACTCCAGTACCCGTCGTTTTGGTGGAGCAGGCTTAGGTTTAACGATTTGCGTCCAATTACTGAAGGTAATGGGTAGCAACCTGGTTGTTACAAGCGCCGAAGGAGAGGGTTCGAGTTTTAGCTTTGATTTAGTTGTGGGCGACCAATCCTGCTAAGTAAATTCGTTAGTGAATGATTGGGCAACACCTCAAGACCTGTTCTCTCATCGCCAAACAGCTTAATTTTTATTTGGTAAATTTACATAAGCAAATGTCTTTGCGACAAAAGGTTATCAATGACAGTGCTGCAAACAAATGAGCCCGCCGACTCTGCCTTTGATCTGTTCAGACTACTTATCGTCGCGGCTATCGCAGGTGCACTAGTCGGTCTGGTAGGCGGCGCCTTTCGCAATCTATTGAACATAATTGGCAGCAAGATGGTTATGTTTGTTGGTTATCTTCACCAGACCGATGGCAATTGGCTGATCCCTGGCTTTGTTGTGACCGCTTTAATCGCTAGCGTATGCGTAGGCTTCGCCCGATTTTTAGTCAAACTGGAACCGTCCACGATTGGCAGTGGCATCCAGCACGTAGAGGCCGTCATGCAACAAGGTGCGACGCCAAGCAGATTCAGAGCTTTGCCCATTAAGTTTGTTGGCGGCTTGCTATCGATTAGTTCCGGAATGGCTTTGGGCAAAGAAGGTCCAACCGTTCAAATGGCCGCAGTGATCGGATCAGAGTGTGGAAAGCTGTTTCGCCTCAAAACGATTGAACAATCATTGTTATATACAGCCGTCGCAGGAGCTGGATTATCGGTTGCTTTTAATGCGCCGCTCGCTGGCATTGCCTTTTCAGTAGAAGAAATCGCTAAAAAAGTTTCGATTAAAAGACTGATGGTTTCTTTAACCGCAGTTTGTACCGGAATGATTGTTTTTCGGAGTTATTTTGGAAACTCAGTCGAGTTTGTCGTGGGTGATCTTTTGCCCGACAACGGGCTCAGCCTATGTTTCTATGTATTACTTTCGGTCTTGATCAGCTTGATGGGCGTGCTATATAGCAAAAAGGTGATCGGTGCGTTATATATTGGAGACTCTTTTCACCAAACTTCCCCGGTCGTTAAAGCCATGATTATTGGCGCAGGTGTTGGTCTGCTTGCCTATTTCTTTCCTGAATGGGCTGGTGGAGGTGGACCACAAGTTGAGCAAATTTTAAGCAAGCAATCTTTTTTGCTACCGCTCGCATTGATGCTCGCAGTGCGTTTTTTTCTAGGTCCAATGAGCTATATGACGGGAGTGCCTGGCGGTTTATTCACTCCCCTGCTCCTCATGGGGTCAGGTTTAGGCGTCATTTTTGTACTCCTGATCAATCCCATACTCGCCGTTACTCACTTAGGCCAGCTCGACCTCATCTCATTTGCACTCGTGGGGATGGGAGCATTTTTTACGGTTGTCGTCAGGTCGCCTTTAACAGGTATTTTGCTGGTGGTCGAAATGAGTGGCAAAGTGGAATTAATGATTCCCTTACTCATTTCCAGTGTGATCTGCACCTTTTTACCAGCCGTTCTGAAACAAGAACCTATTTACGACTTGCTGCTAAATAGAAAATAATTTCGTGATTTTATTTTGGCGCCTGATAACGCTGCAACGATATCAGAACCTGACGAGTGGCCAGGGGCTTGCCAGCTAAATGCTCGGAAAGCCTCGCGCGCAGTTTCACGCGCAGATCAGGTTCGATCTGTGGATCGTCAAAATCCGGCTCTTCCGCATCCAGACCATATCCCGTCTCTTGCAACAAAATCCATTCAAATCTGCGCAAAGCACCCGCAGCAGAATCGCCCGCAGCCAGGCGCTGCATCGCGATCACATACGCGTCAAATAACGCAGGGTGAGCGTCCTCGTGCGGTAGTAAACGAAACAACAGTTCATTCATGTACCAGCAGGACATCATGGCTGAACCAGGCAGTGCGTGCACGCCGGCACATTCGGCACGGATGAGTGTTTTAACCTCCCCCGCTCCTGTCCAGGACAGCAATAGGGGTTGAAACACGGACAGCGCGGGTCTCAACACGGAGTGGGGTCGCTTGGCTCCTTTGGCCACCATGCTGACCCAGCCGTGATCTCTGGAAAATATTTGAACAACGAGGGAAGTTTCACGCCAGGCCGTTGTATGTAATACGTAGCCCGGCGTATCAAGTATGCGTAATACGCGTTTACTCATAACCCAAATCGCGCAGGCTTGCGGCTTTATCCGCCCAGCCCTTGCGCACCTTGATATACACCTCAAGGTGAACCGGTTTATCCAAGAGCTTGGCCATATCCTGGCGTGCCTCGGAAGCAATACGTTTCATGTGCGTGCCACCAACACCCAGCAACATCGGGCGATGGCTCTCGCGTTCAACGATGACGCAGGCTGCAATGCTCACACCTTTATCCGTCTCGTCCCACTGCTCAATCGTGACCGTACTACCGTAAGGCAACTCATCACCCACCAGACGGAAGATTTTTTCACGAATCAACTCGGCTGCGATAAAACGCATTGAGCGATCAGTCAGCGTATCAGGCTCGAAAAAAGCTTCGTTTTCAGGCAGGCGTTTTGCAACCTCATCAAGCAACTGATCGAGCTGGTGCTTTTTATTCGCACTCACTGGCACAATCGCGCTGAAGTTATACAGCGAGGCGATCTTGGCCACAAAGGGATAGAGCGCGTCCCGATTTTTAATCTGGTCGATCTTGCTGATCACCAGAATGGTTTTTTCTGGATTATGCAGCAGGGTCAGCAGCTTGGCGTCACCAGGCGACCACTTACCTGCCTCAACTACAAACAACACGACATCCACATCCGCCAGCGTCTGCGTCACCACGCGATTCATCATGACGTTCATGGCACCGCCATGACGCGTCTGGAATCCGGGCGTGTCAACAAATACAAATTGCTCGTGCTCACGCGTCAGCACGCCTTGAATACGGTGACGTGTGGTTTGCGCTTTACGCGAAACGATAGTGATTTTTGAACCAATCAGTGCATTGGTCAGAGTGGACTTGCCCACGTTCGGACGACCGACGACTGCGATGTAACCACAGCGATGTGCTGTTTCTGTCATTTAAGCTCCTGGGCAACCGCAACCGGCAGCGTAAGTTGTGCCGTTTTGCGCGCCCGGGTTGAACGCTTTTTAAGGGGAGCTGGGCTGGCCGCCTCAGCTCCCTCGAGCGCCAGCTTTGCAGCCGACTGCTCTGCCGCACGACGGCTTGAGCCAGGTGCGGTGACTTTGATATCAAGGGTAGGAATGCAGCACTCCACCTCAAACTGCTGACTATGCGCAGCTCCAGTGGTGGCGACAACGTTATAGATTGGCAGCGCGAGCTTGCGACTCTGCAGGAACTCCTGCAACAAAGTCTTGGCATCCTTGCCCAGCGTTAAGGGATCAACGCTCTCAAGGATCGGGATGTAGAGCCGTTCAATCAGTGCTTGCGCCTCAATAAAGCCGCCATCCAGATAGACAGCGGCCAGAATAGCCTCAAAGGTATCTGCAAGGATCGAAGGGCGCCGAAAACCTCCGCTCTTGAGCTCCCCCTCACCCAAACGCAAAAAGCGCGAGAGATCGAGTTTTTGGGCAATATCGGCAAGTGAGGATTGTTTCACCAGATTGGCACGCACACGGGACAGATCGCCCTCGTCGAGCGTGCCGTAATGATTGAACAGCAAGGCTGCGACCGCAACGTTGAGTACCGAGTCACCCAGAAACTCAAGGCGTTCGTTGTGACGCGCGCCATGGCTGCGATGGGTCAGGGCCTGCTCCAGCAGAGCAGGCTTAGAAAATTTATATTCGAGAGAGGTTTCTAGTACGGCAAGTGACATTAATAAATAAGCGCAATCAATGGAAAGGACCAATGCGACCCAGGCTGCCGAAATTCATCCAGATGAAAAAGGCACGTCCTACGATGTTGGCTTCTGGGACAAATCCCCAGTAACGGCTATCAAGGCTATTGTCGCGGTTGTCACCCATCATAAAGTAAACACCCGCCGGCACGGTGCATCGGATGCCATTACGGAGGTATTCACATTTATCACGATACGGAAAGTTCGAAATTGGTGCTAAATTCTGCGATCCTCGCTCATCAAGCAGGATTTCGTGCGAGACATCACCCAGTTGCTCTGTAAACTGTGCGGTATACGCCACACGATCCGGCTCAAAATACTCACCATCTCGCTTGCGAGGGACCTCTTTACCATTGATAAAGAGCTTTTTATCCAGATAGGCCACCTCATCTCCTGGTAGGCCCACAACACGTTTGATGTAATCAACCGAGGGATCCAAGGGGTAACGGAACACCATCACATCACCGCGCTGGGGTGATCCGACTGGAATAACTTTGGTATCAATCACAGGCAGACGCAAACCATAGGTGAACTTGTTCACCAGAATCAAATCACCGGATTGCAAAGTCGGCAACATCGAACCAGAGGGGATACGAAAAGGTTCAACAATGAATGAACGCAATACAAAGACAAATAAAATGACGGGAAAAAAGCTCACGCCATACTCAACCCACCACGGCATGCGGCCAAGTTCAGCACGGATTTGCTCTTCGCGCGCCTGCACCTCAGCGGGTGGCAAGGCGGACCAGCTTGGACGGGCCAGAGCAAGCGCATCCTCGACTTTTTGACGGCGCTTTGCACGAAGTGAAAAGCGATCAAGCGTCCAGACGATGCCTGTCACGATTAGCAACACAAATAAAATTAATGCGAAATTCCAGCTCATCAGCTCAACCTGTTGACGATTAAATTCGGATTAGCTATCGACCTGCAAGATCGCCAGGAAGGCTTCTTGCGGGATCTCAACACTACCGACTTGTTTCATGCGTTTTTTACCGGCTTTCTGTTTTTCAAGCAGTTTTTTCTTACGGCTGATATCACCACCGTAGCACTTGGCCAGCACGTTTTTACGCAAAGCTTTGACGTTTTCCCGGGCAATAATCTCGGCACCGATCGCCGCCTGAATCGCGACGTCATACATCTGCCGGGGAATCAGTTCACGCATCTTTGATACGACATCACGTGCCCGATAGCGTGCATTGGATCGGTGACAGATTGTCGATAACGCATCGACCTTATCGGTGTTGATCAGCAGATCAACCTTAACCACATCGGCGGCCCGATACTCTTTAAATTCATAATCCATCGAGGCATAGCCGCGTGATACGGATTTCAACTTATCAAAGAAGTCCAGCACGATCTCAGCAAGCGGAATTTCATAATGCAGATGCACCTGACGACCGTGATAAGTCATGTCCAGCTGCACCCCACGCTTGGTGGTGCACAGGGTCATCACAGGCCCGACGTACTCCTGGGGCATGAACAGCGTCACGTTGACGATCGGCTCACGCACCTCGATAAACTTACCTACTTCTGGCATGCGCGAAGGGCTTTCAATATGGATGACCTCGTTATCACGCAGCACAACTTCGTAGACCACCGAAGGTGCCGTGGTGATAATGTCCATATCAAACTCGCGTTCGAGACGCTCCTGCACGATTTCCATGTGCAGCAAACCGAGGAATCCGCAACGGAATCCAAAACCCAGCGCCTGAGAGACCTCAGGCTCGAACATCAGTGCCGAGTCATTGAGCTTGAGCTTTTCGAGCGAATCACGCAGCTGATCGTACTCACTGCTCTCAACCGGATAGAGACCTGCAAAGACCTGGGGCTTTACTTCTTTAAAACCCGGCAATGCCTCGGTCGCTGGTTTGGCGGTGAGCGTAATGGTGTCACCGACCTTTGCGTCTTTGAGCTCTTTAATGCCAGCTGTGACAAAGCCCACCTCACCTGCAGACAAGTGCGGACGCGGCACGGACTTTGGTGTAAACACTCCGGTCTGCTCGCATAAGTGCATTGCACCGGTAGCCATAAAACTAATGCGGTCTTTGGGCTTGAGCACGCCATTGATAATACGCACCAGCATCACGACACCGACGTAATTATCAAACCAGGAGTCAACAATCAAGGCCTGTAACGGCGCTGTTGGATCGCCTTTAGGCGCAGGGATACGTGCAACCACCGCCTCCAGGATCTCATCAATGCCCATGCCCGTTTTGGCACTCGCCAAAATAGCATCTGTCGCATCGATCCCAATGACGTCTTCAACTTCTGCACGCGCACTCTCTGGATCTGCCTGGGGCAAATCCATTTTGTTCAGGATGGGTACGACCTCGACACCCAGCTCAATCGCCGTGTAGCAGTTAGCAACCGTCTGCGCCTCAACGCCCTGGGAAGCATCGACCACCAGCAACGCGCCTTCGCAGGCCGACAACGAACGACTGACCTCGTAGGAAAAGTCGACGTGTCCGGGAGTATCGATCAGATTCAGGTTGTAAATATTGCCGTCAAGCGCTTTATAGTGCAGGGCGGCAGTCTGCGCCTTGATCGTGATGCCACGTTCACGTTCGATATCCATCGAATCCAGAACCTGAGCGGACATCTCACGGGCAGCCAACCCCCCACAGCGCTGAATCAGCCGGTCTGCGAGCGTTGATTTGCCATGATCAATATGGGCAATGATGGAGAAATTGCGAATGTGCTGCATAGAGCCTAAGAAGTGAGCCAACAAGCAAAAGGGGCGCCGTGCGCCCCTTTTGCGGCAAACCGCTATTCTAGCCGGTCTTGTCTTATTTTGTGGGCTTAACCGCGACCCACTGGGTTTGATCGCCCCGACGCAGCATCAAGCCAACCGGACGGGTTTTATCCAGACCGGCTACAAACTTGGCAAATTGCTCTGGACTGGTGATATCCGTGTCGTTAGCAGCCAGGATGATGTCGCCCTCGGCGATCCCTGCCGAACTGGCAGGGCCTTCGACTGAAGTGACCTGAACACCACCTTTAATACGCAATTTAGTCTGGACATCCGCCTCGACTGGCACCACACCCATGCCAAGCACTGTCGTGGTGGCCTCAGCGGGTTTGGCTTCTTCTGCCTTGGCGACAGCCTTAGGATCAGTTTTCATCTCACCCACTGTGACTTTGAGCTTGACGACCTTACCCTTGCGCCAGACCTCTATCGGCGCAGACGTACCAGGCTTGACCTCACCGACCAGGCGTGGCAAATCAGAGAATTTGCTGATTGGCTTACCGTTAAAGCTGGTAATCACGTCGCCAGCCAAAATGCCAGCCTTGTCGGCAGGAGCATCTTGCTCAACACCACTGACCATTGCGCCGTCAGCTTTGGGCAAACCAAGGGCAGCGGAGACGTCTTTGCTGACTTCGCCGATCTGCACACCGATACGACCGCGGACAACTTTGCCTGAAGTGCGTAACTGCTCAACCACGGTCATTGCCTCATTGATCGGGATCGCCAGGGAAATCCCCATCGATCCGCCACTGCGGGAAACGATCTGAGCGTTAATACCGACCACCTCGCCTTTCATATTGAGCAAAGGTCCACCCGAGTTACCTGGGTTTACCGCGACATCCGTCTGAATAAAGGGCAGATAGTCGCCCGTATCTCGACCCAGTGCGCTGACGATACCGGAGGTCACTGTCGAATCCAGGCCGAACGGTGAACCGATCGCCAGGACCCACTGACCTTTTTTAAGCAGCTTGGCATCGCCAATTGGCAGAATTGACATGTCTTTGGCATCGACTTTGAGCAATGCCACGTCGGTGCGCTCATCACTACCAATCAACTTGGCTTTGAATTCGCGACCATCTGTCAGCGTCAGGAAAATTTCTGTCGCATCGGCCACCACATGGTGATTCGTCAGGACGAAACCGTCTTCTGAAATAAAGAAGCCAGAACCCACACCGCGTGGAACGGTACGCTCTTCAGGCTCGGCGCGTTTGCCACGCGGACCTTGTTGCTGTGGTCCGCCCTTGCCGCCGGGGCCGGGAGGCTGAAAATCAGGACCAAAGAAATGCCTGAACATCTCATAAGGATCCTGGCCGCCGCCTGGCGCCTGACCGCGAGCACTCACTTTGGCGGTGGTGCGGATATTGACGACTGCAGGCTCTGCCTTTTCAACAATGGTTGTGAAATCAGGCAACGCTACGTTTTGTGCGTGTGCTTGTTGTGTGTGTACACCACCTGCAACCAGGACGACCCCAAGCATGAGGGCGACCAATGCGCGACGCGCACGGTCAGCGGGCAGATACAGATATGACTGATACAGATCTCGCATCTTGAACTCCGTTTTTACTTGCTCTTACCGAAGCCTATTATTTTGAGGCTGCGATAGGTGCGTATTGAATGGACTGTGCAAACTTTTCAAGAGTGGAAGCCGGCACTTCACCCAGAACA
>CAINDJ010000216.1 GCA_903847325.1 uncultured beta proteobacterium | reverse complement strand
CTATGCGCCAGCGCGTCAGCGCTTACCGGGATAGAGTTCTCCGCGGGCACTGCTTGATCTCTAATTAACGGCGGCCGCCGTCAAAGGTAAAACCACGGCGAGCACCCGTCGCTGCGCGTGGTGCGCCTGGACGTGGTGCGCCTGAGCGTGCTGGACCGTCACCGCGTGGTGCGAAGGTCTTGCCAGCAGGAGCGGCTGCGCGTGGAGCGAAGTCGCGTGCTGGACGGGCAGGCTTGCCTGCGTAAGCAGGACGATCCGATGGGGCACGGTCAGCACGGTGCTCGTAGGGAGGACGTGCGTCACCACCACGATTGCTCGCGAATGGATTGTCACTGCGTGGAGCAGGTCTGTCACCACGTGGTGCGTAAGCGGGCTTGTCACCGCGTGGAGCGAAACCACGGTCACGATCGCCGTACGATGGTTTGTCACCGCGTGGCGCGAAAGCAGGCCTGTCACCGCGAGGTGCAAAAGCTGGTTTGTCGCCGCGTGGAGCGAAACCACGGTCACGATCGCCATACGATGGCTTGTCGCCACGTGGAGCATAGGCTGGCTTTTCACCGCGATCGGCGTAAGGACGATCAGGGCGTGGAGCAAATGAACGATCATTGCTGCGATCGTTGCTCCAACGGCCGCCCTTGCCACCTGCGCCGCGTGAGGAGGAACCCTCTGGACGTGCACGTGGGGTGACTTGTGGCTCAAGACCGGCAATCACGTCGGATTTGATGGTGTAACCAATGAAGTGCTCGATACGGCGCACTTTATGACGCTCACCATGGATGGCCAGTGTGAAAGCATTGCCATCGCGACCAGCACGGCCGGTACGGCCAATACGGTGGACGTAGTCTTCAGGCTGCATCGGCAAGTCGTAGTTGATCGCGTGGCTGATTGCCTGCACGTCAATACCGCGGGCAGCAACGTCAGTTGCCACCAGAATGCGGATACGGCCGTCTTGCAATTCGCCCAGTGTGCGTGAACGCTGGCGCTGGTTCATGTCACCATGCAAAGCCATGGCTGAGAAGCCCTGATCAGCAAGGTGCTCGGCCAGATCATCTGCGCCACGCTTGGTTGCGGTAAAGACGATCGCCTGATCCATCGCTGCATCACGCAGCAGGTGGTCAAGTAAACGCAGCTTGTGGCCGGCGTTATCTGCATAAAGCAAACTTTGTGTAATGTTGGCATGGCGGTCTGACTGGCCAGCCATTTCGATGGTTTGGGGGTCGCGCATCATGCGTGCAGCGAGTTTGCCGACAGTGCCGTCAAGGGTTGCTGAGAACAGCAAGGTCTGACGCGACTCTGGGCAGCGGTCAACGATGGTATTGATATCGTCGATAAAGCCCATGTCGAGCATGCGATCGGCTTCGTCGAGCACCAGTGTGTGAACAGTGGACAGGTCAACGCGACGTGCCTGCAAGTGGTCAAGCAGACGACCTGGTGTTGCAACCAGCACGTCCACGCGACGTGACAGCGCTTTGAGCTGGGCGCCGTAAGGCATGCCACCGACGACCGTTGCAACACGCAGGTCCTCAAGGTTGCTGCCGTACGTGGCGGTTGCTTCGCTGACCTGGAGGGCCAGTTCGCGGGTTGGGGTCAGAACCAGAACTTGTACGCCACGGCCTTTGTTCGCAGGCGTTTTAGCGATGCGGTTCAGGGCGGGCAACATGAAGGCGGCAGTTTTGCCAGAACCCGTTTGCGAAGACACCATCAAGTCTTGACCAGCGAGTGCGGCAGGAATTGCGGCGAGCTGGACAGCTGTGGGGGTCGTGAAACCGGTTCTTTCTATTGAAGACAGCAATGCGGGGACGAGCCCCAACGAATCGAAGGACATGACTTTCCTTTAGGCCAGATAGTGGCCATGTGACGCAGCCCGGGAGTTTTGTAAGACCGGCGGTAGTCGGTTGAATCGAGCATCGTGCCGACCGAATCAACCGAACGTCTGGGCTAAGTGATCTATCTATCTAGATCACGCTTGCTGCCCACGAAAGGAAAGGAGGTCAGGAATCGATGATGAGTGGCACCTAATCAGGTCATTGCCTGTCAGAGACTGCTTGCGCCAGATAACTTGTATTGCAGCGCGGTGCCTATGAATTGGTGCAGTGCCAGAAATATAACCTACATTTGAATCGGGGTAAACCCTTTATTTGAATTATTTTAAGTTTTCCACTGAATCGGTGTGCGTTTGTGTTGTAAAAGCCACTCGTTTGCCGTTTTGAAATGGTTGCAGCCAAGGAACGGTACGGGCGGGCGTCTGGCCGATAGCGGGGACGGATGGTTGGCGCTAAGAATCAGATGGCCAGGGTGTGCGGCGATCAGTTCACGCTTGGCCTGTGCATGCGCTCCCCAGAGCATGAACACTTTTGGGGTGGCGTCCGCGGCGGCTGTAGTGATGAGTGCATCGGTCACGACTTCCCATCCTGATTTGGCATGCGAAGCAGGCTGACCGTTTTCGACAGTCAGTACCGTATTGAGTAGCAAAACGCCTTGTTCGGCCCAACGAGACAGGTCGTTGCCTGGCACCGGAGGCCCGATGTCGAGTCTGCCTTGCGCGGGGCTGCCCATCCTGGAGGGTTCAAAGCGATAGCTGGAGATGTTTGCATCCTCGCTGTCCTGCGCGCTTTGGGGAAAGCAGCGATCGATTTCGAGAAAAATATTCCTCAGGCTCGGTGGACGCTTGAGATCGTCGGGCACAGAAAAAGCAAGTCCTTGCGCCTGATCGGGACCGTGATAAGGGTCTTGACCCAGAATCACGACTTTGATGTCTTGAGGTTCGAGTGCATCGAGCGCGCGAAACGGGCGCGCTGGGTAGATTACTGCGCCAGCTTGTTTGCGCGTTGTGAGTTGCTGACTAAGTTGTTCAAGCGTACGCAAGATGTGCTCAGCATGCAAAGTCGGCTGCCAACCCGCGCAGACAGCGGCTGCGTGGGTCAGGAGATTTGTTTCTGTCAGTTCGTTTGAGGCCATGCCCGTATTGTTGCATGGCCTCAGGTTCAGGCTTTCGCTTTCGCGCGTCTGGCGAGCATGGCCTCGAGAGCGGTGTGGCGCTCAAGAATCAGACGCGCTTGCATTGCAACCGGTGCATCGACCATCCGACCTTCGAATGTGCAAGCGGCACGGCCGGCTTTACATTCAGCATCAAAGGTCTCGAGCAAGGCGCGTGCACGGGTCACGCTCGCCTCGGGCGGACTGAAGGCCTCGTTGGTCGCCTCGACTTGTGAAGGGTGAATGCAGAAAGCACCTTCAAAACCGAGTCTGGCTGCGCGTTGCACGGTCTCGCGGAATTTATCTTTGTCGGCAAAGTCAGCGACTGAGCCAACGAAACCAATCGGCGCAATCCCGGCGCGACGGCATGCCGCGACGGCCATGACGTTCGGGACATAGAGGCCATCAGGATCCACGGCCATGCGCATGGAGACGGCGAGGTCTTCTGCACCCACAATCATGGCGCACACACGTGGATGGGCGCGTGCAATACCATCCATGTTGTGCAGACCTTCTGCATCCTCAACCATTGCGATCAGGCGGGTATGACCGCGAGGCAGACCGGCTTCGAGTTCGCATTCATCGAGAATTTCTGCCACAGCACGAATAAAAGAGCCGTCAGGCACTTTAGGTAATGTCAGCGCCTGCACGGATTGACGCACACAGGCCTCGATGTCACGCACCATCATGCGCCAGGGACGATTGATACGCACAATCACGTCGTAGCCCGCGCTAGCTGCGCGATCTGCTAACTCGCCGATGCGCGCGCGAGCGCTGTCTTTCAGGTCGGGTGCGACGCTGTCCTCCAGATCGAGCTGGATGGCGTCGGTTGGGCGCTTTAAGGCGCTTTCGAGAAATCGGTCACTGCTTGCCGGCACAAACAGCATTGAGCGCCAACTAAAAGGTGTTGAGGTCGTCATGATCTAAGGCTATCCACTGAAAAGTTGAAGTCAGTTATTTTTAATTCTGAGGATTGAAATTCTAATCGACCTGGGCACCCGAAGCTTTAACGATGTCACGCCATTTGATGATGTCTTGCTCGAGTCGTGTTTGCAATTGTGCGGGAGTATCAAAGGCAAGTTCCACGCCTTGATCGGCGAGTTTGCTTTGGACGGAGGGTTTTTGCATGATGCGTGCCGTTGCTTGCGACAAGGTGTTGATCACCTCGGGTGGTGTGCCCGCGACCCCAAACAGTGCAATCCACAAGTCTCCGCTAAAACCGGGGATTTTTTCATTGATAGCAGGCACGTCAGGCAGTGCGGGCGAGCGTTTGTCTGTGCTCACGCCAAGCGCGCGCAGTTTGCCGTTGCGGATGTTGGCAAGCGAAGAGGGCAGGCTGGCAAAAACGATCGGCACCTGGCCACCCAGCACATCGACCATTGCAGGTCCCACGCCTTTGTAAGGGATATGCTCCATTTTGAGTCCAGCGCGCTTATCGAGCATCGCACCCAGCAAGTGATTAAGCGTGCCGTTACCTGCGGAGGCGTATTGATATTTACCGGGATTCGCTTTGATCAGAGCGATGAACTCATCCAGTGTCTTGGCGGGAAATGAGGGGTTGACCAGCAATACATTCGGCACCGCGCCAATAGTTGTAATCGGTGCGAAATCCTTGATGGGATCAAAGCCTACGTTTTTGTAGAGCGAAGGATTGATCGCCTGCGCGCTGTTGACGGTCATGAGTAGCGTATAGCCATCGGGTGTGGCGCGCTTGGTTTGCTCGGTACCGATATTGCCACCTGCCCCGGGACGGTTGGTCACGACAACGGGTTGTTTGAGCTCTTCGGCCAACTCAATGGAAATGAGGCGCGCAACGATGTCGTTGGTGCCGCCTGGCGCTTGCGGTACAACCATGGTGATGGCTTGGTTGGGATAGTTTCTGGCTGACTGAGCCTGGGTGGCAGCGCTTGTCAGGCAGAGGGACAGTCCTGCTAGCGATACGCAACCTGCGCGCAAGAGAGGAAAAATATGTTGTGTCATGTGTATGTTCTGTTTTGATTTTTTATGACTGAAATCTGTCGAGAATGGCGGCATGATAAGCCGGGATAAGGGCTGCGGTGGCGTGGAATCTTTGTTGATGCGCTGCGCGTGTATGCGCATCCGTCTCAGGTAAAGCGGCCCAAACGGCTTGAGGAAAATGCGCGTCGTCGCGCCAGCGTGGAATGATATGCCAGTGCACATGCGGCACCATATTGCCAAAGGCTGCGAGATTGATTTTGTCAGGACCAAGCAGTTCGCGCTGGAGACTTTCTATTTGCAATACGGCTTGAAATAAAGTGAGCTGATCTGTCGGGCTTAGATCTGTCATTTCCGCTACGTGTGCTTTCCATATAACGCGGGTAAATCCCGGATACAACGGGTCACGTGCATCGATGATACGTAGTAGATTGTTTTCCCAGAGGAGCTCACCGCCCGGCGTCTGGCAGAGCGGGCAATCAGTCATGGGCTTTCTCGAGTGCGAGTACGATTTGTTTGAGTACCTCTATGCGGGCGTGCCTTTTATCATTCGCAGAAATGACGTGCCAGGGTGCGAGGGGAGTATTGGTATGGCTGAACATTTCTTTAGCCGCAGTTGAATACGTTTTCCATTTCTTGCGGTTGCGCCAGTCATCGGGGGTAATTTTAAATTGCTTGTAAGGAGAGTGTTCGCGCTCACGAAAACGTTTTAATTGCTCCTGTGGAGTGATGGCCAGCCAGAATTTCAGAACAATCACACCGTGTTTGGTGAGTTGTTGTTCAAAATCATTAATCTCGTCATACGCGCGAAACCACGTTGGGCGAGGGATTAGTTTTTCAACACGTTCAACCAGTACGCGCCCATACCAGGACCGGTCAAATATTGCCACGCGTCCTTTGCTCGGGACATTGCGCCAGAATCTCCACAGGTACGGCCGTGCGAGCTCTGCGGGTTTGGGGGCGGAGACCGGCATGATGTTGAATTGCCGCGCGTCAATGGCGCGTGTGACGCGTCTGATCGCACCGCCTTTGCCTGCCGCATCGGGACCTTCAAAGACGACAGCCAGCGCGTGCTTTCTGAATTTTTTCTGACGCATCGCTACGGCCAGACGATTTTGCCATTGCAAAATCTGCGTGTCGTAGTCCTGTTTGGGAATGGTCGCGCTGTAGTCCAATTTATCCAGAGGATTAACGGGGCGTTTCAAGCTTGTTGCAGCGGCAGGATCGTGAAAAGCCGGTACTTTGGCTATAGGCGCTTTGAGTGACGCTAAGACAGCCTGTGCTGTCCTGACTGTGCGCAGTTGCGGATCTGCGCTTGGGATGATGACCCACGGCGCATGCGGGGCGTCGGTGGCTTCGATAATCAGTTGTCCGGCTCTTCGAATCGATTTGAATTTTTTCTGCGCGCGTAAGTCGCTTTTGTCGATTTGCCAGGCTGTAGAAGGATTCGCCTCTCGTTGCTCGATCCGCGCGTTTTGCGCCTCACGCGATAAATGAAACCAGAGTTTCAGGACCTGAATGCCGTTGGCGGCAAGGTTGGCTTCAAATCTGCGTACAAAAAGAATATGGTTTTCAAGCTTGTCTGCGTCCAGGGATTTCTTTGCGGCTTCTTCAAAGAGCGCGGTGTAACCCGAGCCGAATACGATTCCGATTTCGCCCTTTGGTGGCAGGCTCATCCAGAATCTGTGTGCTGCGGGGTAAGCGTGGTCTGCTTTAGCGGGCGGGGGAAAGGCGATGGTATGGACGTGGCGTGGATCCATCCACTCATTGAGCAGGTTGATCGTATCCCCTTTGCCTGCGCCATCTATGCCGGCAATCATGATTAACAACGCACGATCCTGCCGGTTGATGTGTTTATATTGTTCGTTAACAAGCTGGACGCGCAGGTGTGATTCTATTTTTTTGAATTCTGCTTGCGACAACGCGGGATCGGATTCTGCTTCCTGAAACATACTGACTCGCTGAAAATGAGGTCTGGTTAAGCATAGTTCAATTCAAATGTACTGCCGGTCTGGACATATATATGTTTTTGTAAAAAAATAAATATATTCATTAATATAATATAAATTGATATAATGATAAAAATAAAAAAACACTATCCAATCCCTAACCTTTAAATGTCCATTCTTACGCGTTGCGTTACTTAATATGAAAATTGTTAACTTGCCAGATCAAGCAATTGAAAAGCTCAGGGCACGCGCGGCGGAGGCTTGTAATATCCTCAAAATAATGAGTAATCCAGATCGACTGATACTGATGTGCATGATGATGGAGGTTGAGCGCAGCGTAAGCGAGTTGGAGAGTTTGACCGGTATCAAGCAGCCAACACTATCGCAGCAGCTTGGCATCCTCAGGTTCGAAGAGCTGGTCCATACGCGCAGAGAGGGGAAAAATATTTATTACATGCTTGCCAGTTCGACGGTGGCAGAGTTGATGCATACCTTGTATCAGACGTATTGCCTGTCAAATGCAGAAAGAATTCAAGAGAGAAATAAATGATCGATTTGAATAATTTCACACCCTTAGGCTCACTGATAGGGGGTATCTTGATTGGTGCGGCCGCAGCCTTGCTACTACTAGCAAATGGTCGGATGACCGGAATCAGCGGAATCCTGGGTGGACTGTGGTCAACAGAGCGCGGCGGCGGGCTAAGGTAAAGCCTGGATTTTCGTCGCGGCAATGGTGATTGGAATGATGTTGTTTACGCTGCTTGAGCGCTTCAAGTTCTCTAAAAGGATTCTTTCATGAAAGCAAACGTCGGTACGATTGATCGCACGATCCGTGTTGTGGCCGGGCTGGTTCTGATTGGCCTGACCTTAAGCGGCAAGATTGGTGTCTGGGGCTGGATTGGGGTAGTACCTGTCTTGACAGGGTTATTCAGCTTTTGCCCCGCCTATACACTGCTGGGTGCAAATACGTGCGCGCGTAAGTAGGCGCACAAGCACTGAGGTGACTACTCAGGCAATCAGCCTGGCGAGCTCTTCGCCAGGCTCTTTTGCCCGCATGAATGCCTCTCCAACCAGAAAGGCATGCACGTCGTGCTGACGCATTTTTTGTACATCCTCTGGGTGCAAGATCCCGCTTTCGGTGACAACGCGTTTACCTGCCGGGATGCGTGGCAACAGGTCAATCGTGTTTTGTAACGAGGTTTCAAAGGTCCGCAAATTGCGGTTGTTGATTCCGAGCAGAGAAGTTTTCATCTGCAGTGCCATATCGAGTTCTTTTGCATCATGGACTTCGACCAGTACATCCATGCCCAAATCAAACGCACATGCTTCAAACTCATTGAGTTGTGTTTGCGTGAGCGCAGATACGATCAGCAAGATGCAATCTGCCCCCATCGCGCGTGCTGCAATGATCTGATAGGGATCCACCATAAAATCTTTACGTAAGACAGGCAGCGCACAGGCTGCGCGTGCCTGACGCAGATAGTCGTCGGCACCTTGAAAAAACTGCACGTCTGTCAAAACGGAGAGGCAAGCGGCACCGTGCTGAGCGTAGGATTGAGCAATCTCTGCAGGCTGGAAATTTTCACGCAGGATGCCTTTAGACGGCGATGCTTTTTTAATCTCCGCAATCACGCCAGGCCGACCAGCGGCGATTTTGCTTTCAATGGCCTGGGCAAAACCGCGCACGTCTTTTCTGGCTTGGGCCTGTGTGAGTAACTCAGACTCCGAACGCAGCAATCGCTGCGCGGTGACTTCTTGAAATTTGACGGCTAAAATTTTATTGAGAATATCGCTCATGCTGCAAACTTCCGTGTGAATGCACAAAAAGACTCGAGTTTGTCGCGCGCGGCACCGCTTGCGATCGCCTCGAAAGCCATCTTGATGCCGTCGCCAATGCTTGGCGCATGGTTACCAACATAAATCGCCAGACCGGCATTGAACGCGACAATGTCGCGCGCTGTGCCCGCTGTATTGCTTAGCGCTTCGAGAACCATATCGCGTGACTCTTCTTTGCTGGCCACTTTGATCGAGCGGTTTGACGCCATGGGCAAGCCAAAGTCTTCAGGATGAATTTCGTATTCAAGGATTTTGCCATCCTTTAATTCACCGACTAGTGTCCCTGCGCCGAGGGAGGCTTCGTCCATGCCATCTTTGCCGTGCACGATCATGACGTGGCGCGAACCGAGCGATTGCAAGACGCGAACCTGAATCCCGACCAGATCAGGGTGGAATACCCCCATCAACTGATTGGCGGCACCTGCAGGATTGGTCAGCGGACCAAGCAGATTAAAAATAGTTCTGACACCAAGCTCCTTGCGCACCGGTGCGATGTTTTTCATCGCGCCATGATGGGCCGGTGCAAACATAAAACCGATGCCTGTCGCCTCGATACACTCAGCAACCTGCATCGGTGAAAGACTGAGGTTCGCCCCGAGCGCTTCGAGTACATCCGCACTGCCGGAGGATGAGGAGGCGCTGCGTCCACCGTGCTTGGCGATTGGGATGCCTGCCGCGGCTGCAACAAACATGGCAGTTGTAGAAATATTAAACGTGTTGCTGCCATCGCCTCCCGTACCGCACATGTCGACCATATCCTGAGGGTTGGCAACGTGCACGGGGGTGGCGAATTCGCGCATCACTTGCGCTGCAGCGGTGATCTCGCCAATGGTTTCTTTCTTGACCCGCAGTCCCATCAGTAGGGCGGCTGCGATCGTCGGCGACATCTCGCCGCGCATCAGCATGCGCATCAGGTGCAGCATTTCGTCGTGAAATATTTCACGATGTTCGATGCAGCGGTGCAGGGCTTCGCTGGGTGTAATCGACATGCTTATTCCTTATTGCCTGCATCAAGTTCAAGAAAATTACGCAGCATTGCGTGACCGTGTTCGCTCAGAATGGATTCCGGATGAAACTGGACGCCGTAGATCGGCAACGTCTTATGGCGTACACCCATGATTTCACCGTCGGCGGTTTCGGCCGTGATCGTCAGGCTATCTGGAATCGATGCGCGTTCTATCGCCAGTGAGTGGTAACGGATCACAGTGAAAGGCGAAGGCAGACCTTTGAATACATCAGAACCTGTGTGGGTAATCGGCGAGGTTTTGCCATGCATGATTTCTTTGGCACGGACAATCTTGCCGCCAAAGGCTGCACCGATTGCCTGATGCCCGAGACAAACGCCTAAAAGAGGAACTTTGCCGGCATAGCGCTTGATTACATCAATCGAGATACCTGCTTCGGCTGGAGAGCATGGTCCCGGTGAGATGCAAATGTGGTCAGGGGCCAGCGCATCGATTTGTTCGAGCGTGATCTGGTCGTTTCTGTAGACACGTACGTCTTCGCCCAGTTCACCAAAATATTGAACCAGGTTGTAGGTAAACGAGTCGTAATTGTCGATCATGAGGAGCATGTTATGTATCCTGTCGTGTCATCAGAATGGGTCGTCAAGACCGTTTTGCACTTGTTCGGCTGCGCGTAAAACCGCGCGCGCTTTGGCTTCGGTTTCGAGCCATTCTTTTTCGGGGTCCGAGTCGGCTACGATCCCGGCCGCTGCCTGAACGTAGAGCATGCCATCCTTGATAATTCCGGTACGGATCGCGATGGCAACATCCATTTCACCGCCATAGCTCAAATACCCGGCTGCGCCACCATAAATGCCGCGACGCACAGGCTCAAGCTCATCAATCATCTGCATCGCGCGTACTTTCGGTGCGCCAGTCAGCGTGCCGGCTGGGAACGAGGCGCGCAACACATCCATATTGCTCATGCCCGGCAGCAAGGTGCCGGCAACATTTGAAACCAGGTGCATCACATGCGAGTAGCGCTCGATCACCATGGTGTCTGTCACCTCAACCGTACCGATCTTGGCTACACGCCCGACGTCGTTGCGTGCCAGATCGATCAGCATGACGTGCTCGGCACGCTCTTTCGGATCGGCTAACAGCTCCTCGGCGAGTGCGGCGTCCTCTTCGGGAGTGCCGCCCCGTTTACGTGTGCCCGCCAGAGGGCGGATGGTGATGCGGGTTTCTGGTTTGACGCCTTCATCCGCGGGCAGGGTTTCCTGACGCACGAGAATCTCAGGCGAAGCGCCAACCACCTGGAAATCACCAAAATTCCAGAAGTACATATAAGGAGAAGGGTTCAGCGAGCGCAGCGAACGATACAGCGACAGGGGGGAATCACTGAATGGTTTTTTAATAACCTGACCAACCTGCACTTGCATCAGGTCACCGGCTGCGATGTACTCTTTCGCGCGACGAACCGCTGTGAGGTAATCCTCTTTAGCGAAATTGCGCTCTTCTTTTGTTGCAACACTGGCGTGGCTATAGGGGATCTCGACGGGTTTGCGCAGTTTGATGCGCAGCTCTTTCAGACGCTGCTGGGCGTAGTTGTAGGCCTCGGGTGTGGCCGGGTCTGCATAGACCATCAGATAGATCCGACCAGCCAGGTTGTCGACGATGACCAGTTCGTCGACTTGCAAAAGCAGGATGTCAGGGGGGCCTTCGCCCATGCCCTCAGGATATGGCTTGGTCGCAGGACCTAATTTCGGCTCGATATGGCGTACAGTGTCGTAGCCAAAATACCCCGCCAGCCCGCCCGCAAAACGCGGCATGCCAGGACGCAGGGCAACCTTAAACCGCTGCTGGTATTGCGAAATAAACGCCAGCGGATCACCCTCATGGGTTTCGATCACAACGTCGTCGCGAAGCAATTCGGTTTTGGTGCCGCACGCACGCAACACGTTGCGTGCTGGTAAGCCGATAAATGAGTACCGACCAAAACGTTCGCCCCCGACAACCGATTCGAGCAGACAGGTGTTTTTACCTGCCTGAGGACCCGTATGAGCGAGTTTCAGATATATGCCAAGTGGCGTGTCCAGATCCGCATAGGTTTCCGCAATCAGGGGGATGCGGTTGTAACCTTGTGCAGCTAGCGCTTTGAATTCGATTTCAGTCATGATGTGGTCTCGGTTCTCGCTTTGGGCTTAACCGGGTTTTCCAATAAAAAAGCCCGGCCATGGTTGGGCGGGCTAGGTTTTTACTCGATGGCTTTGAGGAAAAATCCGTCAAAACCTTAAAACAAACCATTACCCGACAGACAAACGCCACCAGCGCCACCAGGCGCCAGTTACGAGTTGAATGCGGGTTGATAAGTTCATTTTCAATATTCTTTCAATGCGATACACGCTGCGGTGCGATCAGTTAACGAGCGCCAATCAGTGCGTATAAATCCACTGGGCCGCAGCTTCGATGGTTTCTACTATAGCATCGACATTCAGCGTTTGCACGCTTTGACCTTCGTTGTAACCATAAGGCACGATCAGCACGCGGCATCCTGCCGCCTGACCGGAGGCGACATCGTGCTTTGAGTCGCCGACTACGACCGTACGGGAGGGCAGGACCTCCAGCAGCGCGCAGGCATGCAACATGGGTGCTGGATGAGGTTTTCTCTCAGTGAGCGTATCGCCGCACACCACCGCCTGCATAAATCCGGCTAAACCTGTGCGCTTGAGCAGCGGCAGGGTGAATTCTGTCGCCTTATTGGTAACGACTGCAAGTTTGAGCCCCATTTTTTGCATACGCTGCAGTCCGGGCAGGACGCCCTCAAACAGAACCGATTTTTGACCATTTACCTGATGGTAGCGCGGTGCAAACGATGCGCGGCCTCGGGCCAGCAGATCGCAGGGGATGGGCTGGCCGTCAAGATCCTCGGCCAGCGTACGCTGAATCAGATTGTCCACGCCGCGTCCGACGAAGGTCGCAATCAGTGTTTGTGGCAATGCGGGCAGGCCGAGATCTGCACGCATGGCGTTGGCCGCATGGGCCAGATCGGGGATCGTATCGAGTAACGTTCCGTCCAGATCAAGCAGGACGGCGTCGGCTGACAGGCTGCCTGAAGTTAAAGCGCTCGTTGCGGCGCGCACAGGTTCAACACGCACGTGTTTAACCTTTGTCGGCCAGCGAGAGCTGTTCGCGCATTTGCTGGATCACGGCCTGATAGTCGGGTTTGCCAAAAATGGCTGAGCCAGCGACGAAGGTATCCGCTCCCGCGGCGCGGATTTCGCGAATATTGTCGATTTTCACACCACCGTCGACTTCGAGTGAAATGGCTTGTCCACCAGATTCGATATGGCGGTTGATCAGGGTGCGTGCCTGCTGCAGCTTGGGCAATGTGGCCGGAATAAAGCTCTGACCACCGTAGCCAGGGTTGACAGACATCAGCAAAATTACATCGATTTTGTCCATGACGTGGGTCAGCCATTCCAGAGAGGTGGCTGGATTGAACACCAGACCCGCCTGACAGCCGTGCTCGCGGATTAGCGCCAGGCTGCGATCCACATGACGCGAAGCCTCCGGGTGGAAAGTAATGACATTGGCGCCGGCTTTTGCGAACATGGGTATAAGCGTGTCCACGGGTTCGACCATCAGATGCACATCAATCGGGACGCTGACATGGGGGCGAATCGCCTCGCATACCATCGGACCAATGGTCAGATTGGGCACGTAATGGTTATCCATCACGTCAAAATGGATCCAGTCAGCACCCGCGGCCACAACATTTCTGACTTCTTCGCCCAAACGGGCGAAGTCGGCGGATAAAATGCTTGGTGCAATGCGCGCTGTGGGTAATTTGTTCGGTAATTTTGTAGTTTCTGGCATGATGTGCAAACGCCAAGTCGGAATGACCCTCATTATCGCAGTGATTTGTACCGCTTGCGCGCGAGATCTCTTTTTTTAATGGATATGTCTGTGAAACCTTTCGAGCTTACGGTTGCTGTAGAGCCGCGCTTTGTGCCGGATCAATCGAACCCTTCCAAACAGCAATTCGTCTTTGCTTACACGGTACGCATCACCAATACGGGCGAGCGGCCAGCGCAGGTGATCAGCCGCCACTGGGTGATTGCCGATGGCGATCAGGCAGAGCAAGAGGTGCGTGGTTTGGGCGTAGTGGGTCAGCAGCCGCTACTGGCGCCGGGCGAGACCTTTGAATACACCAGTGGTTGCCCCCTGACCACGCCGGTCGGGACGATGCGTGGCAGTTACCATTGCGTAGGCGAAAACGGGGTACCGTTTGAGGTTGAGATTGCAGAGTTCGTGCTGGCCATGCCGCGCACGCTCCATTAATTAGAGTTGTCCAGACACATGACACGTTATTTTGGCTTGATTCAAAAAGTACGCCCCGCCTTGCTGGCAGGCTTGGCCGTATTGCTGGCGGCCTGCTCCACAGCTCCCTCCGTCAAGGTGGATCAGAGCACGAGCATGCCCGATAGTGGTGTGGCATCGTCTGATGGGCCGTTAGTGGTTCCCGCGTTGTCCGCCTTGCCTGACACGGCCGCCCGGTCATTAAGCGGCAAGTTTGTCGCCGTAGGATTTAATGAGCTCCCCGGCTGGAGTAATGATGATTTACGCAATGTCTGGGTCACATTTATCCGCAACTGCCGTGGTCTGATGCGCCCCACCTCGGGCAATCTGGCGGCCTCCGCACGCTCGACGCCGCGTGCGTGGCAACCTGTTTGTGCGGCGGCGGCAGATCCCGCCCGTGCGCCTGATCTTAAAGATACTGAATCGGTACGGCGTTTTATTCAGACCTGGCTCGCGCCCTGGCGCCTGCAAACCGCGGATGGCAAGCCCGCCAGCAATACGGTGACGGGTTATTACGAACCCCTGGTGATGGGCTCGCGCAAACAGGGGGGCGCGCATCAGTGGCCCCTCTACACCGTCCCAGCTGACTTGCTGACCATCGATCTGGGCAAGATGTACCCGGAGCTCGCGGGCAAGCGTGTGCGGGGCAAGCTCGATGGTAATCGTGTGGTGCCTTACGACAGTCGTGCAACCCTTGAGGCCTCGGGACGTCAACCCCCAGCAGTTGTGTTTGTGAATGACCCGGTCGACAATTTCTTTTTACAGGTGCAGGGTTCTGGCCGCGTGCAGCTGGTAGACGGACCGGGTGCCGGTCAGACGATTCGTGTGGCCTATGCCGATCACAATGGACACCCTTATGTGTCGATTGGCAAGTGGCTCGCCGACAAGAATGAGTTGCCGCTTGCGCAAACGTCCATGCAAAATATCCGTGAATGGGCCAAGCGTAATCCAAAACGTGTGCAGGAAATGCTCAACGCGAATCCAGCGCTTGTCTTTTTCAAGGAAGAGCCAATCGTTGATCCTGAAATCGGCCCCAAAGGTGCGTTTGGCGTGCCCCTGATGGCGCAGTGCTCGATCGCGGTGGATACGACGTTCGTGCCGCTCGGGGCGCCGGTATTTTTAGCAACGACGCAACCTGCTTCGTCTCAAGCCCTGAATAGACTCGTTTTTGCGCAGGATACCGGCACAGCCATTAAAGGCGCTGCCCGGGCTGACTTTTACTGGGGCTTTGGTGAGGCGGCAGGTAATATGGCTGGTCGGATGAAACAGTCAGGCCAAATGTGGGTCTTGTGGCCCAAACAAGCTGGAGCACCTAGCGCAAGATGAGCGCACACACACATAGTCCTCGCATACTAAAGTCCTCAATCGCGGTCTGTGGCACAGGGATTGCTGGTCTGGCTTGCGCACTCGCATTGGCCAGAAGCGGGCAGTCTGTGACCTTGCTTGGTCCCAGGCCTCAGATCGCACCGGCTGACAGCGAAGTTTTTCATCCGCGTGTTTATGCGATTTCTCCTGCAAGTCAAAAATTCTTATCCTCGATTGGTGTCTGGGATATGCTGCCCGCCCAACGTCTGACCCCCATCGAAGCGATGGAGATTTTTGGTGATGGCGATGGTCACCTCAATCTACGGGCCTGGCAAAACGCCATGCCTGAGCTCGCCTGGATTGTCGAGGCGGGCGAGATCGAGCGTGTGCTGATTCAGGCGGTGCAATTTGTTGGTTTGCAATGGGTCACAGAAAAGTTTGTGACGTACCGTCCGGGCGTGTTGACCACCGAATCAGGTACCGTGATCGAGGCGGATTTGATTGTGGCCGCTGATGGCGCGCAGTCACCTCTGCGCGCAGCTGCTGGTGTAACGGTTGATATACAGCCTTATGGTGTGACAGGACTGGTGGCGCATTTCAACTGCGAGAAACCACACCATGGTAAAGCGGTGCAATGGTTCAGAGAGGATGGTGTGCTGGCGTTATTGCCTTTGCCCGACACGCGCGCCGGCCACCAGGTGTCGATGGTCTGGTCCATGAAAGAGCAGCAGGCCAATGAATTGCTAGCGCACGATTCCTCGCAACAGGCTCGCTCGCTCGCCACGATGCTGGCGCAAGCTACTGCAGGACAATTAGGCATGCTCACGCAATGCGCTCCGCTCCACGGTTTCCCGCTGACATTAAATCAATCCCCTATGATTGCTGATCGTCTCGCTCTGGTCGGGGATGCAGCGCATCGTCTGCATCCACTGGCCGGTCAGGGGTTGAATCTGGGCTTGGGGGATGTACAGTCTCTGGTAGATATCGTTGCCGGACGTGAACCTTTTCGCGCGGCTGGTGATCCAATGGTCCTCAGGCGTTATCGGCGCGCGCGCGCCGAACCTGTGATGGCGATGCGCCTCGTGACCGATGGATTACATCGTTTATTTAATGTGCAGACGGCCCCTGTCGTCTGGCTACGTAATATTGGAATGAACCTCGTTGAAAAGCTGCCATTCATCAAGCGGCAAATCATCGGTGGCGCATCCCGCTAGGAGAGAATCATGTTCAAACGTTATTCAGCATTTTTATGCGTATTGTTGTTGAGCGCTGTGGCGGTCTGCGCATTTGCACAAAAAGCATCCGATGCAGCAACGAATCCAGCAACGAATGCACCAAGCGATGCAGCAGCCGCTGCCAAAACCGAGTCAGTTAAAAAACTGTTTTCCGAGAGGTTTGATCAGCCACCCATTACTGCGGTGCGGCTCACGCCCTATGGCCTGTATGAGATTCAACTCGGCATGGATCTGATCTACACCGATGAAAAGGTTTCATTTGTCCTGGACGGCACGCTCATCGATGCCGTGACCCGTCGTGACATGACGCGTGAACGCCAGGATTCGCTGGCAAAAATCCCTTTCGACCAATTGCCGTTTGAGTTGTCATTCAAGCAGGTCAAGGGTAACGGTGCGCGTAAAGTCGCGATTTTCGAAGACCCCAACTGCGGCTATTGCAAACAGCTCAGACAGTCGATGAAAGATATTGATAATGTCACGATTTACACTTTCCCCTATCCGATTCTTTCGCCAGACTCCACCACTAAAGTGCGTAATATCTGGTGTGCAAAAGATCGTGGTGCAACCTGGGACGCATGGATGCTCAACGGTACGGTTCCGCCCACCGTTGTGTGTGATGCACCAACGGACGCAATGGTCGCATTAGGTCAAAAACTGATGGTACGCGGAACCCCCGGACTGTTTTTTGCCGACGATACGCGAGTTGGTGGCGCGATTCCTAAAGACGAAATAGAAAAACGCCTCAAGCAGGCAATGTAGTAAAACAATAATATTCCCGCAATGGAGACAGATATGCGTATTGCCGTACTCGACGATTATTTGCAAGTAGCCCCAGGCATGGCTGATTGGCAATCTTTGAATGCTGATGTGAGTTTTTTTTCAGACTTTATCGAGCCCCACACCAGTGCCGAGGTGTTGGCTTCTTTTGATGTGATCGTCGCGATGCGCGAGCGTTCGGCCTTTCCGGCCAGCCTCATCAAGGCTTTGCCTAACTTGCGTCTGCTCGTGACGACTGGTTTGCGTAACAACTCTATCGATCTCGAAGCCTGCCGCGAACAGGGGGTCGTCGTCTGTGGTGCGCCTGGCGATCCAATGAGCCGAGGTGCGACGGCAGAGATTGCCTGGGCACTTCTGTTAGCTTTATTTAAAAAGATTCCCCAAGAAGCTGAAAACATGAAACAAGGGCTCTGGCAGACTTCCATGCCCCCCACGCTCGAAGGCAAACGTCTTGGCTTGCTGGGTGCGGGCCATCTCGGGCAGTGCGTGGCGCGTGTCGGCTTGGCGTTTGGCATGGATGTTGTTGCCTGGAGCCCCAACCTGACCGAGGAGCGGGCAGCCAAGGCCGGCGTAAAACTCGTTTCCAAATACGATCTCTTTAGTACTTCGGATGTAGTGAGTGTGCATCTGGTGCTCAGCGACCGTTCGCGCGGGATTGTCGATTCGGCAAGCCTTGAATCGATGAAGCCGAGCTCTTATCTGATCAATACTTCGCGTGCAGGTCTGGTCGATCAGGGCGCGCTGAAGTCTGTTCTGGAACAGGGAAAAATTGCGGGTGCTGGTCTGGATGTGTTTGAGTCCGAGCCGCTGGCTGCAGACAATGAATGGCGCTTTGTTCCGCGTACGATTTTGACGCCGCACCTGGGTTATTCCACCCCTGAAAACTTTACCGTTTTTTATGCCAACGTTGTCGAGGACATCCAGGCATGGCTTGCCGGCAAACCTATCCGGATCCTGACCTGATGCAACCGATCTTGCCCGTCCACCTTATTGTCAGATTTTTGCTGGTTTTACTGCTCGCTGCAGGCGTATATTTTTTCAGTGATTTTCTGGTGCCAGTGCTTGCCGCGTTGATTATCGGTTTTGCCAGCTGGCCGCTTTATTCCCGTTGGGTGGAGGTGTGCAAGGGTCGAACAACGTTGGCCGCCAGCCTTGCATTGGTGGTAATTATTCTGGTGCTGGTGGTGCCCCTGTCAGTAGCGCTCTATTACTCGATCAACGAAGCGAGCAACTTTGTGGCCTGGCTGCTAAAGGCCAATCGGATGGGTGTAGAGCCTCCTGCCTGGATCGTGGCGTTGCCGCTTGCGGGCGAGCGGCTAGGTACTTACTGGACGGATTACCTCGGGCAGCCGCATGCACTGGGCACCTGGATTGAAATGATCAGTGGCCAGAATATCGGCAATATTTATCGTGTGGTGCTTTCTGCGACGGGTAATGCTTTTCATATCATGCTGACTGTTTTGTTCATGCTGATTACCTTGCTGTTTGTCTACAAGGATGGGCACCGGATGATGGGGCAGCTCGATACCCTGGGCGAAAGGATTTTGCCACTGCGCTGGAACAGATTTTCACGTGTGGTGCCCGCCACAATTAGTGCGACGGTCACGGGCATGGGGCTGATTGCGATTGGCGAGGGGCTCGTGCTGGGTGTCGCGTACTGGATTGCCGGTGTGCCATCGCCTGTGTTGCTGGGGGTCGTCACGGCCTTTATGGCGATGATTCCCGGAGGCGCACCACTATCCTTTACGATGGTTTCTTTGTATCTGATCGGTTCGGGTCACCAACTTGCTGGTTTTTGCTTGTTTGCCTGGGGGGCGGTCGAGCTCTTTATCGTTGATAAAACGCTCAGGCCTCGTTTGGTTGGCGGACCAGTCAAATTACCGTTTTTACCCACGTTTTTTGGGTTGGTGGGCGGCGTGAAAACCATGGGATTCGTCGGACTGTTTATCGGTCCGGTGTTGATGGCGCTGATCGTTGCGATCTGGCGCGAGTGGCTGGTCGACGTAAGGGATACGAACTAATTCATGCTTGTTTGATCGAGCGCGATGCCCTTGAGCAAGGCGATCAGATCGCCCAATGATTCGACTTGCATCTTTTTCAATATGCGGGCACGGTGTAATTTAACGGTGGATGCTGCGGAGTCACTCGCCTGGGCGATTTCTTTGTTTGACCGGCCAGAAATCATTTCGGCGCATACGGCTTTTTCGCGAGGCGTCAGCGATTTCAAGCGTTGTTTGACTGAGAGTGCGCGAACGAGCAAATCTTGTTCAGCACGGTCACGATTCATCCCGGAAGTAATGCTGCTCAAGAGATCTTCCATTGAAAATGGTTTGAGCAAAAAGTCCGCAGCTCCTTGTTTCATCGCTTGCACAATCTGCGCGGGCAAGCTTTCTCCGCTGATAAATATGATGGGTGGTCGCCATCCTGTTTTTAACAGTTCGGCCTGAACCTCAATGCCGGATTTTCCTGGCATTCTCATGTCCAGCAAAATAACGGCAGGCGAGACTGGGATCGCGGATTTAAGAAAAATCGTCGCATCTTCGAAGGCGCTTACGGTAAAGCCAAGCTTGTCGAGCGTGCCCGTCAGTGCGCGCCTGATTGAGGCGTCGTCGTCAATCAGATAGATGTGGCCAAGATTTTGATGGTTCACCGCATTGTGCCTGTCGAGAAAATATGTAAAAAGTGAAGAAAATGTTGCTAACACCTTACAAAATATACAGATACAAAGATATACGCTAAAAAGTCTATCCGACTTTCTGGATCTGGGGTTTGTCTGACTCCACGGTGAATTCGGCCAGAGTGTGTATGGCAGAGCGTGGGTTTGTCGCATCGTCCACTGCGCGCAGCGTCGTGCGCAAGCGGTTTGGGGTGAACTCGACTACCCCATAGCCCCGATATTCGGTATCCGCAAAAATGAAGTGAGGGTTGACGCGCAGCATCTCGTTGGCTTTTTCTTGATTGATGTGCGCGAGCGAGGTGATGGATGTGCCACAAAACTCCACCCCTACGCTTGTACTTGTGGGTACTTTATAGTCAGACAAAATATGTCCAACCCAGTTTTCGTGCATGTCCCCGCCAATCACAACGGGGTTACGCAGTTTGGTTTGAATCATTGCGTCAATGAGTCGTTGACGTGCCCGTGGGTAGCCATCCCAGCCGTTATTTGAGAATCGTACGCCGCCCTGGGTATCCAGATTACGCTGGCCGAGCAGGGTTTGCTGGCCGATTACATTCCATTGCGCCGAGGAGCTTTCAAACTCACGTTTGAGCCAGTTTTCCTGTTGTGATCCGAGCAGAGTGCGCTGCGGATCGTTCCAGATCGCACAGCTGCTCGGATCAAGCTGGCTTGACCCTGTTTTATTGTTTGGGTTACACGCCTGAGGGTCTCTGTACTGACGGGTGTCGAGCAGGTAAAGCGTTGCGAGCTGTCCGAATCGACTGCTGCCAAAAATCTTCGCATTGTCACTGTGTTCGCTGATCAGGGCTTCAAAATTTGTGCGCCTGACAGGCATGTGCTCATAAAAGGCCTGATATGCAGCACGCCGCCTGGCCATAAAATCATCGATGGGCCGGCCTGAGTTGCCTTTCTGCGTCCCAGCATAGTCATTTTGGACTTCGTGGTCGTCCCAGGCGATCAACCATGGCGCAGCCGCATGCATAGCTTGCAGATCCGGATCGGATTTGTGCAGGGCGTAGCGCTGTCGATACGTTTCAAGTGTGTTGGCCCAACCACCTGTCGTGGGCCTGATGTCTTTAGGCCGCGAGGATGGATACTCATACATGTAGTCGCCCAGGTACATCACCATGTCGAGGTTTTCGTCAAGCATATGGCGGTAGGCGCCGTAAAAACCATTGCCCCACTGCTGACATGAGGCATAGGCTAATCGCAGACTTTTAGGTCTTGCTTCTGGCGCAGGAAACGTGCGTGTTTTACCTGTCGTGCTCGATGCGGAGCCAGCCAGAAAGCGGTAAAAATAGTGATGGTCAGACGCAAGTCCACTTACTTCGGCGTGAACTGAATATGCCAGAGCAGGGACCGATTGAATGACGCCCTGGGCTGCGATGCGAGAAAACTGTGCGTCGTGGGCGAGTTGCCACGTAACCGGTACTGCCTGGCCGTTTAAGCCTGCCGCCTCGACGCAGACCGGATCCAGTCTGGTCCACAGCACAATCCCGTCGTGGGTGGGCGCGCCACTGGCCACGCCCAGACTGAAAGGATTGCTGGCCCAACTTTGCTTGCCCCAGTTTGTGCCTGGCAAACCAAGCAGTGTGACCGATGAGGCGATGCCTTGAATAATTTGTCGCCGCCTGATGGAGGCTGTGGCAATACGTGTATCAGTCTGGGTCATTAGAAAACGTGGGGCAATTAAAAGAACATCGCAAAGACGGAAAAGCCAACTGCTATCAGACCAAGCGCGCCAGACAATGCTCCCAGCAGTCCCACTGCCGTGATAATGCTGGCTGAAGCCAACACAATCGCGACCTGCAGCATGCCTGAGGCAATTTCAAAATTATGATATTTGTGATTGGCAATATTGCCAAGTTGCTCAGCTTTTTTGGCGCGCGCAGCTAATTCTTTACGGCCTTCTCCAGTCTCGGGCTCAGTGTCGTAGCGTTTAACTGCCGCGGCCCATTTGTTCATGATTTCTTCAGACTTCGCGTCGCTCGCAGGCGCGGTGGCTTTGAGTGACTCGAGTGCGAGTTCCGTACTGGTTTTACGGATTGATTTAGCCTGAAAGAACGCCCACAGATTGGAGGATTCGACTTGTTTAGTGATGACTTCGGTTTGATAGGCTTTGCTGAGTGTTTCCGTGATCGCCAGGCAGAGTGCGAGTATGGCGATCAGGAGAGCTATTTTTTTGTTGGATGGATCAATGTGTGCATGTTCGGACATGATGAACGGGTTTTCCTGTGCAAATTTTTAAAAAGTGAGGGGTGAGGGGTAAGGTTTGAATCAGGTCGGGTAGGTGCCTGGCAAAAGCAGACTTTTATCGACGGTTTCAACATCTGTGTGCCCGCAAAAAGCCATTGTCAGATCGAGTTCTTTATGTAGCATCTCAAGTACCTTGGTCACGCCTGGCCCACCCATGGCACCCAGGCCATAGAGAAAGGCACGGCCAATATAGCAACCCTGTGCGCCTAACGCACGTGCTTTGAGAACATCTTGCCCGCTGCGCACACCTCCGTCCATGTGTATTTCGATTTGTTTGCCCACTGCATCGACAATCGCGGGCAGGGACTGGATGCTTGAATTTGCGCCATCCAGCTGACGACCACCGTGGTTGCTGACGATCAACGCATCCGCGCCGCTGTTGACGGCCATGCGTGCATCCTCCGCATCCTGAATACCTTTGAGGATGAGTTTGCCACCCCAGCGTTTTTTGATCCACTCTACGTCACCCCAGTTCAGGGCAGGATCAAATTGTGAGCTCGTCCATTCGCTCAGCTTGCTCATGTCGGAGACGCCTTTGACGTGTCCGACAATATTGCCGAACTGTCTGCGTGGTGTGCCAAGCATGCCCATCGCCCAGCGCGGCTTGGTGGCAATGTCGATCAGGTTGGCGAGAGTCATTTTTGGCGGAGCACTCAGGCCGTTTTTCAGGTCTTTGTGGCGCTGACCGAGGATTTGCAGGTCAAGCGTGAGCACTAAAGCCGAGCAATGCGCAGCCTTGGCGCGCTCGATCAGACGCTCGATGAAGTCGCGGTCTTTCATGACATAGAGTTGAAACCAGAAAGGATGACCATCGGTCCCTTTTGCGACATCTTCGATCGAGCAGATGCTCATGGTCGAGAGGGTAAAGGGGATGCCAAAGTCACGGGCGGCGCGCGCAGCAAGAATTTCCCCGTCGGCATGCTGCATGCCGGTCAGTCCTGTGGGGGCGATGGCGACCGGCATTGCGACACGCTGACCAATCATCGTGGTCGCGGTTGAGCGGTGCTCCATGTTGACCAGGATGCGCTGGCGTAGTTTGATTTTCTGGAAATCACTTTCATTGGCCCTGTAAGTGCTCTCGGTCCAGGAGCCAGAGTCGGCATAGTCATAAAACATACGCGGGACGCGTTTTTTTGCCAGGATG
>CAINDJ010000215.1 GCA_903847325.1 uncultured beta proteobacterium | reverse complement strand
CTGGATTTCGCGACAAAGGCTCAACAGCAGGCGGAAAGTTTTCGAAAGATGTTGCTCGCGATGGCGCGCGATATACGCGTCATATTAATCAAGCTCGCCGATCGCCTGCACAATATGCGAACGCTTGACGCCGTCAGTCCTGAAAAACGTCGCCGCATCGCGCGGGAAACGCTCGAAATTTACGCACCTATTTCTCATCGCCTGGGTTTGAATGCGCTGTATAGAGAGCTGCAGGATTTGTGCTTTGAAGCCATCTACCCAAATCGCTATCGTGTCCTCGAAAAAGCCATCCTTGCGGCGAGAGGCAATCGTCGCGAAGTCTTGACGCGTATAGATGAGACCGTGCGCAGCGCCCTGCCTGCGGCCGGTGTGCAAGCAAGCGTGTCAGGGCGTGAAAAAACGCTCTATGGCATCTATAACAAGATGGTCAAGCAAAAGAAATCGTTTACCAACGTACTTGATATCTACGGTTTCAGAGTGCTCGTTCAATCATTGCCAGAGTGTTACATGGCAATGGGCATCGTTCATCAGCTCTATCGTCCAGTGCCAGGCAAATTCAAAGACTACATCGCTATCCCCAAAATTAACGGCTATCAGTCATTGCACACGACGCTGGTCGGACCGTTTGGTACGCCGATTGAATTTCAGTTTCGCACCTATGACATGCACCAGATTGCAGAAGAAGGCGTAGCCGCGCATTGGCTCTACAAATCAGATGAGGCATCGCTGCACGAGATACAAACGCGTACCAGTCAGTCACTGCAGTCGCTCCTTGATATCCAAAGTCAGACGGGTGACTCGGGTGAGTTTCTCGAACACGTTAAGGTCGATCTGTTTCCCGACGCTGTCTATGTCTTCACACCAAAAGGGAAAATTGTTTCCTTGCCGCGCGGCGCGACACCGGTTGATTTTGCTTATTCAATTCATACCGATGTCGGCAATCACGCAACGGCCTGCAAAGTGAACGGCGAAAATGTCGATCTGCGTAAAGAACTCTCAAGCGGAGATACGATTTCCATTACGACGTCACCCGATTCTCGTCCCAACGCGCAATGGTTGAATTACGCACGCACGGGGCGCGCTCGCTCCGAGATCCGGCATTATCTGCGTACCGTCCAATACGACGAATCAGTGGCTTTTGGTAGTAAATTACTTGATCAGGCATTGCGCGAATTAAAACTTGAATTGCCTGAGCAGAATGATCCCATTTGGGAAAAACTGGCTCGCTCAAGTGGCGCAAAATCCCGCGAAGAAATTTTGTCCGATATCGGCTTGGGTAAACGGCTCGCAGCCGTTGTTGCAAGACGCTTTACGCCGGATCATCCCTTGATTGCAACAACGGCTGCCGCCGATGAAGCCATGATGGCCGCCAGAAGTGCAACCATCACGATCCATGGCAACGAAGGACAGGCGGTACAGCTGGCACCTTGCTGCAGCCCATTACCCGGCGACGCTATCGTTGCAGGCATCAGGATTGGTCACGGACTTGTTGTGCATACGAACGATTGTCCACAAGCCTTGCGCGCTCGCGCAAAAGAGCCAGAGCGCTGGGTGGACATTGCGTGGGATGTTGAGACTGCGAAGCACTTCTCCGCCCGTATTGACATCATGGCCAATAACGAAAGAGGTGTGTTGAGTCGCATCGCTGCAGAGGTTGCTCAGGCTGACTCAAATATTATTCACGTCACCATGACAGATGATGCCATGTCAGCAATTATGCTGAATTTGACTGTTCAGGTCGATAGTCGTAAACACCTTGCACAGGTATTCCGCTCAATCAGACGCGTGCCGCAGATTCAAAAAATCGTTCGGGTAAAAGGCTAAAAGATTATTTCCTGACGTTTATTTTTAAGGCTTTGCCAACGGTCAGATTAAAGTCAGCCACG
>CAINDJ010000214.1 GCA_903847325.1 uncultured beta proteobacterium | reverse complement strand
CTGATTTATGCGATAGCAGGCATTAACCGCATTCATAAAGCGCGCGTGACGCAGCAGCGTACCGGGACAGACTATTCCGAGGATGTCATCGAACATGTGCTTGTTCACGATGTCAGCACGTATTGCGCGCCGCAATTTGCAGGACTGAAAAAACTGGGCGACCACATCAGTGACTTTAATTTGCTAGGGTGTAACTCCATCAAGCTTCTTTCTGGCGGTGATGAAACCTATCCTGCCATGCTCGACGAAATTGAGCAGGCGCAGTATTCCATTGCAATGCAAAGCTACATTTTTGATAGTGACCTCATTGGGAAAAAAATAGCGCAAGCGTTGATTGACGCTAAAAATCGCGGTGTCGAAGTCCGCGTATTGATTGATGCGGTGGGCTCGCGCTATTCGCATCCACCGATTACAAACATGTTAATCAAGGCTGGGGTCAAAACAGCCTTGTTTCTGCCGCCTGCGATTGGCCTTAAATTAGTTTATGCAAATTTACGAAGCCATCGAAAATTACTCGTTGTGGATGGTTTTCATGGCTTGACTGGTGGTATGAATATCCGCGAAAGCTTTCTCACCGAGATCGCCAAAGACAAGGTGACATGCGATACGCATTTCAAAGTCAGCGGTCCAGTCGCACATCAATTAATGATCAATTTTGCAATGGACTGGCAATTCACAACACAAGAAAAATTGCTTGGAGAACACTGGTTTCCTAAAAAAGACGTGACTGATTTCCTGGGCGATGGCGTTCCATTGCGCTGTGTCGCCTCGGGCCCAGATAGTTCATTGGGTAACAACCAGAAGATGATCCTGGGTGCTTTGTCTGTGGCACAAAAGCATGTGCGGATACAGTCCCCTTATTTTCTACCTGATCAATCCCTGATTGCAGTTCTTGCAACCACAGCGCGGCGCGGTGTGCAGGTCGATATAGTGATTCCTGGGGCCAATAACCTCAAGCTCGTTGATGCGGCAATGTCAGCGCAGCTTGATCAACTGTTGAGTACAGGTTGTCGCATCTGGCGTTCAACAGGTAATTTTGATCATTCCAAACTACTGACTGTCGATGGCATGTGGTCGTTTGTTGGCTCGTCTAACCTTGATCCTCGCAGCTTGCGCCTGAATTTTGAACTGGATCTCGAGGTCTATGACAAGTCCCTGGCTGAGCAGCTGGATCGAAGGATTGACGCGGTGATTGCAAAGGCGGTTCGTGTGACATTGCATGCGCTTGAGCGTGCGCCGTTCCTCATTCGTTTGCGCAATAAGATTGTCTGGCTTGCATCGCCTTATCTGTAAATGTCGATAATGTAAGCACCAATAATGTAGGCGTAGAGAATCTGATGCTCAGACGTGCTCACGGCTAAAGATCATACAAACCGGGCTTGCGCAGGAGACCGGCTGTCCCACCGAAAGTAGTGGATCGCTTGGATGATCAGGGTCGAGGGCCATGGGCACCATGCTATCGGACTCTTCGTTGAGCATCCATAGTACTTTTTGGTTTGGCGTGAGCGTACAGAACCTGGGTGTTTTTCCTGCTGTAGGTTGCGCGCGCACAAAACGAATTCGACCATTTGCCGGATCGATTGCAAAAACCGCGACGCTATCAAAGCCGCGATTGGATGAAAAAAGCCAGCGTCCGTTAGGATGCACAAAAATAGCCGAGGCCCGACTGTCGCTTGTATAGGTGTCAGGTAAGGCGCTCAGAATTTGAATCGGATGCAGTGCGCCTGACGTGCGGTCAAACTGGTATGCACCCACGGTTGAATCAAGCTCGTTGACCACATAGGCCATCGCCTGTGTGGGATGAAAAGCGATATGACGCGGGCCTGCGGTTTCGCGCGTCAGCACAGATTTTTGCTCGGTCGCGCTCAGTGTTCCATTTTCGAATCTGAAGCTGAAAATCCGGTTTAAGCCTTTGTCTGGCACGACAACAAAGCGACCGGAAGGATCAAAAGGATTGAAATGCGGTTTGGCGAAGGCTTGTTCGACGCGGTGCGGACCAGGTGATCCGGGTAGGCTTTCCAGTTGTTTAACCGGGGCCAGCGTGCCGTCCGGATGGACTGGCAATACGGCGAGCGTACTCGTCCAGTGGTTGGAGACGATCAGGAATTTTTCTGTGGGATCTAAGGCCAGATGAACTGGATTTTTACCCAGGCAGTCCTGCTGCTGTATCAGTGTGAGGTGCCCTGTCTTTTTATCTACGCTAAACGTGCTGACATACTCAAGATCTCCGTGCACGCTATAGAGCCTGTCGCCTGCCTGATTGAGCAGCAGGTAGGAGGGATTGGCTAAGCCTGCGACTAGTTGTACGCGCTCGAGTTTTTGCTGATCGGGTGAGACTGCAAAAACACTCAGCCCCTCGCCACGCGCGTTGCGCTCTTTAGAGGTGCGTGAGCCTACATAAGCAAACATGATTACTTGACGCTTAACGGGTCAATCGCGGGATCTGCGGCAGGCGCAACCCCAGCACCCTGAATCCCGTGTCTGGTCATGGATTCTTTCACAAAGCCCCGGGCTTTCATGTCCTCTACAAAGGTGCGAAGAAACAATGCTGCCTGTGGTCCACGGTCCTTGGGCACGCCCATCGCCTGGCGGATCACCATAAATCGTTCATTGAGCAGTCGTACGCCTTTGACATCGCGCGTGTCTGCTTCCAGCTGTTGTCTGACGCCAGCCGCCACCTCAAAGCCATCCTTCAGAAAAGTCGATACAACCGCCTGCGAGGAGGGCGCGCGCTCGATCTGTGCTTGCTTGATATTGCGCGTCAAAAATAAATCGTAGGCGCTACCTTTACCCACAACGATACGATTGGCGGGCACATCAACTTGCGCATTGCTTGTGATGGGGGAATCGTCGCGGACCAGGTAGTAGCCTTCTATCAGGACGTACGCCTCTGTGAAGGAAATTTCTTTGCCACGCTCTGGGTCTACTGCAAAAAAGCCGATATCGGCGCGTCCAGACTCAACAGTCGCCACTGATTTGCCAGCGGTTTCATTCACAATCAGTTCGACCGGCACGCCCAGGCGTTTGCCGAGCTCCGTGGCGAGATCAATGGATATGCCAAATGGCTTTCCCTCCGCGTTCAGGTTAGCTAGAACCGGGTTGCCGACATTAAGCGAGGCGCGCAGAACGCCGGTTGGCGCAAAAGCTTTCACGATTTCTGTTTGCATGGCTTGAGTCTCCAGTGTGTTTTTTTGAGTGGTTTGTGCCGCAACCTGACCGCCATAGAGCGCAATGGCAATCAATATGCTTAAGTGAACAATACGTTGCATAAAAATTGAATATTCCCTGAGAATGAAGCTTGCTGCAAGCGCGCGGGTAATTACCGCAAATATAAGCCTTTGAGAGTACTGTGCAAGACAGGTTGAGTACAAGTTCAAATGCTAAGTTTTTCTGTATTGAATTTTTGTGCAGGCTTATAATGGCTCAACTTTCAACCGGATATTTTCTCCAAGATGATCATTAAACGTTCTATTAGTCATGCTTTTGTTGCGGCCCTGCTCATGTCTAGTTGCGCACTGTCTTTCGCACAATCCAAACCCGCGAATTCGATGGCGAGTGTCAATGGTGTTGCGATACCTGAGGCGTTGCTGACCCAGAATGTCAATGCCAATATTGCGCAAGGCCAGAAAGATTCACCCGAATTGCGTCAAGTCATCAAGGACGAGTTAATCAACCGCGAAGTCTTGGCTCAGGAGTCTGCTCGTTTGGGTCTCGATAAAACGCCTGATGCACAAGCGCAATGGGCGCAGGTACGCCAGACTTTTATGGTTGAGTTGTTGCTCAATGACTTGATGAAGCGCAATCCGATCGCTGATGCCGAGGTTAAAGCTGAATTCGATCGTCAGATGACTTCGATGAGCGATGCGCAGCAATACAAGATAGGCTTGATCGTGCTGCCAACCGAGGACGCTGCAAAAGCTGTTCTGGCACGCTTACGTAAGGGCGAGAATTTTGCCAAAGTAGCTGCTGAGGTGTCGATTGACCCAAGTAAAAAAGATGGCGGCAGTGTTGGCTGGGTGTTGCCAGGTCAGATTCTGCCCGCGATCTCTAATGTGATGGTCAATCTGACCAAAGGCAATCTGGTTGCTGCGCCGATTCAAACGCCAGCCGGCTGGAACATCATCAAACTCGAAGACAAGCGCCCATTCAAAGCACCGACATTTGACGAAGCAAAAAATGAAATCCGTCAGATGCTCACGCAGAAACAGCGTTTTGAGTATGTAAAAAAATTACGCGAAGCTGCTAAAGTGACTCAGTAATAATCTTGTGAATAACAAGTCAGTGTGTGCAATACATGCATTGACTAGTTATTTTTCGTAGGGTGGTGCCGCCTACTGGAGTCGAACCAGTGACCCACGCCTTAGAAGGGCGTTGCTCTATCCAGCTGAGCTAAGGCGACAACGGGCGCTATTCTAACATTCCGTTGTATCGTGTCGGTATGTCACAACTATTTGTCGTTCACCCAGATAACCCCCAGCCTCGATTGATCAAGCAGGCGGCCGAGCTCATACAGGCCGGCAAGCTCGTTGCGCTGCCTACAGACTCCAGCTATGCCGTTGTGGCACGGCTGGACGACAAGGCCGCTGCAGACGGTTTGCGCCGGCTGCGCGGGCTCGATGAGCGCCATCACTTAACAGTGCTGTGCCGTGATCTGGCCGCAATCAGTCATTTCGCCAAGGTTGATAACGCGCAATATCGATTGCTTAAACACGCAACGCCAGGTCCCTGGACTTTTATTCTTGAGGCCTCACGCGAGGTCCCACGCAGAGTTTCACACCCTTCGCGCAAAACGATCGGTATCCGTGTGCCTGATCATCCGGTGACACTCGCCTTGCTTGAGGCTGCAGATACGCCCTTGCTGTCAACTACCCTGATCCCCGAGAACGAAGAAGAACCGCTCAACGAGCCCGAATTGATCCGCGAGCGTTATCAGCACGTGCTCGGCGCCGTTATCGACGCAGGGCCTTGCCTGCTCGACCCCACGACAGTGATTGATTTAACCGGACCGGTACCTGAGGTCCTGCGCCGCGGCCGTGGTGATCCCGCGTTGCTGGGTCTGGACTAACCGACATTGATGATTGCCACATGACTGATATTCTCAATACGCTCGCGCTCTATGCTTTCCCAGTGGTTTTTGCCATCACCCTGCATGAGGCAGCACATGGCTACGTTGCGCGCATGTTTGGCGACCCGACCGCTACGCTGGCTGGTCGCGTTACTCTCAACCCCCTACGTCATATCGATCCGATCGGAACGATCGCGGTGCCGGTCGGAATTCTGATAGCCTCGTCTGTTTTAGGTGGCGCACCCATGCTGTTTGGCTGGGCCAAACCTGTTCCAGTAGATTTTGGTCGTCTTCGCCACCCCAAAAAAGATATGTTGTGGGTGGCTCTGGCTG
>CAINDJ010000213.1 GCA_903847325.1 uncultured beta proteobacterium | reverse complement strand
TAGCAGGGTCAATCAGGAACAAAATATCGCCCGCATTGACCGCAGCTCCTTGTTTGAACACTATTTTTTGAACAATGCCTGTCACGCGTGTTCGAATTTGAGCATCTTTAGTCGCAAAGACGCGTCCGGGTAGCTCGGTTGTGATCTGGGCGGATTCTTGCCCGACCGTAATGATGCTGACGAGAGTTGGTTGTTGCACAACTTGAGTGACTTGATCGCAGCCCGACAGTGCGGCCAAGGCTGCGATTAGCAACAAGATCGGTCGAAGGGTTCGTAGCAGGGCAGCGGTCATAAAAGCTCTCAGTCAAGCTGTACAAAATAATTAGTGACGAAGGGTTTATAGCCGTCCTGAGCAGTTGCGGCAAGATTTACTTAAATGCGGACGCGTGAAGATACGGTTTTCTAAAAATTCATTAGTTTTTAATTGAGCTATCAGCCAGGCAAATCAGCCGCAGTCATTTCAGCTTGCGTCATTTCAGTACTTTGTTCGCCAGGTTTGACTGTGGTGACGTGCACGCAGCGTGTCAGGGATTGGCATGACTTACCTTATTGCGTGCAGTTCTTGCACGCTCAGTATGATTATTTAACTAGTGGGACGAGCTTTGTAATCCTAGCGATCGCTCGAAGGAGGAAAGTGCCATTTACCATTGCGGATCGGTAAAAAACTCCCATCATCCAGACCAACTTCTTCTGCAATACGTTGATTAGCTTTCTCATTTAAAGCAAGGATTAATGCCCCGTTTTTCTTCTGGTCGAGAACCAGGTTATTCACTTCGTCTGGATCATTGATTAAGTCATACACCTCAACATCATTGTTTGAGAATAATTCCTCTAATGTTGTTGGGGTATTAAAGTGTATGGGTGAGAAGTAACGTGAAAATCTGTACTGACCATCCCAGATGCTCCGGATAGAGGTACGGTTATCAAAATCAGGAGGATGTTTTTCTAACATCGCCGCTTGTTGCGCAGCAGTTTTAGATTGATACTTTTTTGTGTCAATCGTCATCGACGACCATTTAGGGTCCTGATAGGACAGCATGTCAAAGTTGAACAATGCAGTCGTTCTCACCGTATCGATCTTGGCTTGTTCGGGATTTTTCAGGATCGATGAAAAATCCTTGCCTTTCAATCCATTCGCAGCTTTCGTGCGCGCAGATTGATCTTTACCTGTCAGGCCAATGATCGTCGGCGTTAAGTCCAATTGTGATGTGATAGCTTTACATTCTTTACCACCAGGGTAGGCGGGGTGCACAATCATTAAAGGTAAATGGTTTTGTTGGCGATAGGTTGATGTGCCTTTGCCACGCATTTGGTGATTACCCCCTAACTCCCCATGATCGGCCGTAAAGATCACAATGGTATTTTTATCCATTCCATTGTTTTTGAGCGCTGCTATCAGCGCTTCGACTTTTTGATCACAGTCGCGAATGGCGTTGTAGTAATAGTTACGCAATGCCATCCAGCGTCGGTCTTCATCAGGCCACTTTCCGACCATGTTATCCATGGTCTCCTGATAAAGCTTTTGACCTTTGGGTCTGCCTGGCGCATCAAAAGATTGATGACGGCTGGCTGGCAATGGCGCCTTATCCCAGGTAGCCTGATACAACGCATCATCGGGAGCACGTGCAATATTCATCGAATGCGACTTGCCCTGAATATTTTCGGTTGGCAAGTCGGAATTAAAATACATGACATCGTGAGGGTTTACAAAGTTAACTGCCAGGTACCAGGGCTGCCCTTTTGCTCTGAGCGTCTCAGCCTCGGTACGCAGCCAGGTAATCGACGACGAAAGTGTCAGGTCATCATACTGATAGCCCCCCAGCGTGCCATCAATCAGATCGCCAATTCCAAAAAAGTCTTTGAATCCATAGGATTCAATAGTCTGTTGATAAGATTTAAGTGGAGCATCAATGGCTGTGTTGGTTAAATCCATATTGGCAGATAAATGCCATTTGCCCTGATAGGAGGCGTGATAACCGAGCTCTGACAGTCGATGACCAATCGTTTTGATCTCGGTCGACATATCGCGCTGCCAGATGTAATTTAAATTATCTGACACCCCGGTGGCTTGAATATGCTGTCCGGTATAGATCACTGATCTCGCAGCAGAGCACACACATGCTGCCGCCTGATGATTTAAAAAAGTAGTTGCTTGTTTTTTGATGGCTTCGCGTGCCGGAACAGGAAAAGGCCAGCTTGGAAAGAAATGTTCCTGATCAACAAGCACAAAAAGTATGTTGTATCCAGCTGGCGGGCTCTCGGGCGGTGCGGGTTGCTTTGCTAAGGGTGGAGTTTGCGCATTGGTTTGCGCTGTGGGAAGTAACGTCGCGCCGACCACTGCTGCACCTGATGCGAGCAGAGTCCTGCGTGAGGGGCTCGAAAGTGTATCGTTGGTTTTGCTTGGCATCATGGATCCTGGTTTATTTGAGGTTCGCACGAAGACAATTCAATCAAGAATTTACTTCACAAGACGGAGTGTTAATTGACTGAAAATTATTAAAAAAGAGTCAAATAAAACCGAATTGTGTCCCCCGCCGGCTTCCTTTTTGACCACTCTAAGCTTTTAATTCAAGGATGACAAGCAAGTCATCGCATCAAGGCACAATTTGCCGCTTTCAATTGTTGATTATTCAAGCCTAAGATTTTCTCCGTTGCGTGCAGCGTGGACCGTAAAGACGTGGATAAATGTTTTATATTCACAAAGATAATCAAACATCATTCCAGACGGATGGACGACGCATGACAAAGAATTTTTTGATTGAAGCGCAAGATTTTTTGAATAATTTCGATTCAGAAAACACAGTTGTCATCGATGCTCGTACGCCAGAGGCTTATGCAAAAGAACATATTCCCGGCGCTGTATTTTTGACGACTTACGGTTGTTTTGTTCCGGATTCCAGCCCCGCCGGGATGCAAGCTTTTGCAGACGATGTGGCCAAACGGTATGCCGACATTGGTGTGTCGCATGATAAACCGGTCGTCGTCTATGAGGACGCAACAGGTATGCGGGCTGCCCGTGAGTTATGGATACTTGAATATCTGGGCCATAAACACGTGCGTATGCTTCATGGTGGAATGCGTGCCTGGCAACTTGCAGGTGGATTGCTCGATAACGAGCTAGTTTCCCCTAGGCCAACTGTTTTTATTCCAATCATTAACGATGAAATTGTAATTTGTGCAGATGAAATTAATCGCGAACTTGGCCAAAGCAAGCGAAAACTGATTGATGTGCGGGATAGTTCTGAATTCAACGGACTCGATCACACTGAGTGTTGTGCAAGGCGTGGCCATGTGCCGGGAGCAATCTGGCTTGAGTGGACGGAGTTTTTAGAGGACGGAAAGTATAAAAAACCAGAGGATATTCGAAGTATTTTGGCTTCGCGTGGCGTTGATGATCAAGATGAGCTTGTCCCTTATTGTCATCGTGGTGCCCGCTCAGCCAATGCTTATTTAGCGATGCGGTATGCCGGGTATCCAAATACCCGAAATTTTATTGGCTCAATGCATGACTGGTCTGCAAATTTAAGTCTGAATATTGAGAAATGATTAGCTTGCGACGGTTTGTAATGTCGGCATTAAAAATGTCAAAACTCAGGTTCAGCCTTATGGCTTGGTGATCATCTCTTTAATAATCTTGTCACCTTTCATATGGATAAAAGGTGTGCCAGTTTCTTGTGAGACTTTTCGAGCTAATTTTCGAGTCCTGCAATAAAACGCCGCTTAATTACATTAGGAGGGATGTTGTGACCACCTTGTTTTACTCTAACACGCAAAAACTGCTCAATATTTGAGCTGTGCAGCAATATTTTTTTGAATTTCATCTTTAAAATCAATATCTTAAAGATGGTGCCCGGGGCCGGAATCGAACCGGCACGCCTTGCGGCGGGGGATTTTGAGTCCCCTGCGTCTACCAATTTCACCACCCGGGCACGGGGGATTTGAGTAAGACTACTCAATCAGGAAGAACAACATTATAGAACGTCTTGAAAATTTTGTTTTGAGCCCCAAATACAAATCACTTGAATTGACTTGCGCGGCTCATTTGCCTAGTCATTTCATCCTTGTGGATAACTTTTTCAGTGAAAAACATGACCCAAAATACTTCTTCTTCTGCTGACGCATCGCAAACCTTAGGCTTTCAGGCCGAGGTCAAACAGCTGATGCATCTGATGATCCACTCGCTCTACAGCAACAAAGAGATCTTTTTGCGTGAGTTGGTGTCCAACGCTTCTGATGCCTGCGACAAGCTGCGCTTCGAGGCGATCGATCAGCCTGCCTTACTCGAAGGCGAGGGCGAGTTACGTGTCCGTGTCGATTACGACAAAGAAGCCCGCACCATCACTATCTCTGATAATGGCGTGGGACTCTCACGAGATGAGGCAGTGTCTAACCTTGGCACGATCGCTCGTTCAGGTACCCGCGAGTTTTTCTCAAAGCTCACTGGCGACAAGCAAAAAGATGCGCAGCTGATTGGTCAGTTTGGTGTGGGATTTTATTCATCATTTATCGTGGCCGACAAAGTCACTGTCCGCAGCCGCCGTGCAGGATTGCCAGCGGATCAGGGCGTTGTCTGGGAATCAAACGGTGAGGGTGAATTCACCATCGCTACAGTCGAGAAAGCCACCCGCGGCAGTGAAGTGATCCTGCACCTGCGTGCTGACGAAGACGAATTCCTGAATGGACATAAGTTGCGCGAAGTGCTGCGCCGTTACTCTGATCACATTTCCTTGCCAGTTGAGATGCGCAAAGAGGAATGGGACAAAGACGCCTCCGAGCAGAAAAAGACCGACGAATGGGAAGCCGTTAACCAGGCCAACGCGCTGTGGACACGCAATAAATCTGAAATCAGCGATGAGCAGTACAAAGAGTTTTACAAACACGTATCGCACGATTTTGATGACCCGCTTGCCTGGACACACAATCGCGTCGAAGGTCGCAGTGAGTACACGCAATTACTTTTTATCCCTAAGCACGCACCCTTTGATATGTGGGATCGTGATGCACGTCGTGGCGTAAAGCTCTACGTTAAGCGTGTTTTCATCATGGACGACGCAGAGCAGTTGCTGCCCTCCTACCTGCGCTTCATACGTGGCGTGATTGATTCCGCTGATTTGCCACTGAATGTATCTCGCGAAATTTTGCAGGAAAGCCGTGACGTTAAAGTGATCCGAGATGGTTCAGCCAAACGCATTTTGAGCCTGCTCGAAGACCTCGCAGAAAACCGTAAAGAAGATTACGCAACATTTTGGGCAGAGTTTGGTCAGGTACTTAAAGAAGGTACGGGCGAGGACTCAACCAATCTTGAGCGCATCGCCAAGCTCTTGCGGTTCGCTTCAACCCATGATGGCTCAGATGCGCAGATCGTCACCCTGACTGACTACGTCAGCCGCATGAAAGAAGGCCAGGACAAGATTTACTACGTTGTGGCGGATAGCTACATGGGTGGCAAAAACAGTCCGCATCTCGAGATTTTCCGCAAGAAAGGAATCGAAGTCCTGATCATGTGGGATCGGATAGATGAATGGATGCTTTCGCACCTGCGTGAGTTCGATGGCAAGCAGTTGGTTTCTGTGGCGAAAGGTGGCCTCGATCTTGAGGCGCTTGGCGACGAAGAAGAAAAGAAACACCAGACTGAAGTCGCGGAGAAATTCAAGCCTTTGGTTGAGCGTTTGCAAGAAACCCTCAAAGACCGCGTCAAGGAAGTTCGCGTCACAGCACGTCTGGTCGATTCGCCTTCTTGCGTAGTGGTGGGGCAGAACGATTTAAGCCCCCATCTGATGCGTATGTTGAAAGCTGCTGGCCAGGAAGCGCCTAATGTTTTACCCGCGCTGGAGATTAATCCTGAGCATCCGCTAGTTGCGCGCGTACAGGCAGCTTCGGATGAAACGTTTGCCGATTGGGCGGCACTGTTATTCGAACAGGCCATGCTTGCCGATGGTTCGCAACTCCCTGACCCAAGTGCTTTTGTTAAGCGCGTGAATCAGTTGTTGCTTGGGTGATCTTTATTTGATTTAAGCCGCCTCCGGCCAGCTTAACCCTGGTTGGTTGGCGTCTTGACTAAAACGGATCCAGTCGAACGATGCGCCTGGGTCCGTTTTTCTATTGGGCGCGATGTGTTCGTGTCCGCGCACTGCGCGCAGTTGATAGCGCGCGGTGAGCGTACTTGTCAGTGCTTGTAACGATACATATTGTGCCTCGGCATAAGGCAATGTGTCCGTGCCTTCAAGCTCGATGCCGATCGAAAAATCATTGCACTGCTCGCGGTCATCAAACGATGAGACGCCTGCGTGCCAGGCGCGCGCATCGCAGGAGACGAATTGTGTGATGTGGCCATTGCGATCAATCAAAAAGTGCGCAGAGACCTTCAGACCTTCGAGGCAGGCAAACCAGGGGTCTGCCCTGAGATCGAGCTGATTGAGAAACAGATCGCAGACATAAGGCGTACCAAACTGGCCGGGAGGCAGGCTGATGTTGTGTATCACCAGCAGACTGATGTCATCCGGTATCGGGCGCTCGTTAAAGTTCGGTGATGGTTTAAGCGTGATCCCTGGCCCCGCGTGTAGCCAACCTGTTTGATCCAGTCGGGTTTCAAATGGCATAGGGAGTTTCAGGCGTGTTGCTTTGCGCCTAGTCTGGCGTGTTCTTTACTGCACCAGATCTGATTTTCCGCGAAGGTTGATTCAGAGCGTGGCAGATGTAAGCCACAGTGGTTGCAACAAACCATTTTTTCGGCGTCTTTCAATGCACCTTTTGGCCAATTTTGTTGTTGTGCCCGCTGCGCATCCATTGCATGTTGCACAGCCTTACGTGCCAATACGCGCGTGACGACGAGTCCGCCAATAAAAATAACGACCCAGAATATTACTTTACCCATATCATGCTCTCTGCAAAATGACTTCGATGACGAAGCGACTGCCAGTGTAGGACAGCACGATGAATGCGAATCCTACGAGGGTGTAACGTAAAGCGATCCGGCCGCGCCAGCCACGAACGTGGCGGCCGATCAATAGAACCCCGAAGGTGATCCAGGACAATAAGGTGAAGACCGTCTTGTGATCAAAAGGAAGCCATTTACCGGTTGCGGCAACCGAGATCAGCGAGCCGGAGGCAACCGCAAGAGTTAATGCACCGAACGCTACCCAGATCACGCGAAACAGCAATTGCTCTTGTGCGAGCAACGGTGGCTGTGCATCGAGCAGCCTTCCGGCAACGGCCCAAATACCTTTGTTGGGGGATTGCGCGGACTCACGCGGGAAATGCAGACGCCGGTCTAGCGCTGACATCAGCAGTGCCTGAAGTGCCGCGACGGTAATGAGCCCGTAAGCAGACATGGCGATCAGCAAATGGACTCTTAACGCCGTGTCGCCTGCATGGGCAATTAACTGTGACTGAGGAAATAGCGCCGCGAGGACGCAAGTCAGGGCCCCTGCAGGTAAAAGAAGGAGTTGCAGGCCATCAATGCGGATTATCAGGCTTTCCAGCCAGAAAACAATCATTCCCAGCCATACGGCCGCTGAGAGCGCGAGTGACCAGCTCAAGTGGAGGTGCTGGTCACGCAAAATCGCGTCTTTCAGGGCGATTCCGTGCAAAACCAGGGCAATTAGAACGCCCAGACGCACTAGCCTGCCCGCCTGAATGACCGGTTGGCCAGAAGAGAGCGCGCGCCACAGGATGAGGGCTAAGCCGGAATATGCCAGCGCAGCGAGGGAGTGAAATACAATAGCGGTAGACATCCGTCTAGTGTAAAGCGAAAAAACTGTCACCATGCTTGAAAATCTAACTCAACGTCTATCGCGTGTCGTCAAGACCATGCGCGGTGAGGCGCGCCTGACCGAATCCAATACCCAGGATATGTTGCGCGAGGTCCGCTTAGCCCTCCTCGAGGCTGATGTGTCACTGCCTGTGGTGCGCGACTTTGTGGCGCGCGTCAAAGAAAAGGCACTCGGCGAAGAGGTCGTTGGCAGTCTCTCGCCTGGTCAGGCTTTGGTGGGCGTGGTCCACAAGGAATTGTCAGCCCTGATGGGGGGCGATCTGGGGCCTGAGGCGAGCGAACTGTCGCTTGCGATGCAGCCGCCCGCAATTATCCTCATGGCGGGTTTGCAGGGCGCTGGTAAGACGACAACGACCGGCAAACTGGCTAAATGGCTCTCGGAGGGCGACCACGTCCAGTACGGGCGAAAGACAGGCAAGAAAAAAGTCGCAGTGGTCAGCGTGGACGTTTATCGTCCTGCTGCGATAGAGCAGCTCAAAACCGTTGCGGCTCAGGTCGGTGTGGAATGGATTGCCTCAGACCCCAGTCAAAAACCCGAAGACATCGCCCGAAATGCGGTTGATTATGCCAAGCGCCATCACTTTGATGTCCTGATTGTCGATACCGCCGGTCGTCTGGGCGTGGACGAAGCCATGATGCGCGAGATCCGCGCGCTCCATGATCTGCTCAAGCCGATCGAAACCCTGTTCGTGGTGGATGCCATGCAGGGGCAGGATGCTGTAAATACAGCGAAAGCCTTTGGCGAGGCCTTGCCTTTGACCGGCGTGGTGCTGACCAAACTTGACGGTGATGCACGAGGTGGTGCGGCGCTCTCTGTACGTCACGTAACCGGTAAACCGCTGAAATTCGTAGGTGTTTCCGAGAAGCTCGACGGACTTGAGCCTTTTTACCCCGAGCGGATGGCGCAGCGCGTGCTGGGCATGGGAGATATCGTCTCTCTGGTCGAGCAGGCACAAAAAAATATCGACATGGCCGAGGCGCAAAAACTTGCGACTAAGATCAAGTCGGGCGACAAGTTCGATCTCAATGATTTCCGTGATCAGATCGTTCAGGTCAAAAAAATGGGCGATATGAGCTCAATGCTTGAAAAACTACCCGCACAGTTCGCGCAAGCCGCAGGCCAACTCCAGAGCGGTCAGGCAGAAAAGCAAATGCGTCGCACCGAAGGTATTTTGAATTCGATGACTCCGCTTGAGCGTTCCAAGCCAGAGTTACTCAAAGCCTCACGCAAACGTCGTATCGCAACGGGCGCAGGCGTACCCGTGCAGGAAGTCAACCGCATGCTCAATCAGTTTGAGCAAATGCAGGGCATGATGAAGCAGATGAAAAAGGGCGGGATGGCCAAAATGATGCGCGCCATGGGCGGCATGAAGGGTCTGGGCAAACTGGGTGGCTTTGGTCGCTGATTATTTCTTTTTAAAAATCAGATCCCATACTCCGTGCCCCAGACGCAGCCCACGGTTTTCAAATTTAGTGAGTGGTCTGAAATCCGGCCGGGGTGCAAAGCCTTCGGATGTATTTTGTAGTGTTGGCTCGCCACTCAGGACTTCAAGCATTTGCATGGCATAGTGTTCCCAGTCAGTCGCGCAATGGATATAACTGCCAGGAGCCATGCGACTGGCCAGCAGCGCAATCAGAGGCGGTTGTATCAACCGGCGTTTATGGTGGCGGGTCTTGGGCCAGGGGTCCGGGAAATAAATATGCACGCCGGCCAGGCTTTCTGGTGCCACCATGTCACGCAGCACCTCAACGGCATCGTGCTGAATGATGCGGATATTGGTGAGTGCTGAGCCCTCAATGCGTTTAAGCAATGCACCCACGCCCGCATTAAATACCTCAACCCCCAGGAAATTATCTCCTGGACGCGAGATCGCTATCTGCTCGGTCGTCTCGCCCATACCAAAACCGATCTCCAGAATGGTGGGGGCGACGCGGCCAAAAGCTGTCGGGACATCGAGTAAGCCAGGTTTGTACTCGACCGACCATTTTTTTAGCCAGGTGTCGAGGGCTTCTTGTTGCCCTTGCGTAATGTGGCTACGCCGATTGACGAAACTTTTTATGTGCTGAGTATGCATTTAGCCACCACCGACTGCGACAACGATTTCTAGCCTGTCCTGCGCTTGAAGCATGCAGGAGGCGTGCTGGCTCTTGGGCACGATTTCGCCATTGCGTTCAACGGCGATACGTTTGCCTGTGAACCCTAGCTGTTCAACCAGTTGGGCCAAAGAGAGTGATGCGGCCAACGCCATAGGCTGACCATTCAATACGATTTCCATGATCAATATTGTAGTGGTTCGGCTCAATTCTGTTTCACGCTACTCAAATCGGCATTGCCACTTCTCGTATAATGGTTATCGAAAGTTCAGTCTGCGGGTGTAGTTCAATGGCAGAACGGCGGCTTCCCAAGCCTCAAGCGTGGGTTCGATTCCCATCACCCGCTCCAGTTTTTACGTCTAAGCATATGACTCAAATCATTAATATCGCCGCTTACAAGTTTGTCTCTCTTGATAATCTCGAGGGGCGCCGCGAAGTCATGCTAGCGCGTGCCGAGGCGTGTGCGCTAAAAGGTAAAGTCATTCTGACGGCGGAGGGGATCAACATATTCCTCGCCGGCACACAGGTATGCATAGATGCTTTTTTAAACTGGTTGCGCGAAGACCCGGCTTTCACGGATATTGAAGTCAAATTCAGTATTTCTGACGGCGTGCCTTTTAAGCGTATGCTGGTTAAAGTCAAAAATGAAATTATCCGTATGAATCACCCGACGATCCGCCCTGAGGCGGGTCGCGCACCGGCGGTTGACGCCAAAACTTGCGCGCGATGGCTGGCACAAGGTACCGACGATGACGGTCGCCCAGTGGTGATGCTCGATACCCGGAATGAGTTTGAGGTTCAGGCAGGGACGTTCCGTGATGCGATCAATTGGCACATTACTAAATTCACCGAATTCCCACAGGCCGTACTCGATCATCGTGCCGAGTTAGCAGGCAAAACGGTCATCAGTTTTTGTACGGGTGGTATCCGCTGCGAAAAAGCGGCGATCTACATGGAAGAAGTCGGCGTCGAGCACATTTATCAACTAGATGGCGGCATCCTGAAATATTTTGAAGAAACCGATGCGAAGGACTTTATCGGCAACTGTTTCGTGTTTGATGAGCGTGAAACACTCGACTCCCAACTCAATCCGCAGCCGGTCGGCGCCTGATCGCTGATCCTTTGCAATATTCAGTGAATCCGCATGCCAGGTTGTGCTCCCGCTGAAGGATCCAGCAGATAAATACCCCCATCCACTTTGTCATCCGCATGGCTGGCCGCCAGTACCATGCCCTCTGAGATACCGAATTTCATCTTGCGAGGCGCGAGGTTAGCGACCATCACGGTCATACGACCGACTAGTTGCTCCGGTTGATAGGCAGCCTTAATTCCTGAAAACACATTGCGATGACGGCCTTCGCCAACATCTAGCGTTAAGCGCAGCAGTTTGGTTGAGCCTTCGACATGTTCGCAATTCACAATGCGAGCGACACGCAAATCCACTTTGACAAAATCATCAATCGTGATGGTCTCGGCGAGTGGTTCGCCGCCAGGAATTAATGCGGCCTCCACAGGAGCGGCTGGCGCTACCGGTGGCTCAAACAAGGCCTCAAGCATGGTGGGTTCGACACGCTGCATCAAATGTTTGAACGCATTGATGCGTGTGGGGATTTGGCCTGCGTCACTCCATATAAATCCACGATCCAGTCCAAATAATTCTGTCGCGACACGATGGGCGAGCTCGGGCAGGATCGGGGCCAGCATGACAGAAAGGGCTTTAAAACCACCCAAAGCGTTCGAGCAGATATCCTGCAACAGCGCGCGTTTTTCAGTATCCGTGTCCTGTAAACCTTTAGCAACCATCCAGGGCTGTGCCGCATCAAAGGCCTGGTTGATCAGGTCGGCTTGCGCCATAATGTCGCGGATCGCACGACCATACTCGCGTGCCTCGATATCCGCACGCACGCGTTCAGCGGCCTGTGTCCAGCCGGCAGAAAGTGCGGCGTGATCGCCAGAGAATTTCAACTCACCATCAAAATATTTGTTGATGAAATTAGCAGCGCGGCTGGCTATATTGATGTATTTTCCAACCAGATCGCTGTTAACGCGAGCAATGAAATCCTCTGCGTTGAAGTCAATATCCTCGACTTTTGAATTGAGCTTGGCTGCGATGTAATAACGCATCCATTCTGCGTTCATGCCGAGTTCGAGGTAGCGCAACGGTGAAATCCCGGTGCCGCGGCTTTTGGACATTTTTTCGCCGCTGACGGTTATGAATCCATGAACGTTGAGTTGGTCGGGAGTCTTTCGGCCTGAAAACTTCAGGGTTGCGGGCCAAAACAGAGCATGGAAATAAACAATGTCTTTGCCGATGAAGTGAACTTGTTCGGTCGTGCTGTTCGGATCGATCAGCGCATCAAAATCCAGACCGATCTTATTGCAATAGGATTTAAGTGAGGCCAGATAGCCGACTGGCGCATCTAGCCAGACATAAAAATATTTGCCCGGCGCATCAGGAATCTCAATGCCAAAATAAGGTGCGTCGCGCGAGATATCCCAGTCGCCCAGATTGACTTCGTCGCCTTCTTTGCCGTGGCCGAGCCATTCGCGGGTTTTAGCCAGCACTTCGGATTGCAAGCGTTTGTTGCCCTGCAGGTTTTCACCTGTTGTCCAGGATTGCAGAAACTCAACGCAGCGTGGATCAGAAAGTTTAAAGAAAAAGTGTTCTGAGGTTTTCAGGACAGGTTTTGCTTTGGTGAGTGCGGAGTAAGGCTCGATCAGCTCAGTTGGCGCGTAGACCGCACCGCAAACCTCGCAGGAGTCGCCGTACTGATCTTTGGCATGGCATTTAGGGCATTCACCTTTGATGTACCGGTCGGCGAGAAACATGCCTTTGACTGGGTCAAAAAACTGTTCGATTGAACGTGTTTCGATCAGATTGGCCGCGCGTAACTGGCGATAAATGTCTTGGGAGAGCTCTACGTTTTCTGGTGAATCTGTCGAGTGCCAGTGGTCGAATTTGATATGAAAGCCATTCAGGTACTGGGGGCGCTCACGACCGTAACGCGCAACCAGCTCCTGGGGAGTGATCCCCTCAGACTCGGCTTTGAGCATGATCGGCGCGCCATGCGTGTCATCTGCACCGACAAAGTGAACCGTATGCCCCGCCATGCGCATCGAGCGCACCCAGATATCAGCCTGGATGTACTCCATGATGTGGCCAATATGGAAGGATCCATTGGCATAGGGCAGGGCAGTGGTAACAAAGAGGGTTCTGGACATGAGCAAGGCCGCACGAGGTAATCAAGCCAAGCATTTTAAAGCAGTGTGGCCCCAATCGTGCGAGGTCACCCTTTTGACTGTAAATCTTGCTTACAGGAGCGGAAAAATCCCAGAATAATGTGCACCCAGAGCGATCAGGGCACTAGCCATCAGTGCCCAGACCGGGTTGTACTTTGTAAACAGGATGAACGCTACATTGGCACCGACCAGAATGGGGGTCATCCAGCCGCGGTAGGCTGCATGGGCAAGATCCAGGCCACCGGCCAGAATGAGACCAATGGCAACCGGCACCAGAGCGTCTTGCGCCAGGCGAAATCCGGAAGTGCCGGCGACGCGATTGGCAATCCTGCCGACCATAAAAGCCAGCATGCAGGCGGGCAGCAGCATGGAGAGCGTGGCGACCAATAAGCCTGGCAGTCCTGCGACTTCCCAGCCGACCAGGCTCACAATGACGACGTTGGGGCCAGGTGTGATCTGTGTGACCGCAAATAACTGCATGAATTTTTCGTTATCCATCCAGTGCAATACATCTACGATCTCATGGCGCAACGCTGGCAGCACGGCATTCATGCCGCCAATGGCGATCAGGGAGATCATCGAAAACGTGCGTGCCAGCTGGCCGAGGATGCTGGTATCCATTATTTTTTTCTCAGCACGACAGTCAGTACGAGTGCCGTGGGAATCAGCGCGAGCACGACATACACCAGTGGCCAGCGCAAAATCAGAATGGCAATAATAGCAATGCCAATGATTAGCCAGCCCGCGAGTCCGGGTTTGAGTTTGAGGGCCATTTTCAGGCCTGCAGCCATGACCATGCCTGCTGCAGCTGCACCGGCTCCATTGAGCGCAATGCTGACTGCGGGGAGTGCGGAAAACCGGCTGTAAAGGGCTGCCAGCACGATCAGGATCAGGATCGGCAGGATCATGATGCCAAACACGCTGACCAGTGATCCTTTCATGCCCTGAAACCGATCGCCGATGACGACGGAGGCATTGACTACGTTGGCTCCAGGTAAAACTTGCCCCATGCCGAGCACTGTTGCGTATTCCTTTTCAGTCAGCCACTGCTTTTTTTCAACAATAACGTGGCGTGCCATGACAGCGACACCGCCAAATCCCAGAACACCGATGGTGGCAAATCCACGAAACAGCTCAGACAGGCTAACGGTTCGGGACGGGGTATTCACAATGGCAGCCTGTTTATTTGATGTCCCGTGCATCAACGTCCGAGACGTCTTTGCTGCGTAAAGAACCCTTGCCGAGTATGGATTTGCGGCGTGCCTGGCGGTTCATCCAGTATTCTTTGACTTCGAAGCGTTTTCCACGAATGGCTGCAGCAATGATCAGTACCGTCATGGCCAGAATCGTTGAGACAGTGAAAATGATCGCCATGATTAGACCGATCAGGGCAAGTAAGGTAAAAATAACTGCGCGTAAGAGGCGTTGTATCAAGTCAGTAATCTCTAGATATTAGGCAAATAATTGCTGAAAATTGTATGTCACAACAGGAATTTGAAATGAGTGTAACGCTAGCGGACGTCAAAGCAGTACTGGAATCTGTGATTGATCCCGTGACAAGTCAGGCCTTGAGCTCAGTTGTTAAAGATAGTCAGATTCAGCTTGCCGGCGCGCGACTGAGTGTGCAGGTCGTACTTGGGTATCCGGCGCGTGCGCAGGCGGATTCGCTGAAAAACACTCTTAAAGCGGCGCTGACAGCCAAGGGGTTTGCTGAGCCGGGGGTGGACGTCAGCTACAAAATTATTGCGCATGCGGTGCAGCCGGGGGTGCAACTCATCCCGGGTGTTCGGAATGTGGTCGCGGTGGCTTCAGGTAAAGGCGGGGTTGGCAAAAGTACAACGGCCGTTAACCTCGCGCTTGCGTTGCAGGCAGCGGGTGCACGGGTGGGCCTTCTGGATGCTGACATCTATGGCCCGAGTCTGCCGACCATGCTGGGTGTCATGCAGCGGCCTGACAGTTCGGATGGCAAAACCATGTCTCCGGTTATTGGACACGGTATTCAAGTCAACTCTATCGGTTTTCTGATCAAGGAAGACTCTCCTGCCATTTGGCGAGGTCCGATGGTCACTCAGGCGCTAGAACAACTCCTGCGCCAGACTAACTGGGATGATCTGGACTATCTGATCGTTGATATGCCGCCTGGCACGGGTGATATCGCTTTGACGCTGGCTCAAAAAGTGCCCGTTGTGGGGGCCGTGATTGTGACCACCCCTCAGGATATTGCCTTACTCGATGCACGTAAGGGATTGAAAATGTTCGAGAAAGTCGGCGTGCCGATCCTTGGCGTCGTCGAAAATATGGCGGTGCATATCTGTTCAAATTGCGGCCACGCCGAGCATATTTTCGGGCAAGGTGGTGGTCAGAAAATGTCTGAGGATTACAGCGTTGAGTGTTTGGGCAGCTTGCCGCTTACGATGTCGATTCGCGAGCAGGCGGATAGCGGCAATCCAACTGTTGTAGCGGATCCCAGCGGAGAATCCGCACGCATGTATGGTGAAATCGCGCTCAAGCTGGCCGCCAGGATTTCCAGGCTCCCTAAGGACTTGAGCGATAAATTTGGTGTCATTTCGGTAAAACGTACCTGATTGGGCCGCGAGCGCCTCAGAGAGGGGTAAAATTCGCGCTCTTGATATATGGATTTAGAGGCGCCGCGCCATGAGTATTAAAAGCGATAACTGGATTCGCCGTATGGCAGAGTCCGATGCAATGATCGAACCCTTCGAGCCGGGCCAGGTCCGCTCGAACGCGTCTGGCAAGATCGTCAGTTATGGCACCAGCAGTTATGGTTACGATGTCCGCTGCGCCAATGAATTCAAAATTTTTACCAATATCAACTCAACGATTGTTGACCCAAAGAATTTCGACGAAAAATCATTTGTCGATTTCAAGGGTGAAATCTGCATCATTCCTCCGAACTCTTTTGCTTTGGCACGCACGGTTGAATATTTCCGTATTCCACGTAGCGTGCTGACAGTCTGTCTGGGTAAAAGCACCTACGCGCGCTGCGGCATTATCGTGAACGTCACGCCGCTTGAGCCTGAGTGGGAAGGTCACGTGACGCTTGAGTTTTCAAATACAACGCCGCTACCCGCCAAGATCTACGCTGGCGAAGGTTGCGCACAAATGTTGTTTTTTGAGAGCGATGAAATCTGCTCAACATCTTACAAAGATCGTGGTGGCAAATATCAGGGTCAGTTGGGCGTCACGCTCCCTCGCACCTGATTTGCACCGCTAGCTGTCATCAAAATTGCGTAATCGGGCTCTATACTCGCCCGATTTTCCTCATTAGTTTTTTTGCGGAGTCTTTCGCATGAAATTTCGTTTTCCTATTTTCATCATCGATGAAGACTACCGCTCCGAGAACGCCTCGGGTCTGGGCGTGCGTGCGCTGGCCTCTGCTATCGAAGCCGAGGGCATGGAGGTCATCGGCGTCACAAGCTACGGCGATCTGAGCTCCTTTGCGCAACAGCAAAGCCGCGCCAGTGCTTTCATCTTGTCGATCGATGACGAGGAATTCGATGTCGACTCCCCCGAGGATGTCGCAGGCGCGATTAAGAATCTGCGTACGTTTATTGGTGAATTGCGTTTCCGAAACGCTGACATCCCGATTTATCTTTATGGCGAGACCCGCACTTCGGAGCACATCCCGAATGACATTCTGCGCGAGCTGCATGGCTTTATTCACATGTTTGAGGATACGCCCGAGTTTGTCGCGCGCCACATCATTCGCGAAGCGCGCAGCTACGTTGATAGCCTGCCACCGCCGTTTTTTCGCGAGCTGGTCAAATACGCTCAGGATGGCTCCTACTCATGGCATTGCCCTGGACACTCGGGTGGTGTTGCTTTTCTCAAAAGTCCTGTGGGGCAGATGTTTCACCAGTTTTTTGGTGAAAACATGCTCCGCGCCGACGTCTGTAACGCGGTCGACGAACTCGGCCAGTTGCTGGACCACACAGGGCCGATCGCTGAGTCAGAGCTCAATGCCGCACGCATTTTCCATGCCGATCATTGCTACTTTGTGACTAACGGTACGTCGACCTCCAACAAAGTCGTCTGGCATGCCAACGTCGCGGCTGACGATATTGTTGTGGTGGACCGTAATTGCCATAAGTCAATTTTGCACGCAATCACGATGACCGGTGCGATCCCTGTGTTTTTGCGTCCAACGCGTAATCATATGGGCATTATTGGTCCGATTCCCCTGGCCGAATTCGAGCTGGAAAACATCCAGAAAAAAATCGATGCTAATCCCTTCGCTAGCAAGATCAAGGACAAAAAGCCTCGTATCCTGACGCTCACGCAGAGTACGTATGACGGCGTGATTTACAACGTCGAGATGATTAAGGAAAAATTGGGCGACACCATCGATACGCTGCATTTTGATGAGGCCTGGTTGCCGCACGCTGCATTCCACGAGTTTTATCAGGACATGCATGCGATCGGCCCCAATCGTCCGCGTAGCCCCAAGTCCATGGTGTTTGCAACGCACTCGACGCACAAACTGCTGGCCGGTATATCGCAGGCCTCGCAGATCATTGTGCAGGAGCCCGAGACACGTAAGCTCGACCGTAATATTTTCAACGAAGCGTATCTGATGCATACGTCTACCTCACCGCAGTACGCGATTATCGCTTCGTGCGATGTGGCCGCTGCAATGATGGAGGCGCCAGGCGGCACCGCTCTGGTAGAAGAAAGTATCCGCGAAGCGCTGGATTTCCGTCGCGCGATGCGCAAGGTTGACCTTGAGTATGGTGATGATGACTGGTGGTTCACAGTGTGGGGCCCGGATCATCTGGTGACGCAAGGTGTCGGCCAGCAGTCTGACTGGGTGCTCAAGTCTAACGATCACTGGCATGGTTTCGGCGATCTGGCCGAAGGTTTCAACATGCTTGATCCAATCAAGGCGACAATTGTGACGCCGGGTCTGGACATGTCAGGCAGTTTTGATGCGACGGGTATCCCTGCAGCGCTGGTATCAAAGTTTTTGACCGAGCACGGTGTCGTGGTTGAAAAAACGGGCCTGTATTCGTTTTTCATCATGTTCACGATTGGTATTACCAAAGGACGCTGGAATACCTTGTTGACTGCGTTGCAGCAGTTTAAAGATGACTACGATCGCAATCAACCGATGTGGCGCATCCTGCCTGATTTCTGTAAAGGCCATCGCAAATACGAAAAAATGGGTTTGAAAGATCTTTGTCAGCTCATTCATGCGCAATACCGTAAGCATGATGTCGCACGTCTGACGACTGAGATGTATCTGAGCGACATGGTGCCTGCTCTGAAACCGTCCGATGCATTTGCAAAAATGGCGCACCGTGAAGTCGAACGCGTCTCGATCGATCAGCTCGAAGGCCGTGTAACAGGCGTTCTGCTGACACCTTATCCGCCAGGTATTCCATTGTTGATCCCCGGTGAGCGTTTCAATAAGACC
>CAINDJ010000212.1 GCA_903847325.1 uncultured beta proteobacterium | reverse complement strand
GGGAGAGCATCAATTCAAGGAAGCATCGTCAAAAATAATCATAGAAGAATCGCGCATCTTGTCATCGAAGAAAGCTTGGCCGCATGCATTCATATTGGCGCGCCGGTGCTGTCTGTTTATAGCTGGAAGGGCGATGTCGAGGGCGCAGAAGAAATCCCTCTGCAAATTAAAACAACGTGGGTGCATCAAGAGGCGTTAGTCGCACGCATCAAGTCACTGCACCCTTACGAAGTCCCCGAAATTATTGTGCTGCCGATTATTGGGGGCTATGGCCCTTACTTGGAATGGGTGCGTGAGACGACGCGCTTAGATAAGGCATCATGAATATGCACACGCACATGCACGCCTCTATGCACACACTGAGCGAGACAACATTGGATATTAAAAAATCGATTCTGCTGAAAAATCGTCTGGCGTATTTCCTGTTGTGGTTCTTCTTCATGATTTGTTGCGCGATAAGCGTGTCGATCCCTGTGCATGCTAGCGAGGATGGATTTCTAGAGCCCGAAAAAGTATTTGTCATGCACACTGAAATGGTGTCACCTGACGTTGTGCGTGTGCGCTTTAAGATTGCGCCCGACTACTACATGTATCGTGAACGATTTAGCTTCAAGATTGAGCCGAATAATATTGAATTGGGCGCACCGCAATTCCAGGCGGGCAAGATTAAATTTGAGCCGACCTTCAATAAAGAAATGGAGTTGTATTTCAATGAGGCTGCAATCACACTGCCCTTGAAAATACTCTCAGCCAATACGACAACTGCAGTCCAGGGATCTATCAAGCTCATTGTTACCGGACAAGGCTGTGCCGTGGCGGGCTTGTGTTATCCGCCGATGGACTTCATTGCACAGCTCGCTGTTTCGCCTGATGGCAAAGGCTTCACCGTGCAGGGTCATGCAAGCCTGTTGAGTCGTGTGTTAGATGGCCAGTGGCGTGAGGTGTTGTTTGAGGGCAATGATGAGGGCCTGGCTGGCTTGTTGTCTGCAAGTGGCTTGCTTGAAATCACTTTGTTATTTTTTGTGCTGGGCGTGTTGCTTGCACTGACACCTTGCGTCTTGCCCATGGTGCCTATCCTATCGGTGCTCTTGGTTGGTGAGCAGCATCATGTTTCACGCAGCAGAGGATTCATATTGTCTGCCGCATATGTCGCGGGCATGTCGGTTGTCTATACATTGCTTGGTATTGCCGCAGGATTAAGTGGCGCCGGACTCGCCGCGTGGTTACAAACACCTTGGGTGCTTGCAGGCTTTTCGATTTTGCTGGTGTTGCTTGCACTGGCCATGTTCGATGTGTATCAGTTTCAAATGCCAACGGCTATTCAAACGCGACTCACGGTGACTAATTCGCATATCCTGGGTGGCCGTATGAGCGCTGCGGTCATGATGGGCGCTTTGTCAGCGCTCATTGTCGGACCCTGTGTGGCTGCTCCGCTTGCGGGAGCTTTGCTTTACATCTCTCAAACCGGTGATGTGGTGCTTGGAGGCACTGCGCTGTTTGCAATGGCCTGGGGCATGGGCGTGCCTCTGCTTGCAATGGGTGCATCGGCAGGCAAACTGATGCCACGCACAGGCGCCTGGATGGAAGGTGTTAAAAAGTTTTTTGGTGTGTTGCTTTTCGCAACAGCCTGGTGGATGGTCATGCCACTGTTACCCACCTGGGTGCAGATACTCGGCTGGGCTGTATTGGCGATGTTGGCAGCGATGCTATTACGTACGTTTGATTCGTTGCCACAAAGCGCAGGCTTTGCAGGCGTATTGCGTAAAACGCTTGGTATGCTGCTTGTCTTGTTGTGTGCGGTCTGGGTGATTGGTGTCGCAAGCGGTGGGCGCTCATTGCTGCAGCCGTTGTCGCATCTTGCTGTGCTGGCAGAGGCTCAGCCGGCTATGGTGTTGTCTACGACGATGACGACCAACAAACCACAAAGCTCAGCGACAAGGCAGCTGTTGGGTACAAACGCCGCTGCCACTGAAAACGCCAATGCAGATACTGCTAAAGAGAATGTGGCCCAGCTAGCCAGCGAGCGTGCGCGTGCGTCAGGAATTCCAAAATTCCTCAGGATTAAAAATCTCGCTGAGCTCGACGCCCTCGCCGCCAAATCGGATAAACCGGTGATGCTGGATTTTTATGCCGACTGGTGTGTGTCCTGTAAAGAGATGGAGGCCTTCACCTTTACGGATCCTGTTGTCGCGCAAAAAATGAGCCAGATGCTTTTGCTGCAGGCTGATGTGACAGCGAATGATGAGGCGGATCGCGCGCTTCTCAAACGATTCAGATTGTTTGGACCACCAGGCATTATTTTCTTTCAGCCCGGCGGCGCAGAGCGACGCGACATCAGAGTTGTCGGGTTCCAGGATGCGGCACGTTTTGCATCAACACTTGATCGCATGTTTAAGTAACTCAGGATTTCATGTCTACCTCCGCCACAACTGGCTCTTCGAATTCGACCTCGCCTGCCGCACCTGCCCCCAACTCAACAACGCCTGTCATTATCTTGCTCGCACTCGCTGCCTTTGCCAGCGCCAGCGCGTTCAGAATCTGTGATCCGTTGCTGCCCGTGCTGGCCAATGACTTTGGCGTGCGTACTGCGCAGGCATCAAATTCCGTTACCTTTTTTGCGATTGCCTATGGGGTGATGCAGTTCTTTTACGGCCCGATGGGGGATCGTTACGGTAAGTTTCGCGTGTTGTCGATGGCAACCCTCGGTTGCGCGTTTGGCAGCTTGTTGACAGCGATGGCACCCACACTGGATATGGTGGTCATTGGCCGATTGATTTCAGGGGCAACCGCCGCAGGGATTGTCCCGCTATCGATGGCGTGGATCGGTGACAACGTTCCTTATGAACAGCGACAGGCAACGCTTGCCCGATTTTTGCTAGGCTCGATTTCCGGCATCGCGGCAGGCCAGTTCATGGGTGGAATTTTTGCAGATACGATTGGCTGGCGCTGGACTTTTGTGGTGATGGCTGCGGTGTACCTGGTGGTTGGCACTCTACTGATTTCAAAAAGAAAATCTGTCCCCGAAAAAATTACGCCACCTGGTCAGCGTGGCAATTTACTCGCGCCACTTAAACAAGTCCTGTCTATCCCATGGGCACGGATTGTGATTCTGACTGTATTTCTTGAGGGTGCCTTTGTGTTTGGTCCCCTGGCGTTCGTGCCGGCTTACTTGCATGAGCATCATGGGATTGCCGTGTCCTGGGCTGGCGTGATTGGTGGACTGTTTGCTGCGGGTGCACTGATCTATGCGCTGCGTGCCAATCAGTTGGTCAGTCTGTTAGGTGAAAGACGCCTCGCCTTATATGGCGGCGGCACGATCGCACTGTCTTACACAATCTACTGGATCTCCGGCACCTGGCACTGGGCAGTGCTGGCAAGCATCCTGTCTGGTTTCGGTTACTACTTGCTGCATGCCGTATTGCAAACCAATGCGACGCAAATGGCCCCGGCTGTGCGCGGTACCGCGGTTTCGCTGTTTGCTTCTTTCTTGTTTCTGGGTCAATCCGTGGGCGTGACCGTCGCAGCCTTGCTGGTTGATTTCGCAGGGCTGGGAGCGGTTTTCCCAGTTGGGATGGTAGCTGTGCCACTGCTTGCGTATTCGTTTGCCTGGCGGCTGCGTATTCGCGCTGCACAAACTGTGCAGGCGTGAATAGTTCGCTTGACGCTCAAATCCTTACTTGCTTTCACGCAGCAATTTAGCTGCAGCCACGGCAAAGTAAGTCAAAATCCCATCTGCTCCTGCGCGTTTGAATCCGAGCAGTGACTCCATCATGACTTTGTCATGATCGAGCCAGCCGTTGGCAGCTGCTGCCTTGAGCATCGCGTACTCGCCACTAACCTGATAGGCAAAGGTCGGCACATGGAAAGCGTCTTTCACCCGGCGCAATACATCCAGGTAAGGCATACCGGGTTTGACCATCACCATATCCGCACCCTCGCGCAGGTCGGCGGCAACCTCTCTCAAGGCCTCGTCGATATTGCCCGGATCCATCTGGTAGACCAGTTTGTTGGATTTACCCAGGTTGGCCGCGGAGCCTACCGCGTCACGGAAAGGACCGTAAAACGCACTGGCGTATTTAGCCGAGTAGGCCATGATGCGGGTATGAATCAGATCGTTGGACTCCAACGCCTGCCGAATTGCACCGATACGGCCGTCCATCATGTCGCTGGGAGCCACGATATCGACACCAGCTTGCGCTTGGACCAAGGCCTGTTTGGTCAGGATGCTTAAAGTAATGTCGTTAATCACATAACCGTTTTCATCAATCACGCCGTCCTGGCCGTGGCTGGTGTAGGGGTCGAGTGCAACATCGGTGAGCACGCCGAGCTCGGGAAAGCGTTTTTTGAGCGCGCGGACAACACGTGGCACTAAACCATCAGGATTCATTGCCTCGGCACCATCGAGTGCTTTGAGCGAGGGATCGATCACCGGGAAAAGCGCCATCACCGGGATACCGAGCGCGACGCACTCTTCGGCGACCGGCAGCAGCGTGTCCAGTGAATAGCGATTGACGCCTGGCATCGACGGGATGGGCTGAATAACGCCTTGACCTTCAATGATAAAAACCGGATATATCAGGTCGTCTACAGTAAGTGAGTGCTCACGTACCAGTCTGCGGGAAAAGTCATCGCGACGCAGGCGGCGGGGACGGCTGGAGGGGTAATCAGCTAATACAAGATGAGGTGTTGTCATGGCACGACCTGTGGAGAGATCCAGTTTTCGATTTGTTGGGAGGCTTCTTCGAGACCGATACGCGCTGTTGCAGAGAACGCAACGGCGTTGAGGGCACCGATATCGGCAAGCTCTTTTTTTACTGCAAAAATGGCCTTGATACGCTGGCCATAGGGAAATTTGTCGGCTTTAGTGAGCAAAGCCATGACTGGGCGACCAGTCGGTGCAATCCAGTTGGCCAGCCGACGGTCCAGATCGGTCACGCCACGGCGGATATCGATAAGTAGCACGATGCCAGCCAGTGAGGCGCGTGATTGGAGGTATCCACCCAGCACATCAGCCCATTCTTCGCGGGCGCGGTGGGCGATCGAGGCGTATCCATAGCCTGGCAAATCGACCAAAAACCCTAACTGACCCTCAGGATCAAGCGGGTCCGGGATGCCAAACATGTTGATCAGGCGCGTGCGACCAGGTGTTTTACTGGAAAACGCCAGTCTTTTCTGGTTGGCCAACACGTTAATGGCTGTCGATTTGCCGCAATTTGAGCGTCCGACAAAACAGACTTCCGGCGCGCCAGGCTCTGGTAACTGGTCCAGACGGGCAGCGGAAGTAAAGAAAGAAGCACGGTGCAAAATGGACACGGAAGGGCCAATACAAATGTTGTAAGACCCTATTGTATAATCAGCGGCTTAGATAGCTATATATATAGCTGTAGATTCGATATCTTCGAGGTCTTCAATGAAGCGTGTGTTGTCTCGTGTAGTGCTTGCGAGCGGTGTGTTGCTTGGCATCACAGCCGTATCCCCTAGTTTCGCTGCCGATGCAGCGGGCCCTGCAAAGCCTGATGCTGCCAAGGGCGCCCAGCTCTATGAGCAAGGCGATGCCGCGCGCGGCGTGGTTGCCTGTGTCTCCTGCCATGGTGCAGCAGGTAACAGTACCATTCCTGCCAATCCTAATCTGGCGGCTCAGTCGCACGAGTATTTGTACAAGCAGCTCGTCAATTTCCGTCCTGCTGAGGGTGCTAAAGAGCCACTTCGCAAGGGTGCTGATGGCGCGCCTTCGATGATGACGACGATGGCAACGCCTTTGACGGATGCAGATATGCGCAACGTCGCATTTTTCCTGTCACAGCAAAAGCTGACCGAGCCAGCGACCGCAACCAACGAAAAATCCGTTGAACGTGGTCAGAAAATCTGGCGCGCAGGTATCCCCGAGCGCAACGTAGCCGCCTGTGCTGGTTGCCACTCGCCTAACGGCGCAGGCATCCCCGCCCAGTTCCCACGTCTGGCTGGACAGTTCCCATCCTATATCGAAGACCAGCTCAAGTTATTCCGTGCCGGTCATCGTGCAAATGGCCCGATGATGAATCAGATCGCAGATCGCATGAATGATGCGGATATCAAAGCGGTATCTGATTACGCTGCGGGCTTGCGTTAATTCAAGTTCAACCCAGCAGAGCTTCTGCCGGGCGAATTGATCAAAGGGGGCGTCTTTTAGACACCCCCTTTTTTTGTGAAGAATTGTGTGACTGCTGCCGCGAAAAATGTTCGGACGGGTTTGCTGGAACTGCTGAGCTCCATGCGTTTTGCGATCAGCTTGCTAGTGTTTATTTGCCTGGCAAGCCTGATCGGCACAGTGCTGCCGCAAAACAGATCGGCGGGTGCCTATGTTGATCAGTTCGGACCTTTCTGGTTTGAGGTGTTCGATAAGTTTTCACTTTGGCACATCTATAACAGCTGGTGGTTTTTAGTCACGATGACCTTTCTCGTGACGTCCACGAGTTTGTGTCTGATTCGTAATGCGCCAAAGATGTTGAAAGATGCGAGCTCGTTTCGCGAACACATTCGCGCGTCCAGCCTGCGCGCGTTTCACCACAAAGTTGAGCTCGATACGACCCGCGATCTCTCAGGCACCTCTGGGGCTGTGCAGGCCTGGCTTAAAAAGCAGGGCTATGCCGTGCGTGTCAAAGACGAGGGCGATGCACAACTGCTGGCAGCTAAATGCGGCAGTGGCAATCGTCTGGGCTATATCTTTGCCCACGCAGCGATTGTGATTATTTGTGTGGGTGGTTTGCTCGATAGCGAGTTACCGATTCGCGTGCAGGTATGGTTGTTTGGAAAAACCCCGATTCTTGAAAATATGCTGATTGTCGATGTTCCGCAGTCGGGGCGCCTCTCGGTCAACAATCCAAGTTTTCGTTCCAACGTATTGGTCCCTGAAGGCGGCGAACGGAACTCTGCCATTGTCAGCGTAGATGACGGCGCACTCGTCCAGCCGCTGCCCTTTACGATCGCCCTGAAAAAGTTTTTTGTTGAATATTATTCAACAGGGATGCCAAGTCGTTTTGCGAGTCTGGTCGAAGTCACGGATCCCGACAACGGTAAAAAATTCGAGGCCACCATTGAGGTCAATGAGCCATTGCATTTCAAAGGTGTGACCGTCTACCAGTCAAGCTTTGATGATGGCGGCAGTAAAGTTGAGCTCGTGGGCTATCCGCTCACAGGAACTAAACCCGTGAGCTTTGATGTGAATGGGCAGGTCGGTCAGACGAGCGATGTGGCGTTGGGTGATACCGGTAAAAGCGTAAAACTTGAAGTCACTAAACTGCGCACGATTAATGTAGAAGACCTCACTGCTGGCGATCCCGCCACCCCCAAAGAGTTTGGCGAACATGTCGCCTCGGTGACAGGGAGCGCTGCGTCCAAGCAAAACAAAAATCTGAAAAATGTCGGTCCCAGTATTGAATACCGCCTGATCGATCAGAGTGGGCAGGCGACGCTTTTCAATAACTACATGTTACCGGTAGAAATGGATGGTCATCAGGTGATCCTGGTTGGCGTGCAAGAGCCAGGTAACCCGGGCTTTCGTTATTTGCGCATCCCCGCTGACGACAAAGCGTCTGTAGCCGAATTCATGGATCTACGCGCAGCCTTGGCTGATCCTCTTGCCCGTAAAGAGGCCGTCCACCGTTTCGCAAAATCCTACGCTGGCAGCACAAGCGACCAACAGGCACTTGAGGGCTCGGCTGCCCGTGCACTGGATACGTTTGCCATCGGTGGATTGCAGGTGATTTCTAAATTTCTCGAAACCAATGTTCCGCCCGCCGAGCAGCAGCGCGCAGCTGATATCGTGATCCGTTTGCTTGGCTCCTCCGTGAGCGAGCTGCGTCAGGTTGCGCGCGAGCGGGCAGGTTTGCCAGCTCTGGGTAATACCCCTGCTGATCAGGAAAAAAACATCGCCTGGTCGCGTATTGCTGTGGCAGCACTGTCTGATGTGACGCTCTATCCAGCCCCGATGCTGTTCACACTCAAGTCGTTTGAGCATGTACAGGCCAGCGTTTTTCAGGTCAGCCGCACCCCAGGCAAAATGATTGTGTATATCGGTTGCCTGTTTTTGGTGATCGGCATCTTTACGATGTTCTATGTGCGCGATCGCCGCATTTGGGTCTGGTTGCGACCCACAGAAGGCACATCGGGCACGCGTGTATTGGCTGCGATGACCTCTCAAAAGCGTACACTGGATTTCAACCGTGAATTCGACCGGTTCAAACAAGCCTTGTCTCGCTTGAATTCTGCCGAACGATCAACCTGATTTATTGAGATGTGTGATGACTGAATCAGTTTCCGATTCTGTGAATGACTGGGACGACTTGTCCGAGTCCGGTGATGCCCGTGTCATGCGTGGCGCACCGAACTGGACCGATGCTTTATTTTTCTTGTTGCTTGCCTCTGGCGCCGCGTATGCGTTGATGCATTTCAACGATTCGATGGATTATTACGAGCAAGTCATTCTTTGCCTGGGTGTGCCATTACTCACCTGGATGGGTTGGCTATGGCGTCCTTTGCGCACGCTGATGCTGGCCTGTGCCGCGAGCGCGGGCTTTGCGATCTGGCTGTATCACGGCGATCTGGCGCGTGCCGAGCAGGTCTTTCTCCTCAAATATCTGTTGTCCTCTCAATCCGCAATTTTGTGGATGTCAGCCTTATTTGTGTTGGCCACTGTTTGCTACTGGATAGGCATCATCAGTCCAACCGCCGCATGGCTGGGGACCGCACTTTCCTGGTGTGCAGTGTTTGCAGGTACGCAAGGATTACTGGTGCGCTGGCGTGAAGGCCATCTCATGGGTGCTGATATCGGTCATATTCCGGTCAGTAATCTGTACGAGGTGTTTGTACTGTTTTCCCTGATCACCGCTTTGTTCTACCTGTATTACGAACGCCGTTATGCCACCCGTGCGTTAGGCGGTTTTGTGATGCTGGTGATTACGTCCTCAGTCATTTTCCTGCTGTGGTATTCATTCACCCGTGATGCGTTTCAGATCCAGCCGCTCGTGCCCGCACTCAAAAGCTGGTGGATGAAAATCCATGTGCCCGCTAACTTCATCGGCTACGGCACATTTTCACTTGCAGCGATGGTGGGGTTTGCATACCTGGTTAAACAGCACGGTCAGACCAAATCCTGGCTTAAGCTCGCACCACTGTTTGTGCTCGGCGTGCTGCTTGCGGGTGAGCCGATGGTGTTTCGCAGTCAGGGCTTGTCTGCCACCTGGATGCTGTACTTCGGTATCGGTGCGCTAATTGTCGGCACTATCCTGTTGTTCCGTGGACCGATTGCTGCGCGCTTGCCCTCGCTCGAGGTTCTCGACGACATCATGTACCGGGCGATTGCGATTGGTTTTGCGTTCTTTACGGTCGCGACCATCCTCGGTGCCTTGTGGGCGGCGGATGCCTGGGGTGCTTACTGGCAGTGGGATCCGAAAGAAACCTGGGCGCTGATCGTCTGGTTGAATTATGCAGCCTGGTTGCATTTGCGTCTGATGAAAGGCCTGCGCGGCACGATGGCGGCCTATTGGGCGCTGGTCGGCTTGCTCGTGACGGGCTTTGCCTTTCTAGGTGTGAATATGTTCCTGTCCGGATTGCATTCCTACGGTACGCTTTAAATAATCCATACCGATTATTCTGCAACGCTTAATCACCATCGTTAACATAACGGAATCGAATCATCGTGACGCCTGCCAGACCCTGGGTTGTTTTAGTTGCCACACTAACTATTCAGGCGCTGGTTGCGATGGCCTTGATGACCTTGCCGGTTGTAGCACCCGTTGTCGCCAAAGATCTTGAGATTTCTACAACCTATGTGGGTGCCTATGTGGCACTGGTGTATTTCGCCGCCATGGTTGCCAGCCTGCTTGGCGGGGCTGCAGTCAAGCGCTGGGGTGCGATTCGCCTGAGTCAGGTTGGTTTGTTGTGCTCTGGTCTGGGTCTGTGCCTGTGCGCAGTGCCGCAGCCTGCCGTGATTGCCTTGGGTGCTTTGTTGATTGGTGCGGGATATGGACCGATCACCCCCGCCAGCTCACATCTGCTGATTAAAACGACCCCACCGAGTCAGTTATCGCTGGTATTTTCCATTAAACAAACGGGTGTGCCGCTGGGCGGCATGATTGCCGGCGCACTCGTGCCATCACTGGATTTGCTGATTGGCTGGAAATGGACCTTTATTGCGGCCGGAATCGCTTGCTGGCTTTGCGCCTGGTCTGTTCAGTCTTTGCGTGCAGGATTGGATGATGACCGAGACCCCACCGTTAAGCCCTCCATCGTGACAACGGTTGTGCAGCCGCTGAAATTGATCTTTGGCCACCGCAGCCTGAAAGTGCTGTCGTTTATGTCTTTTCTGTTTGCCATTTGTCAGATGTCCCTGATGGCCTATCTGGTGACATTTTTGTTTGAGGATCTTGGCTGGTCGCTGGTTGCCGCAGGCGTTGCCTTGACGGTAGCCCAGGCTGCTGGCGTAGGTGGTCGGATTTTCTGGGGCTATGTTGCCGATCGCTGGCTAGGTGCGGTCAAGATGTTGATTGTCATTACCGTTTTATTGGCTGTCGGTGCAATCGGTACCGCGTTTCTGCGGGCAGATACCTCACCCTGGTTATTATTCCCGATACTGGTCGTTTTTGGTGCCTCTGCGATTGGCTGGAATGGTGTTTATCTTGCAGAAATTGCTCGTCAGGCACCGAAGGGACAGGCAAGCGTCGCGACGGGCGGCACGTTATGCATTACCTTTCTGGGGGTCATGCTGGGCCCACCATTTTTTGGTTTAGTGGCCGGCACTGTTCATAGTTATGGTTTGAGCTATGGCTTTTTAGTGATCCCTGCGATCATCATTTTTGTCTTGCTCATGAGACTGCGCAACGGCCCTGAGCGGTAAATAACCTCAAAAAAGACCTCGGTCGCGGCTTTCTGACGCGATACTCACCGCGTATGGTCGTCAGATTTCGCGCAGTGATGGACATTCGCCGACAACAATGCGATATTAACTGTGCCCGATCATTAGGTCGCAACCTGACTGTTAGTCAACATGAGGACTTCTATGCATCATCACGTCAATAAAACATTGCTGCGCGTGGGTTCCGCGCTGGCATTGACCACACTGCTGGCCCTTGGCAATATCGCTGGCGCGCAGACGCGCGGCGGTACGCTCAACGCAATTGTGCAACCAGAGCCACCTATTTTGATGCTGGGCCTGAATCAGCAAGGCCCGACCCAATACGTGGCGGGCAAGATTTATCAGGGTCTGTTGACCTATGACGAAAAACTGCAACCACTGCCTTCGCTGGCTAAGTCCTGGAAAGTCTCGCCTGATGGGCTGATGTACAGTTTTGAATTACAGCAAGGCGTCAAATGGCACGATGGCAAGCCTTTCAGCTCAGCCGACGTCGTATTTAGTATCGATCAGTTCTTGCGCAAGATGCACCCACGTGGTCGTCTGGTGATTAACAAATACATCGACAGTATTGTCGCGCCTGACGCAAACAATGTGGTGATCAAGCTCAAAGAACCGTTCGCGCCGTTCCTGAGTATTTTTGTCGTCGACAACATGCCGATGGTGCCCAAGCACATTTACGAAGGCACCGATTACGCGACCAATCCCGCGAACCAGACCCCGATTGGCACTGGTCCATTCAAGTTCAAGGAATGGAAAAAAGGCTCCTACGTGACTCTGGTGCGTAATGACGAATACTGGAAACCTGGTCAGCCTTATCTCGACGAGATCATTTTCCGTGTCGTGCCTGATGCCGCCTCACGCGCAGTCGCTTTCGAAAAAGGCGATGTGCAGGTGTTACGTGGCGGTGATGTGGATAACGTTGAGGTCAAGCGCCTGAAAGCCTTGCCAAACGTCGAAATGACCACTAAAGGCTGGGAAATGTACGCCCCGCTGTCCTTCATGTTTATGAATCAGCGCAGCGCGCCCTTTGATAACGTCAAAGTCCGCCAGGCTGTCATGCACGCAATGAATCGTAAATTCATTGTCGACAATATTTTCTTTGGCCTGGGTAAAATTGCGATCAGCCCGCTGGCTTCGACCACTTTGTTTTTTGAGCCAAAGGTC
>CAINDJ010000211.1 GCA_903847325.1 uncultured beta proteobacterium | reverse complement strand
AGTGCAGCAATAACTGTGCCACAAAGTCTACGTATCAGACAACGTAAAACTATTTCAGTTAAAACGAAAAGCACCAAATTTGTGCATTTTCACTTATCGTTACGCACAAAATGGTAGTTATTGATATCTATGCACCAAAAATGTACATAAAAAAATAAATAGATTCAAAGCACAAAGGCCTCGCATCAATCAATGCGAGGCCTTTAACTTTTTAAAACATGCCTCACAAAACGAGGCAGGATTCAAGTATTACAACTTGCCTGACAACACACTCAAAATACGTTGCGCAGTTGGGCTTGTGTCACGCTTACCATCAGCGTCAAACACGGTGACCTCAGTCTTCGTACCTTGGTCGGTCAAATGCAGGCGATAGGTTGGCGCTTTCGCAGGATCTTTCGCACCGAAGAGCTTGCTAAAGAAACCTGGGTCTTCTCGTTTCATACCGGTATCGGTATCAACGTAGCGGACATAAAAATCACCCGCGGCACGATCACGATCATCCACAGCAAAGTTGCCAGAATCCAGTGCTACACCGACACGACGCCAGGCTCTGTCAAAAGACTCAGCGACCAGCAGTGCACTCTTGTCGCCATCAGGTGTGGAGACTGGAGCATCTTGCTTGGCAACCTGAGCCTGACCCATTTTCTTGCGGGCACCGTCGACATCCTCACCCAGAAAAACCATCAGTCGGGCAATCATTGCAGCGTTCAGGCCTGGATCTTCTTTGCCGTTCATCCAGCGAACGTCAACCTGGCCTTGTGTACTGTAATTTTTTTCTTCCATGTGTTTATGGGAGATATAGATTTCAGTGCGGTTGTTGCCCACACGCTCAATGCGGGTACTGAATTTATCCCGTGTACCACTGTCCCACAAGCCCTCGAGAACTTTGCCCAGCATATCGCGGATAAAGCTCTCAGGGATCTTGGCACGGTTTTCAGCCCAGTTGGTCACCATCAAACCGGCTTTGGGATCAGTCACATCAAGTGAAAAACCTGATTCGACCCAGAAATCTGCCGTCAGTGAAAACACTTTGTCTGGCGACATATCAACAACCAGCCAGCGAAGATCACCATCGCGCACCACACGCATGTCCGGACGTGTTGGCAAAACAGCGGCTTGCGATGAAGGCAGGCCTTTCGCACTCGCCTGACCCGCCTGCTGGAACTGCGAGAAGGTGGTGGTGCCAGAAGCCGGGGCGCGGTAGCGAGGATCACTAGCCGCTTGTGTCAGATCTGGCGGGATGCTCAGCGGATCAGTTTTCACCACACTCTTGTAATCAACCGAATCATCGCCGTTGAGCATGCTGCGGAATCCCGAGCAGCCTTGCAGCAACAGCACAGCAGACAACAGAGTAGTTGCCAAAACAGTCTTACGACTCATGCATTTATTCATATCAGAGCAACCCCGCCTGAACCATTGCTGCACGCAAGGGCGCGTGAAACTGAGCACTAAGCTCGACCAGAGGCAGACGGATGCCGGATTTGGCACGTCCCATCTGAGCCAGAGCCCACTTAACCGGAACCGGATTGCCTTCGACAAACAGGAGTTTATTCAAAGGCCCCAGTAGATTATTCATTTTGCGCACACCCATTACATCGCCAGCTAAGGCTGCGGCACAGAGGTCGTGCATTGCGCGTGGCGCGATATTGGCAGTGACGGAAATATTACCCGCGCCGCCCAAAAGAATCAGCGCAGCGGCGGTTGCATCATCACCACTAAACACCTGAACGTGTTTTGGGAGATCACGGATCAGCAAGGCGCCACGACCAATATCGCCCGTCGCATCTTTGATCCCAACGATACCTGGCACCTCGGCCAGACGCAGCACAGTGTCGTGCGCGAGATCTGCCACAGTGCGGCCAGGTACGTTATAGAGGACCGTTGGTAGATCAACTGATTCCTGAATCTTTTTGAAGTGCTGGTACATACCTTCTTGAGAAGGTTTGTTGTAGTAAGGCACAACGGACAAGCCTGCCTGGGCACCAACGCTTTTTGCATGCTCAGCCAAATGAATAGCCTCGCTGGTGGAGTTAGCGCCAACGCCAGCAATCACGGGCATCCTGCCTGCCGCGTGCGTGACCGCAATACGGATCAGCTCTGCGTGCTCATCGACGTCCACGGTTGGGGACTCACCGGAGGTACCGACTACAACCAGCGCGTCAGT
>CAINDJ010000210.1 GCA_903847325.1 uncultured beta proteobacterium | reverse complement strand
CGCGCCGGTGCTGCCGGTATCGGCGGGTTTTTCACCAAAACCGCCGCAGGTACTGAGCTTGCAAAAGGTAAAGAGACGCGCATCATCGACGGTAAGCAATATGTCTTTGAGCACCCCATTCACGGCGATGTGGCGTTGCTCAAAGCGCGTCAGGGTGATCGCTGGGGCAACCTTGTCTATCATCGCGGTGCCCGCGTAAATAATCCCGTCATGGCAGGTGCGGCCAAGCTGACGATTGCGCAGGTCAATGAGATTGTGGATTTAGGCGCACTGGATCCCGAGCACATTGTGACACCTGGTGTCTACATCGATCGTCTGGTGGAGGTCAAATCATGAATAAGCTCAGTCGACAAGACATGGCGCGTATCGCCGCACAAGAAATCGCCGAAGGCAGTTGTGTCAATCTCGGCATCGGTGTACCCACGCTTATTGCAGATTACGTTCCGTCGGATCGTGAAATTTTGCTGCAAAGTGAACAAGGCCTGCTTGGCCTTGGTCCTAAAGCGGAACCCGGCCAAGAGGATGACGACATTGTGAATGCTGGCAAACATCACGTGACCCTAGTCAATGGTGCCTCCGTATTCAGCCACAGCGATTCCTTTGCAATGATTCGTGGCGGTCACATCGATATCGCATGCCTCGGAGCTTTTCAGGTTGCGGCAAATGGTGACATGGCGAATTGGTCGACAGGTGTGTCTGATCAATTGCCCGCTGTAGGGGGCGCTATGGATCTTGCCGCGGGTGCAGCCAACGTGTGGGTGTTGATGGAACATTGCCAGAAAGACGGCAGTCCCCGCATTCTCGAACGCTGCACCTATCCACTGACAGCGGCAGGCTGTGTGGATCGAATCTATACCGATCTGGCCATGATCGATGTGATAGCAGAAGGACTGATTGTCAGGCGGATGGTTGCAGGTTTAACCTTTGAATTGCTGCAAAAGCAGACTGGTGCAAAACTGATACTGGATCCGTTATGCCAGGTGTACGGTTAATCAGAATATTTTCTTAGAGGAATACGTAACGTGCAAACCGCTATAACTAAAATGCTGGGTATCGAGCATCCAATTGTGCAGGGTGGCATGCAGTGGATAGGCCGCGCCGAACTTGCTGCTGCAGTATCCAATGCGGGAGCACTCGGTACGCTGACTGCCTTAACGCAACCCAGCCCCGAGGCATTGCGCTTAGAAATCGCCCGTCTGCGTGGAATGACCGATAAGCCATTTGCGGTCAACCTGACTTTTCTGCCGACCTTAAAGCCTGTCCCTTACGACGAATACCGTGATGCCATTATCGACTCTGGAGTAAAAATTGTTGAGACAGCTGGCAATAATCCAGCTGCGCATATGCCTGCATTAAAAGCTGCGGGGATCACCGTTATTCACAAATGTACGACCGCGCGTCACGCCCTCAAAGCCCAGCAAATAGGCGTAGACATCGTGAGTATTGACGGTTTTGAGTGTGCGGGCCATGTAGGCGAGGACGACATTCCCGGTTTGATTTTGATACCCGCCACCGTTGCAAAGGTCACCATTCCCGTGATTGCTTCAGGTGGTTTTGGGGACGGCAGGGGGCTTGTCGCAGCTCTTGCCCTGGGGGCCGAGGGAATCAATATGGGAACCCGATTCATGTGCACCCAGGAAGCCCCCGTCCACGAAAACATTAAACGCGCAATCGTCAACAATACAGAAAACGATACCTCACTCATATTGCGTAGTCTGCGAAACAGTAGCCGCGTCGCACGCACAGAGCTGTCTGAGAGTATTGTTGAAATGGAAAAGACGGGTGCAACCATTCATGAAATCGGTCCAAAAGTAGCCGGCGCGAAAGGTCGTGCGGTGTACGAAAATGGCGACGTAGAGGGTGGAATCTGGACTGTTGGCATGGTGCAAGGACTCATTAACGACATTCCAACTTGTGCCGATCTGGTGCATCGAATCGTTTTAGACGCAGAAAAAATCATTCAAACACGTTTGGCAGCTTTAGCGCACTAACATTCCCCCATATATTTAAATTAAGAGGTGCACGATGCTTGAAGTTCAAACTCCCGCAGATATGGCGGCATATGTTGGTCAAAAGATTGGTACGAGCGACTGGTTGTTAATCGATCAGAAGCGTATTGATGATTTTGCAAAAGTCTCTGGTGATGAAAACTGGATCCACATTGATGTTGAGCGTGCCAAACGTGAATTACCAAATGGCAAAACAATTGCCCATGGCATGTTGACACTTTCCCTGGTTACCTTTCTGGGTGCTGAAATATCAAGAGTCAAAGAACGTTCGCGCGGAATTAACTATGGCTCAAATAAGGTCCGGTTTACAGCTCCCGTACCTGTTGATTCCCGGATACGTTTGCATCGCACACTTGATAAGTGTGAAATTACCGAAGGTGGCGCTCGGTTAACATTCGGCAATACGATTGAAATTGAAGGGGTCGATCGCCCCGCGTTGGTTGCAGAAACTATTTCCATGGTTTTTGCTAAAGGTAAATGAAACACATGCAGAAAACAGATATGCGCGATCACCCAATCATTAAGCAAATTCATCGCGCGATTGCTTTAAACCGGACGCCTGGGTTGCATTTTTGTGGTAATTTTTTCGCACTGACTTTTGATGAAGTGCATCCCGAAAATTCAGTCTTACACATCGATTCAGAGGTTTTTACTTGTGACGATGATGGTCAGGTCAATATCGCTGTGTTTGCCATGCTTGCGGACATGGGGCTGGCAACAGGTATTCGCGAAAAGCTTTCACGCTCAACGCGTTTAGCCACCGTCTCCCTTAGTCTGCAGCTAACGTGCGAGCCCCGAATTGGTCAGCTGGTTGCTACAAGCAAATCAAATGATTTTTTGCACGATACGCTCGGTAAGCAAGGCCTGAGTGAATCCCATGTGTATGCTGGCGATAAACTCATCGCATTCGGGACAGGGGCCTTTATGGTATTGCCAGCACCTGGCGATATGGTGCTGCATCCGATCGCGTGGATCGATCAAAAACCACCCGAAAATATTGATCTCGATCCAGACTCGCTCAGCGATGATGAAAAATGGATTATTGATCATGCAGAAAAGTCACTGCATAAAAGCAGCGCCCGCGGCGGTGGCTTTTTAAATCATTTCCTTGGTTTTCATCCTCAGCCTGGTGAGCGAAGTGCCTATTGCGAGCTCGTGAACGGACCACATATTGGTAATCGCGTCGGTCATGTTCAGGGAGGAATCACACTTGGACTTGCTATGGTGACGGCGAACGCCTCACTGTCTAATCACTGGAAATTAACTGGTATAACCGCGAGCTACATCAGTCCGGGTGAGGGCGCAACGATTTCCGCGCGTTCGACAGTCGTGCACCGTGGTCGCTTGACTGCTGTGGTGCATACGGAGGTACTCAGCAGTAATGGTCGTAAAGTGCTGGAGGTTATAACCACGCATGCCAGTAAACCTGTCGAAGCTTGAATACAGATTGGCCCAACCTGACTCACTCTTTTTCAGCTTTCTTTTGCACGAGTGCTTTGTGTTTGGGTTGCCGGTAGCGGTTGTAGCCCCATAAATATTGATCCGGCATCAGTCGGATCATATTTTCCATTTCCTGATTGATTTCTGTCGCTGCAGCTACCGGATCGTCAGACAGCGGTGAGAGCAATTCCTTGTAGTGCAGCTTGTATCCTTTGCCGAGCGCCTTGCGCTCAGCAGCGAGAATAAAAATAGTTGCGCCTGTCAGACTTTGTAAGCGTTGCACAATCGACAAGGTATAGGCGGGTTTACCAAAAAAGGGTGCCCAGACGCCTTCGCCATCGACCGGCACCTGATCCGGCAAAATCCCGACTGTATTTCCGCGTTTAAGCGTTTTGACCAGTGAGCGCACACCGGACTGATTCGCAGGCGCCATAGCTAACAATTTGCGCGAGCGCATTTTTACAATCCAATCCTGCAGCCATTCCATACGAGGTGGTCTGAATAATACGGTTGATTGATATCTGCTGCCATAAACCGGTCCGAGCAATTCAAAACAACCCGCATGGGGTGAGAGCAGAATGACGCCTTTGCCTTTTGAGAGCGCACGATCAAATTGTGCCCAGTTATCACATTCGAGCAACTTGTTGAGCTCTTCATCGTTACGTCTGACCCACCAGAACGGCATTTCCAGAAACAACGTTCCCACATTGAGTATCGCTCTTCTTTGCATCTCCTCAGTCACGTCAGGAAAAGCTTGTTTAAGATTCTCTGCGGCGCGTCTTTTATAACTGCCAGGCACAACCCAGGTGATCCAGCCGCAAAAACGACCGATGCGTTGAAGCGCGGAGAGTGGCAACCAAGCCAGTGTTTTAAACACCGCACTCGCGAATAAGGGGCCAATAAAACTAAGCATCTACGGTTTTGATTAATATGGTGAAATGTAAAAAATAGCCGAATATATGCAGTATAGGTTCTACGCCTGGGAACACCTATCGTTGCAAACTATAATACTCATATTAACTTAACAAGCAATGAAATTATGAATCTCTCAGATATCGTTACCCCCGCTGCACTCATCGATCTGCCTCGTATGCAGCACAATATCGACAGAATGCAGTCGCAGATCAATAGTCTGGGAGCGAGTTTTCGTCCGCATGTCAAAACCTCTAAATGTATCGAGGTGACACAAGCCCAAGTTGCTGCGGGCGCGCAGGGTATTACTGTATCGACGCTGAAAGAGGCAGAACAGTTTTTTGCTGCAGGGATCTTTGATATTACCTACGCGGTAGGCATCGTGCCCACCAAGCTTAAGCAGGCACATGCCTTGATCGCGAAAGGTTGCGATTTAAAAATCCTAACCGATAGTGTCGCCTCTGCGACAGCTATCTCCGAGTATGGTGCCGCTCGTGGGGTTTCATTTAAAGTATTGATCGAAATCGATACGGACGATCACCGCTCCGGCATTAAGCCAGAATCACAAATGCTGCTCGATGTCGCGGCTGCACTGGTTACTCCAGGAGCATCGATCGCAGGTGTGTTGACGCACGCAGGTTCCAGCTACGATTTAAATACACCTGATGCTCTGATAGCTATGGCTGAGCAAGAGCGCGCATTATGCGTTCGTGCCGCGAACCGTTTGCGTGAGGCAGGTTTTTCCTGTGAAACGGTGAGTGTGGGATCGACGCCAACGGCATTGAGTGCAATCAGTCTTGATGGTGTGACAGAGGTTAGGGCGGGTGTGTATATATTCTTTGATCTGGTGATGCATAACGTTGGTGTATGCACGATGGATGAGATCGCCTTAAGCGTGTTGTCTACTGTTATCGGTCACCAGGAAGAAAAAGGCTGGGCGATCATCGATGCTGGCTGGATGGCGATGAGCAGGGATCGTGGCACTCAAAAGCAAACAACTGATTTTGGTTATGGTCAGGTTTGCCGCGCTGATGGCATACCGATCCACGGTTTTTTTGTAACAGGAGCCAACCAGGAACATGGAATTATTTCAAGCCATACGCCTCAAAGCAGCTCGATAAGTGAAATGTTTCCGGTTGGAATGCAATTACGCATTTTGCCGAATCATGCTTGCGCGACAGGTGCTCAGTTCCCGCAGTACCAAGCGCTCGATTCCGCAGGCGACGTGCTCACCTGGGATCGTTTTTACGGTTGGTAATTTTCTGACTTATTAATATTTTCTGACTTATTAATACTTAACATTCAGACTTTCAGCGCTGCGCTCATTCTGTCCGTTACGGTAGATACGAATTGAGCGATTGCTATTAGAAATCCATACTCTGGTCTTGTTTATTCAAGAGGCCAGAGATGCGTTTATTCCATCCAACTGAAAGATCCAACAGACACCTGCGCAAGCATCAACGCGGTCAGGGAATGACCGAGTACATCATCATCGTCGCGCTTGTTGCTGTTGCGGCAATTGCCGTATATCAGTTTTTTGGACAGGTTTTACGTGCGCAGACCGCTGCAATGGCCAAAGAGATCGCTGGCGAAGACGGTTCGCAACAGTCTCGTGCAGCCGCGAGCGCTGCTGAATCCGCCGCCATTCAAGCCGCACCAAAATCACTGAAATCCTTTACGGGCAACAGTGAATCGGGTGCGCGCTAATGCCTCGCGCCTTTCCTCCCTTGTCGCGCGTTGCGGATCGGTCAGAATCTGGTCAGGCGATGGTCTTAGGATTAATGTTGGTCTCCCTGGGGGGGCTTGGCTGGGCATTGAGCTATTACATCGGCAATATTGTTCACAACAAAGTATCACTCGTCAGAGCGACGGATGCTGGCGTTTTGAGTGCGGCCACCTTGCAGGCACGGACGCTTAACCTGCACGCCTATCTGAATCGTGCTCAGTTGGCTCATCAACTCGCTATGATTCATCTTGTAACCCTGGCCTCTCATGAGCGCTTTAGAGCGACGCAGGCAAAACAATCTTTGCGGATGAATCCACCTGCATTTTTGATTGGTATGTTTTTCGGTCCAACCTATGCCGCTTCATACATGGCGTCTCAGTCAGGTCTGGCAGATGACTATCTCGCGATACAAAATTTAGAGACAGCCTTTAAAAAGCACGATCAAGTCATAAGAGAGGTACTTGAGCAGGCGCGTCAGAATATATCGAGTGAAATGAATTCCTCACGTATTCAAACTCTTGAAAAAATATTGATAAAAAATGTTGGAGAGAGTGGTTCATCGGTGCGTGGTCAATCGCTTGCACAATTAGGACTTTCCTATGCAATTGAACGCGATGATTTCAGGGACGGCATAAAGAGTTTTTCGACCCAGTCACCTGTTTGGGACAATATATTCAAGCAAATCATTGAACCCTACGGCTATTTAAAGCCACGTCATGCAACACGTCAAAATATATGGGCAATCAATATGCGTTGCCCACTTAAGCGCCACGAATTACGGCGCCGCGGACACACCCTTGCAAGTGCCAATGGGACATATGAGTCAACCGACACCATTTCGTTTCATGCCGTTCGTTCAAATCGCATCATAGGCTGCTATCAGAGAGAGTATCCAATGGGCTGGGCAGAGATCAGCACGTCTGCGCAGAAAAACGCCTTGTTAGCCGATAAGCTCGAGAACACGACAGAAAAATCCACGGATACGACTAACCAGAGTTTTTCAAAGCAATCATTCTGGCGTTGGGTAAAAAGTCAGGGGATTCCGGGTTGGGACATTATTAACGGATCTGCTAATTCACTTGCAGCGTCATGGTCAGCTGCTAAAAAAATAAGCTGGCAATCCAGCGCGCCTGCAAGTTTTATGGATATCGATTCAAAGCGCTCAGGATTTCGATTTGATATTAAAACCGCACAATCAGTTGCGATTCTGAATCAGTCGAAAAATAAAACAAGCTTTACCGGACACTTTAATTATCTCCGCCATGATTCAACCGAAACTCTGACCGCACAATCTTCCTCGCTGACCTATTTTTCAAGACCTTCATCGCGTAAGGACGGTCGGCAAGAACGTCCAAATTTATTTCATCCCTATTGGCATGCGCGTCTGGTTAGTCAATGATGCACTTAAAAATAATATCCCACTCTGTATGCATGCGAGGTCAAGCCCTGAGCGAATCATTGATCCTGCTCGGCGTATTTTCGATCCTATTCATAGGAATGCAGACTACTTTTTCAATTCAACGTAATTCGGTAAATACGTTATTAGACAGCCTTAAAAATGTATTCGCAATCAGTCTGGGTCAAGCCATTGGGTCCGACACTGATCGAAAGATTGATGTCTTAGAACACAAATCATCTTTAAATTCAGGCGTCAATAACTTGCTTGCTGAATTGAAGATGGCTCAACCCGGAATGATCCAAGGCAGTTCATTCTCAACGGGATCAAGGCATGGGCAAATCAAAATATCACGTCATAGTTTTGTTGATGCCGGTTATGGATACGCATCATCCGATCGTAACGCTCACGAGAAGTTTGCCTCTTCGTCGACCTTATGGAGAAACGTATTTCAATTCACATCTAAAACAATGCATCCTGTTCATGCACGTAGCTCCAAAGTGGATCACGCATGGAATCGTCCAGATTTATCCCTCGATTTTGTTCAACCCTGGATAGGATTTGTCCCGGATCAATCAATCCTGGGGGCAGACGCATGGAGCAACTGATCAGCCTCTTAAGAGGCTGTTTGCTCACCTCCATTGCCGCGATGCATATACCCGCTTTTCCAAATCCTGCGGCGAAAACTGCAGGGCTTGTCGTGGCGGAAAAGTTCGTATTGCCTGATTGGATTGTGTCGGACACCGTGATCAACGACATAAGTTGGCAAGGTTTGCCGATGGAAATTGAGTTTTTCACTATTCCAAAATCAATTGATCAGTTCCTTCTGGCAATTGCTTCTCTCATACCTGAAGGCTCGATTTTGTCAAAATCATTCAATACCTATGAAATGAGCTGGGTCATGCATCAAACCTCCTACGTACTGATGGTCGAGCCGCACGCGTCGCGTGATGCACTCGGTGTTAAGGGAATCCTGTCTTCTATTCAACTGTTTCGTCATAAAGAAGTGCGCACACAGAACACTACACATTGCGGATTAATGTGGCTTCCCGACGATGTTAAGTTAGTTTTCTCAATGGGAGATAAAGTCGGTGGTGTCAGGCAAGCAAGGATCGATGGATTTGTCTCGGACCAAAGCATGGATGAAGTCCGATCAATTATTCATAATCGATTAAAGAAGCATGGCTGGATTAGTCTTGCGCAATACCCATTCCGCTCACAGTCAGGCTCCTCTCTACTTTTAGAAGTCGTTTGCGGTAATAAGCATGCGCGCATTGATATACAGAAAAAAGCCTTGCAGACCCGCATATCTGTCATGAGTATTGAACAATGACTTTGTGGCTGAATACACACAAGAACTGGCTGCTGATGATTGTTTCGCTGTTGTTTGGATCAATCGCTGCATTTGCAATCAATCAGCATCTGGATAGTAAAACAAGAGAGATTGAGATGAGGTCTCGTGTGCCTCATGTTAAGCGCATCGTGGCTGCCCGTGATGTAGCGCGATCATCGATACTCAAAATTGAGGATCTAGCCACGCATGATTTCCCAAGTGCCTGGATTACCGCTGACGCGATTCCTGTCGAGCAAGCTGAACGCCTTATTGGCAAACAACTCGATGTCGATCTCACCGCAGGTCAGTTACTACACTGGGCTAACACTTCAGATAAACCAGCAATTGCTTTATCTGCGCGTTTGCCCGTGGGTAAGCGCGCTATAACTATCCCTGTTGACCAGATTAATTCTCTGTCTGGATTGCTCAGTCCTGGCGATTTGATTGATTTATATGTGAGTTTTGAACATCAGTCAAAACGGGTGACCTCCCTCCTGATCACAGGCATAGAAGTATTAGCAACGGGTCGTGATTTGAGTACATTTGACACGGGCAATGCATCGCGCCAGGATAACTTCGCAACGCTGACACTTTCTACTTCTCCAGAAGACGCCGTAAAGCTCGTCTCTGCCAGGCAGACTGGCACGATCACGGCAGTGTTGAGTCAAGCTAACGAACCACCAATGCCTGCACATACACAAAAAATTCCTCGAGGGCATTTAGCGGGTTTACTCGGCATGGATTCTCCGGATGTGGTTTCTATTCCAATTTTGTATGGAGATCGTATATCCGCAGATGATCTGCAAGGAATCGCTGCGCAATTAAGTGCTCAGTTTTCTACAGAATCACTGAGTACACCGTAATGTTGAATTTAGTCACTATCTGGTTGTTATGCATCTTGATATGTCCATTGACGGTGTTTGCTCAGGCGTCACAAACAATCGATCTTGAGACAGGGGCTTCTGTGGTGTTGAAAGCTACTGGTATGCAGCGTATAGCGGTGGGTAACAGCCAGGTGGTGCAGGCCTCCGAAATCAACGGTCAGGAAGTGATTGTGTTCGGTAAAACCAAAGGGGCGACGACGGTCGATATCTGGTTAAAGGGAGGACGTCGCAATTCTTATCTCATACAAGTAAAACCATCTGGATTAAGTCGTATACACCGTGAAATAAATTCCTTATTAGATTCAATCCCTAAAGCACGGAGTTCGATTGTGGGTGAAAAGATTGTGATCGAAGGTGAGGATCTTGGCGATGCGGATCAGGCAAAGATTGCACGGTTTGCCTCTCGCTATCCAGAGGTGTTGGATCTGACGAGTCAACTTGGCTGGGACCGCATGGTTTTGCTGGATGTTCAGGTGATAGAAATTCCTTCCTCACGAATGCAGGAGCTCGGCGTTCGATGGGATCCGGGAGCCAACAGCGGCATGCATGCTGGCGTGGCATGGGATGGTGCTTCTTCATCCCTTGGTCAACGTCCGGGTGAGGCTTTGCTGGATGTCCCATTTCCTTTGAAACATCCCGCAGGTTATCTGGGGCTCAATGCTTTGCTTTCGGCGCGTCTCGCTGCGTTGTCCAAGTCTGGCGAAGCAGTGATTCTTGCGCAACCCCAATTACTCGCCCGAAGTGGATCGACCGCATCTTTTTTAGCAGGCGGAGAGGTGCCGTATGCCTCTGTAGATAAAGACGGTAAATCAACGACTACCTTTAAAAAATATGGGGTGTCGTTAAATATCACCCCAAATGTTGATCGGCATGGTGCGGTACGTTCAAAAATTGAAATCGAGGTGAGCTCCGTCGATACAACGATCAACGTGCCGGGAGGGCCAGCCATGAAAATTCGCAAAGCCGCAACTGAATTTAATGTCAGGTCAGGGCAGACACTCGTGTTGGGCGGTTTTCTTTCCAGGGAACGCTCCACCGACCGGGATGGTATTCCTGGCGTATCTGATATCCCGGTTCTTGGTGGTTTGTTCGGTGTAAACCGTGAAATGGCCAGACAAACCGAACTTGCGATATTTGTGACTCCGGTCGTCGTTGATGCGGACCATCCTCAGATGCAGTCACGTGTAGATAGTGGCCGCGAGATTGTTTCCAATGCTTTTCCCGAATCTCCACGCCTGCAGCATCAGATGCATGCTCAACCACAATTGAATACACCATCTTTTTATGGTGAAGGATCACAGTGGGAAATTGCAAACGATGCGCAGGTGCTGACCACTCCACGTACGCAACCATCCCAATGGGAGGATCCCAATTGATTTCGCTCGATATTCATTATGAAGACGGCCAGTTTTTAACAGAATCCCGTCCTCTTCCTTTATTAGTTGGCCGCGGAGCTGAGTGTGGGCTGAGGCTGATGCACTGGCGCATCGCTAAAAATCATTTTTTACTGAGGCGGGGAGTTGATGGGGTTTATATCGAAGATCTTGGCTCGCTCATGGGTACCCGTGTTAATGGGCGGCGTATAACAAGGTTTGGTCCTCTCAAGCAGACAGACACGTGTATAGCGGGTCCTTGCAAATTGCATATTGCAGAGACAATATTGGTCAATAAGCTTAATGAGCCTTCAATACTCTCTGCAACCAATGCTCAGCTTATCTATCCCCGCGTCAATGATCAATCAGATTCGAATATTGAATGTAGGAATAATCAATTTGAATGCAATGAGGGCCGTGTCGCACAGGATATGGCTGGTTGCCTGGATATCAGACGTGCCTTGCATGCATCCCTGATTCAAGCACTTGATTTAAGACGTCATGACGTTTCTGCCTTGTCGGACATGGCATTACGGCAGGAGGCTGAAAAATGCGTTGAAGAGTTGATTAAAGACTATACAGAAATTGATACGGATATAAAAAAGCGCGAGTTGATCACCTTGGTTTCAGCCGAAGCGGTAGGTTTAGGTGTTTTGGAATCATTGCTCGAAAACCCGGATATTTCGGAAATTATGGTTAATCGACATGATTTGATTTATGTCGAACAACATGGGCAAATCCAGCGTCATCCTGCAGTATTCAGTAGTGATATGGCCGTTCGATCTGTGATTGATCGCATTGTCTTTCCATTAGGCAGAAGGATTGACGAGTCCTCACCCATGGTCGATGCTAGATTGGTCGATGGTTCAAGAATAAACGCTGTGATCCCACCGATTTCCGTACATGGTGCGTGTCTGACAATCCGCAAGTTCTCAAAAAAGAATTTGAATTTTGTTGATTTGATTCAACAGGCGTCGATGAACGATTTCATGGCTCAGATGTTTCAAATTTGTATAGATCTACGTTTGAATATGATTGTGTCCGGAGGGACCGGATCCGGTAAAACAACGCTGCTTAATATTCTTGCACAGGGCGTTTCTCCTGATCATCGTATCGTAACGATTGAGGACTCAGCTGAATTGCAGATTCAGCATCCCCATGTGCTTTGTCTTGAGGCACGTCCAGCTAATGCCGAGGGAGTTGGTCAAGTGACCATTCGTGATCTTGTTCGTAATGCAATGCGTATGAGGCCAGATAGAATCATCGTGGGAGAGGTAAGGGGAGCAGAGGCGCTCGACATGCTGGTTGCAATGAATACGGGTCATGAAGGTTCATTAACAACTCTTCATGCGAATAGCCCACGTGACGCGATAGCAAGAATAGAAACCTTGATTTTGATGGCAAATGTTGGGTTACCCATCCTCGCGATCAGGGAGCAGCTTGCGTCTGCCGTAAACATTATTGTTCAGCTGACACGCATGCCGTGTGGACGAAGATTAGTTTCAAGCGTGGCGGAGATTACCGGAACTGAATCTGGTGTGGTTCAACTTCAGAATTTAATCAGTTTTGATACGCAATCCCAATCATTTCTCCAGAACTCATTACCCCCCGTATTTTTTAAAAAACTCGATAGTGCCGATAATTCTTTTGCAAGAAAATGGTTTAGCACGCCATGATCTGGCTCGCGGTCACTTTCGCTGGTATTTCGTTGGCAATTGCATTCTGGATTGGACAAGAATTGCTCGTTCAGGCTAAGGATCGATATAAAAGTACGCTGATGCAGGATGCCAAAACAAATTTAAGGGATATGTTTGTTTTTATTGATGTGTCCAATCTCTGGCCTGCCGTGGCCAGTCTGGCAATGGGCGTGGCACTTTTTTACTGGGTCTTGTTTGATCAGATCCTTGTAGCAATATTGCTTGCCTTGATCGTTTTGTTTTTACCAAGGTTTATCTTGAGTCGAGCCGTGCGTGCTCGCGTTGATTCTTTTGAGCATCAGTTACCAGATGCATTGCTCGCTTTGAGCAGTGCGATGCGCGCGGGCGTAAGCCTTGGCGTTGCAATCAAACAAGTTGTCCAAAATTCCGAGCCTCCCTTTTCCCAAGAGTTTGGTTTGGTATTACGTGAGCAACGTGTGGGTATTCCTTTGTCAGATGCATTAAATAATTTGCATCTGCGCGTACCTACGGAAAGTGTACGTATGACGACAACGCTCATGCGTGTCGCCTCTAGCTCGGGAGGATCGTTTGCCGAATTACTGGAGCGATTGTCAGTCACGATCCGATCAAGATTGCATTTGAATATGAAAATGCGTGTGCTGACATCTCAAGGAATTATGCAGGCATGGATCATAGGATCATTACCGGTCGCTTTACTGATTGTCCTGAGTTTTATTGATCCCTATTCAATTGAGCTTATGTTTAATACTTCTGTTGGACAAATCGTTCTAGGACTCGTTGTGCTTCTTGAAACCGCAGGGGTCATCATGCTTAAACGAATACTTGGAATTAGCGTATGAGCCCGTCAATGATGACTCTATTAGCGATCCTGAGTGGTTCGGTTGCGGTCTCTTCACTAGTGCTATTAGTCGCTTCACTTCGCGCGCGTTCGCTTGTAAAGTCAAGATCAATTGCTTCTGCAATGCCATCCAATTTTCCCCGGACTGCTGCGCAGGCTGCATTGCAGGCTCAGCAATACGGCGACTTTAAGTGTTCCTGGTTGATCAAGTTGTGTTGGCCAATGATTGTCAGTTTTGGTCTTTGTGTGCAGCCCTTGATGACCTGGGGTGTACGGCAGCGCCTGATTCATGCGATGAATCAGGCGGGAATTTCAGGTTGGTCTTGTTCACAATTTTTAGCTCTGCAGCTATTGTTGGCTATTAGTTGTAGCGTACTTTTTTACCTTTTTGTCAGATTGATATATTTCGCTGACGCAGGCTTGGCGTTGTGGGGGGCATTGGTTATCGCACTGCTGAGTGGTGTTGCCCCGAGGTACTGGCTACGATCAAAAAAAATGTACAGATATGCTGAGATAGAAAAGGGCCTGCCTTTCTTTTTAGATATTGTGAGCCTTGGATTAGATGCAGGAATGAATCTGCAAACCTCTGTGCAGCTTGCCCTCGAACATCTGCATGCGGGTCCTTTAAAAGAGGAGTGGACGCAAACCATGTTTGAAGTTAGATCTGGAGTTATACGTGCTGATGCTTTTCGCCATATGAGTCAACGCATTGATCTTAAATGTATTGGGCAGATGGTTGGCGCCTTTATACAGGGTGAGTCGATGGGAATGAGTTTGGGGAGATCTATCGCTGAGTTTTCTCGGCAACAGGGGCAATACCGTTTATTACGATCGGAAAAATTAGCCCTTCAGGCCCCAATCAAAATGTTGTTTCCACTGAGCTTTTTTATCTTTCCCTGCACCTTTCTGGTGTTGGGTTTCCCTGTGGCGGCCCAATTGATGGGGCTTGAACTTTAATGTCATCACTAAGGGTGATATGCGCTGATCAGTGGTTTGCACGCGCGCTTGGATTGATCTTGAGGGAAAAACTTAAAACTAAAGAGGTTTTCTGGATGCTGCCGTGTAGTGCTGTCCATACTTTTGGCATGCGGTATGACATTGCACTGTATTTTTTAGATCAGCATTACAAAGTCATTCGTGTCGTTTCTGAGCTTAAACCATTCAGACTTGCATGGTGTCGGCAGGCAGTCTCAGTTGTAGAGACGCTCGCTACAGATAAGTTAACACCCAGGGAAATTGAACTGGCTGTTAAATTATGGTTAGACGATACTTGAATCGGAACTCGGTTGCGATTCAAACACAGAAACGTAGTTTGGATAAAAACTGCAGTACATCACACCACCTGCTGCGATATTGATCGGGACTTGTATGGTTGCGGCCGTGCTTTCGCTTAAGCCTATAAGTGTGAGTAGCTCCATAGCCAGATCAATACTCAGAAAGACGCAAATCCAAACCAGGCCGTAAATGATGAAAGCCCATTTGTTTCTCCAGCAAGCGATGGCACTAAAAAATAATGACTGAATCAGTCCTACGCCGTGAAAACCAACTAGCGCTGGGGCGTACCAAAATATCGAAGCCATCAGCACATACAGGACTGCAAAAATGATCATGGGCGTGCGAACCGCGTCCAACAAGGGTAAGAGATTGTTGCTGGCTGTTGCTGTTTGTACAGATTGGGATAACTCATCCATAAATGGAAAAAACGCAATCATTCCTAAAATGATGCAAATCAATACATAGAGGCCCCCCATAGCGAGAAATTTCTTGAACAATCCCTTCTCTTTGAGTGGTGCAAACCACATCCCAAGTAGCATTCTTTGTCCGGAGGCGGCTTGTCTGCACGCTGATATGGTCATGAAGGTAACCGCGGGCATGAGCACTACAAAAACAAGCGGTCCAACAGGAGGCGTAATGCTTGCAGTCATGAGTAACAAACTGACGAACATTGCCCAGGAAAAAAATGCCATCGGTTGGCTACGAAAAATCAGCCATCCCTGTTTGGCCCATAGATAACCTGCGCGGGCGGGTAAAACAACAGCTTGCATTAAATTTCCTTGGGCAGTGCAGGGATTGATCCGGTTGTACGGGCAATCAGAACACGTTCGAAATGGGTCGGATCGTGCGGTTTGAGGGTTTGGGCAGGTCTGGGTAGATGAAAGTCGTACAGTCTGGAAAGCCAGAATCGTAACGCTGCACCCCTGAGCATGGCTGGCCATGCACGGTGTTCATCTGCGGTGAATGGTCGCTCTTTTGCATATGCATGCAACCAGGCGTTCGCGAGCTCTGGGACGAACTCTCCCTCGGGGCGCGTGATGCACCAGTCATTCACGCTCACGGCAACATCAAACAGCCATGTATCACAACCCGCAAAATAAAAGTCGATCAGACCACCCATCTGCGGTGATGCATGCGTGCCTGCAAATAACACGTTGTCTCTGAACAAATCGCAATGCGCAGGACCTTTGGGCAGATTAAGCCATTCGGTTGTTTGTGCAAGCGTTTGTTGCTCGGCGAGCGTGTTTTTCAGTAAGTGCTGGAGTTCAGGTGTTAAAAAGGGCAGAACGATAGGTGCTGTTTTTTCCCACCAGCTCAATCCACGCAAATTTGGCTGAACGATTTCAAAGTTTTGACCAACGATATGTGCTTTCGCGAGCGTCTCTCCGGCGAGAGCGCAGTGCAAGGAGGTTGGTTCTGGTTCATCACTGCCCGCTAATCGGGTGACAATGGTTGATGGCTTTGCATGGACAGTGGAAATTCTCGCACCATCCTTTCTCGTCTGTGGAAAAGGGACGGGTACTCCGCCTTTAGCCAAATGGTGCATCAGTTCGATATAAAACGGAAGCTGCTCTGCAGTTAACACTTCAAAAATCGTCAGGACATACTCACCAAGGGTGGTTGTCAGAAAAAAATTGGTGTTTTCAATCCCGGCAGCGATACCTCTCAAGGATACAAATTCGCCGAGTGAATAGGAGCAGAGCAGGGCGCGTGCATCGTCATCACTTCTGACCGCGTTGCTATAATAGTGTAGGCCGTCATGTAGGATGAGCTCGTCCAGCTTCAGCTGCGGCACCGACCTGAGCGCTGCATAGAGTGCGGCAACGCCTTGGGAGGCAACGTTGGGATGCGGGGTTTCGATGTGCAACACTCGCAGG
>CAINDJ010000209.1 GCA_903847325.1 uncultured beta proteobacterium | reverse complement strand
GGAAAAGCGCGGCGACATACAGTAACCAGTGGTTTTCCAGTGCGGCCATCAGACGTGTCGCAAGAGGATATTCCTGCGCATGCTCGGGCATTGTAAATCTGCGTAAATTCCTGATGACGGCGAGGGTGTGCTGATCAACGGTATATACATGGAACAAATCATGCTGCATTTGTCCAACCACGCGACGAAACTGAGGCAAATATCTCGGCAAAATATTAAGCATCGTCATACGACGCAGCGCGTGCACGATGCCTTGCGGTTGTTGCAGGATGGATAGAAAGGCAATTTTATTATTGGGTGCCCGGCGAAAGTCGACATTGATTAAATGTCGGGCATGCCAGATCGCTCTCATGGCGCGGCCAGATAGCTCTGTCAGCTCCGGGTGTTGCTCCATGACAATAAATACATTGAGCAATTGAGAGGGATCACGTTCAAACAACTCATCATCGATAATATCCAGTCGATGTCGACGGGCGATGTAGTTATCATCTATGACCTGGGCATCCGCTTCGTTGAAAGGGACTAGTCTTTCTTCGATATTTTGTACAAGCAATGTATTGAGTTGGGTGACAAGACGCGCAGCCCAGTAATACCGCTGCATGAGGATTTCGCTGGCGCGTCGGTTCGTCGTGGAGCTTAATCCATAGACCTCAGCCATGCCATGCTGCAAATCGAAAAGCAGTCTGTCTTCCCGACGTTTGACCAGCAAATGCAACTCGATTCTGAGCCTCTTGAATGCCTGTTCGGCACGCTTGAGATCTCGTGCCTCAAGCGTAGTAAGTAAACCGGCTCGCGCGATCTGTTGCCATGATGAGCCAAATCCAGCGGCCCGCGCCATCCACATGATCACTTGTAAGTCGCGCAGACCGCCGGGGGATTCTTTGCAGTTTGGTTCGAGCGCGTAGGGCGTATCCTGATATCGCGCATGGCGTTGCTGCATTTCCGCGCGCTTGGCCTGAAAAAACTTGTATGGATCGAGATGGGCTTTCATCGCAGCGATAAAAGTCTGTATCAGTTTTTTACTACCCGCAATCCAGCGGGTCTCAAGCATGGAGGTCTCGACAGTAATATCACCCGCCGCCTCGGCGATGCATTGCTCTATGGTTCTGACGCTATAACCCGGCTCAAGCCCAAGATCCCACATCGCGGTGACAAGAACGCCTAGAGCAGCCTCCTCCTGAGGACTCGGGTCACGCTGCAATAGAATCAACAGATCGACATCCGAGAAGGGATAGAGTTCTCCGCGCCCATAGCCACCAACGGCAGCGAGTGCTGCGCCTTTTGGCAATGGACAGCATGCAAGCAATTTGGCCAGTGTCACATCCGCGCACCTTCGCAACGAGGAAAGTAGCGTATCTGCCTTGAGGTTTTGGCGATAATCGTCAATCGCCTCGCGGCGGATTTTTTGATATTCGGTACGCAGGCTAGCGAGGTCTTCAGGTTTCATGATTTGAGGGCAGCGATGCTCAAGGGGTCACTCTCAATTGGTCACTTTTAAGCTGTAATGAAAGCCGGAGGAGGTGGCATACCCTCGGAGATGGTCAGTACTTCGTAACCTGTATCTGTCACAAGAATCGAATGCTCCCACTGGGCAGAAAGGCTGTGATCACGGGTCACGACAGTCCAGCCATCGGCCATGACGCGGCTTTCACGTCGTCCCGCGTTAATCATGGGCTCAATGGTAAAGATCAGTCCAGGCTCCAGCACTTGACCGGCGCCCGCCTTGCCATAGTGCAAAATCTGAGGGTCCTGGTGAAATACCTGACCAATGCCGTGCCCGCAATATTCACGCACCACAGAAAAGCCACTGAATTCAGCGTGCTTTTGAATTGCATGACCAATGTCACCAATCGTATGACCTGGCTTGACTTGTTCAATACCTAGCCACATACATTCGTAGGTGACCTCTGCGAGGCGTTTAGCCAGAATCGAAGGCTCACCTACGAAGTACATCCGGCTCGTGTCGCCAAACCAGCCGTCTTTAATGATCGTCACGTCGATATTGAGCACGTCGCCGTTTTTGAGAACCTTATCGCCAGGTATGCCATGACAAATCTGGTGATTAACCGAAGTGCAGATAGCGCCCGGAAATGGCGTGTAGCCAGGCGGCGCATAACCAACCGTTGCGGATTTGACTTTGAGTACGTCGGTCAGATATTCCAGGCATAGCCTATCGAGTTCGCCTGTTGTTACCCCTGGTTTGACGTAGGGTGTAATGAAATCGAGGATCTTTGCCGCGTCCTGACAGGCCGCACGCATACGGTCTAAATCTGCATTATTTGTAACTAAACCCATGGTGACTTGAGTGATGTTGGTTAAAGATAGTAGAATTATAGGCTTACCTGGTTTTCCACATAGTAATTACCCCCAAGAATTAGGTTTAACCGCAAGGTTTAATCGCTTGTTTGACATTGTGGGTACAAACGAAGTGAATTGCCAGGTATTTTGGGGAGGCCATGAGGCTTTCTCATAGGGAAAATCATTGATTTTTTATGAATGAATGGTCATCCCAAAAAATCGCGTGTTGTGCCACCAGGGTGCCTATTTGATTGTCAAATTCGGTGCAGGCGCAATACCAGACCCAACCCTCGGAGCTATAAAAATGTCTTTAATGCGTGAAATGTTAGAAGCGGGCGTGCACTTTGGTCACCAGACCCGTTACTGGAATCCTAAGATGGCGCCTTTTATTTTCGGCCATCGCAACAAAATCCACATTATCAACCTCGAAAAGACGGTTGCTAACTACCAGGATGCCACCAAATTCGTCAAACAGATCGCTGCTAAAGGCGGTAACGTGTTGTTCGTGGGCACCAAACGCGCTGCGCGCGAGCTCGTCGCCTCAGAGGCAACGCGCGCCGGTATGCCTTTCGTTGACAGCCGTTGGTTGGGCGGCATGCTCACCAACTTCAAAACAGTCAAGAGCTCGATCAAGCGCCTGAAAGACATGGAAGTCATGATCGCTGAAGGCGGCACCGAGCGTCTGACCAAAAAAGAAGGTCTGATGTTCCAACGCGAACTCGACAAGCTGAACAAGTCTATCGGTGGTATTAAGGATATGAACGGTTTGCCAAGCGCGATCTTCATGATCGACGTCGGTTACCACAAAATTGCCGTTGCAGAAGCGCAAGCACTGGGTATTCCAGTGGTTGCTGTGGTTGATACCAACCACTCGCCAGATGGTGTGGATTACATCATTCCTGGTAATGATGACTCCGCTAAAGCCATTGCCCTGTACGCAAAAGGTATGGCTGATGCCGTACTCGAAGGCAAAGCACAGAGCCTGAACGGTCTCGTCGAAGAACTCGCCCAGGGCGAAGAATTCGTTGAAGTCGATCAAGCACAAGCTTAAGTTTAT
>CAINDJ010000208.1 GCA_903847325.1 uncultured beta proteobacterium | reverse complement strand
GGTAGCTGCTAAAAATATAAGCATCACCAGCAACACGTCAATCAACGGAATGAGGTTGATTTCAGGAGAGTCGTCTGAATTGTTTTGTCTGAATCGCATTGCATTCAGGCCTGTAACGCGTCGCGCAGACGTCTTGCAGACTGTTCCATGCGTAGCAAAAGCGCCTCGACGCGGGATTTAAACAATCTGTGCGCAATCATGCAGGGAATGGCGATCAAGATACCAAATCCTGTGTTGTACAACGCAACGGAAATCCCGCGTGCAAGCATGGTGGGGTCTGAGCCGTCAGGTCTGTAGGCGGCAAAGATTTCGATCATGCCGACAACCGTGCCAAACAAACCGAGCAGTGGAGCAATGGTTGCAACAGTCGCGAGCGCCGGGAGGTAGCGTTGCAGGTCGTGCGCGACATCTCGTCCCACGTCCTCCACACAGAGCCTGAGTTCGGCGTCTGGCAGGTGTTTTTTACGGACAAGCTGAGCCAGAATTTGTCCCAGTGCGGAAGTTGCCTGAAGTTTGTCAAGATTGGTGGGAAGATCTTGACCGGCGCGAACCATTTGTAATACCTGCGCGCTGAGCTCTGGCGGGCAGATACGGCGGGTCTGCAAGCTCAGCGAGCGTTCGATAATAATGGCCAGGCCTGCTATGGAGAGTGCCAGGAGCAAAAAAATCGGCCAACCTGCTTCAGAAAAGATAGACTGCAATGGATAACCTCAGAGAGTAAAAAGGAATGCTTGACTGGATGTCATCGATAATGTCTACATCGTAAGGGGGCAGTAGCTTGTCTGGCAAGCGAAGGATTGCTTTCAAAAACTATCCACAGAAGCTGTGGATAATTCTGTGTGCATCTTCGTATAGGTAGTCAAACACTCGCTGCGCTAGTGGTGCTCAAAAACTGATCATAAAAATGTAATATTTACGTAGTTATATATTTATCAATAGGTTACGAGTCTTTTGTTATGGATTTTTTCATGTATTTAACTTTTTTCTTGTCTAGCAGTGACTTGCGAATAAAAGCCTCAGCCTGTGGACATATTATGCCGCGAGAGCCAGATGACAATTGAAAGTCAGGTCACAGACCACCTGTCTTCGCGGGATATCCTGACTGTTACGCAGTTAAATCAAGCTGTGTCACGTTTGCTGGAACAAAGCTTCGTATCTACTTGGGTGCGAGGTGAAATCTCCAACTTTACGCAAGCGTCTTCGGGTCATTGGTATTTCACCTTAAAGGATCAAGCGGCCTCGGTGCGAGCCGTGATGTTCAGAAGCCGTGCTGCGGCAATTGGTTTCACCCCTAAGTCTGGCGATTCAGTTGAGCTGCGCGGCCGTGTCACGCTCTATGAAGCGCGTGGTGAATACCAGTTACAGGTCGAGCAGATGCGTCGTGCCGGTCTGGGCTCACTATTTGAGGCCTTCCTCTCGCTCAAGTCTAAGCTTGCAGCGGAGGGAATGTTCGATGCTGATGTTAAAAGACAGATCTCTGCTTTCCCGAGGGCGATTGGTGTGATCACCTCGCTTGGGGCTGCCGCATTGCGTGATGTGCTGACCGCGCTGGCGCGTCGTGCACCGCATGTGCCTGTGATTATTTATCCTTCACCTGTTCAGGGCATGGATGCTGCCATTCAACTCAGGCAAGCCCTCGCGAATGCAAATGAAAGAAATGAAGTGGATACGATTCTGATGGTGAGAGGAGGAGGGAGCATTGAAGACCTCTGGAGCTTTAATGATGAGGCGCTCGCCAGAGACATCGCTTCAAGCGTGATTCCGGTGATTTCCGGGGTTGGGCACGAGACTGATTTTACGATTGCCGATTTTGTGGCGGATCTGCGTGCACCAACGCCGACGGCCGCCGCTGAGCTTGCGTGTGTCACGCGGGCCGTTTTGCTTGATCGTGTTGCGCGTGCGCATGATGCCCTGGCTGATCATGTTCAACGCCATATCGATCGTCTTTATCAGCGTGTGGATCGCGCCTCGGCGGCGCTTGTATCGCCTGCGCAACGCCTGGCGCATCAGCAGGAAAAGATCCAAAGCCTTGTTTATCGTATGTCGAGCGCCTGGCAACGATATGCTCAGATGCGGTTGAGCCGTCAAGAGCGGGTGGCTGCCAGACTGGCTGCACGACTACCTGATGTGGCGCCTGCACGCACGAGCCTGACCCGGCTCTCTGTAGATATGGTTCAGGCGCAGCGCAGGTTACTTGCCTTGCGTGCCGCGCGTCTGGAGCATGCGCAAGCGCAGCTCAGGGCACTAAGTCCCGAGCACACGCTGGGGCGTGGTTATGCGATTGTGCAGGCAAGCGATGGTTCTATATTGCGCGACGCAGCTTTGGTTGAGTCAGGACAAACCCTCGATTTGACGCTGGCTAAAGGCGTGGTGCATGTGCGTGCGGATTAAGACTGCCCGTTTTTGCCTGCGCTCCGATACAATAGGAAAGTTGTTCGTCCCACCCCAATTTAAGAGGATTTTGCAATGGCTCATACTCTGCCAGCTTTGCCCTATGCCATGGATGCCCTGGCACCTACAATTTCAAAAGAAACACTTGAGTTTCACTATGGTAAGCATCATCAGACCTATGTGACGAACCTCAATAACCTGATTCCTGGTACGGAATTCGAATCGGCATCACTCGAAGAAATCGTTAAGAAATCTTCAGGTGGCGTGTTTAACAACGCTGCTCAGATCTGGAACCACACGTTTTACTGGAACAGCATGGCACCTAATGCCGGTGGCGAGCCAACAGGTAAGCTGGCTGATGCGATCAATGCAAAATGGGGTAGCGTTGCTGCGTTCAAAGAAGCATTCAACAAATCGGCCGCTGGCAACTTCGGTTCAGGCTGGACCTGGCTGGTTAAAAAGCCTGACGGTTCACTCGATATCGTCAACACCAGCAATGCAGCGACACCGCTGACAACCGCTGACGTGCCTTTGTTGACCTGTGATGTCTGGGAACACGCCTATTACATCGATTACCGCAATGCGCGTCCCAAGTATCTGGAAAGTTTCTGGACCTTAGCTAACTGGGCATTTGCTGCTAAAAATCTGGGTTAATTTCAACCGGATTTGATATAGCGCATTAAAAACCGGCCGCGTGCCGGTTTTTTCATTTTGGCGCAGCGATCTGATGCGATAAGATTACGCCACTCAAACACAACCAGCAGGAATAGAGACATGAGCAACGATGCCCTGATTTGCGATGCAATGCGTACCCCCTTTGGCCGTTATGCTGGAGCCCTTGCTTCAGTTCGCCCGGACGATCTCCTGGCAATACCGATTCGTGCCTTGATGGAACGCAATCCCAACGTGAAATGGGAGCAACTTGATGATGCGCTGATGGGCTGTGCTAACCAGGCCGGAGAAGACAACCGTAACGTGGCACGTATGGCCACTATGCTGGCGGGTTTGCCGATCGATGTCCCGGGTGGCACGATTAACCGCTTGTGTGGCTCAGGCATGGATGCGATTGGTACTGCAGCACGAGCTATTCGTGCGGGTGACACGTCTTTCATGATGGCCGGTGGCGTTGAAAGCATGACGCGCGCGCCGTTTGTGATGGGTAAGGCTGACTCAGCCTTTTCTCGTAGCGCTTCAATTTTTGATACTACGATCGGCTGGCGTTTTATCAATAAGCAGATGAAAGCCAAATACGGCGTCGACTCGATGCCCGAGACTGCAGAAAATGTAGCCGATCAGTTCAAAGTTTCACGCGAAGATCAAGACTTGTTTGCAATGGCAAGTCAGGAAAAAACCGCTGCTGCGCAAAAAGCCGGATTTTTCGATAGCGAAATTTCTCCTGTCACAATTGTCCAGAAAAAAG
>CAINDJ010000207.1 GCA_903847325.1 uncultured beta proteobacterium | reverse complement strand
TCTGGCTTTCGTTGTGCGGCAAAAGCCACCAGTTCCTGGATGGTTCCAAAGGGGCGGGCGAGCAGATCGGCAAGAGTCATCTTAGGGGCTGAAAGTCGGTTTAGGTCGAGAGCGGCAGACCGGTTAAACTTATATTCTATACAGCTGAATTTCAGTTCGGCCCTCATTTGTTGAATTTCAATATATTTTTAAGTTTTCGGGACTCTCATGGCTCTGCAATGTGGCATCGTTGGTTTGCCCAACGTCGGTAAATCGACTTTATTCAATGCGCTGACCAAAGCGGGTATCGCAGCGGAAAACTATCCGTTTTGCACGATTGAGCCCAACGTCGGCATCGTCGAGGTACCGGACCCCCGTCTGGATGCGCTGGCTGCGATTGTTAAACCTGAACGTATCCAGCATGCAACGGTTGAGTTTGTCGATATCGCCGGTTTGGTTGCTGGCGCGAGCAAGGGCGAGGGTCTGGGTAACCAGTTCCTCTCACACATCCGCGAAACCAATGCGATCGTGAACGTCGTGCGTTGCTTTGAGGACGACAACGTGATTCACGTAGCCGGCCGCGTCGATCCGATCGCCGATATCGAGGTCATCGAAACTGAGTTGGCATTAGCCGATATGCAGACCGCTGAAAAAGCGCTCATCCGCTATCAAAAGACCGCGCGCTCAGGCGATAAAGATGCGCAGAAAGTCGTCGCAGTGCTCGAGCAATGTATCAAGCAGCTCAACGAAGCGCAGCCAATCCGCGCCCTAGGCTTGTCAGCCGAAGATATGGCCTTGATCCAGCCTCTGTGTTTCATTACGGCTAAGCCTGCCATGTACGTGGGTAACGTGAGCGATCATGGCTTTAGTAACAACCCCTTGCTCGATCGTTTGACTGAATACGCGGCTGCGCGCAATGCGCCAGTCGTGGCGATCTGTGCTTCGATCGAATCAGAAATCGCTGATTTGTCGGACGAAGACAAAAAAGAATTTCTGGCCGATATGGGAATGACTGAGCCTGGTCTGGATCGCCTGATCCGTGGCGCGTTTAAGCTGCTTGGCTTGCAGACTTACTTCACTGCAGGTGTAAAAGAAGTTCGTGCCTGGACAGTCGCCGTTGGTGCAACGGGCCCTCAGGCTGCGGGCGTGATTCACACCGACTTTGAACGCGGCTTTATCCGTGCGCAGACAATCGCGTTTGAGGATTTTGTGACATTCAAAGGTGAGGCGGGTGCTAAAGAAGCCGGCAAGATGCGCGCCGAGGGCAAGGAATATGTCGTGAAAGACGGCGATGTGATGAATTTCCTGTTTAACGTGTAATTAAATTAAGAGGGTTTTGCGTGTGACCGTATTTGTTGAAAAGCGTCCAGTGGCATTTCGCTCATCAACGCTAATCCTGGCTGGACGACCGGCGTGTACGGTTTCTTTTAACCAAAGAGTTTCTTCATTGAACGCATCTTGTCCGTTCAATGATTTGTACCAGACTTTACCGGTAGCATCCCATCGATATTTACGGGCTTTCAAGGCGTCCTTCGCAGCAAAGGGAGAGTCAATTGCAAAGAGCGTGTAGCTTATTTCTGGCAATCGATTCAGGATGGACTTTAACGCGGGTTGACCGGAGACAGGCAAGGGGAGTGTCAGAATTTCAAGCAAGGCCTGACAATCTTCGACCGCCCGATGCGCACCAAAGAAAAACCCCATCTGGTAGGCGATGTAATCAAGTTTGCGAGAACCAATTTTTTCAGAGTCCCAATTAATATCTGAAAGTGAACAACCCCATGGGAGTTCAGCGAAAACAGGCAATCGCTTTTCTAGAAATGGACGATCAAAGCTGGCGTTATGCGCGATGACGATACTGGTATCGGCAACGAACGCCTCTACGCGTGCATCGTCCATGCGATGACCGGAGAGCATTGCGTCTGTGATGCCCGTGATCTCTATTGTTTCGTGAGAGAGAGGTTGCCCTGGATCCTCAAGCGCGCCATACGTATCGATCACTC
>CAINDJ010000206.1 GCA_903847325.1 uncultured beta proteobacterium | reverse complement strand
GCAATAAAAAATTAATTGAGTAATGAGCTTAAAGAGGTCAAATCCGGAATTACAACCGAAGTTGAAACCTGTGCCACCAAGCGCTGGTGACGAATAAACGGTGGTTGCGCAGAATAAACATGCGTAGCGTTAATGAGGACGCGCTACAAAAGCCAGCGACTATCAGGAAGACTAATAGCCAACAAAAGAAGCAACCAAGGTTTTATTCAAACCTTCAATGTCAGCTAGTGTAGCGTATTAGCAAGTAAAGCCTCAAGCTTATCAACAGAAAGAACCAGTTTTGCCTTGTAATTCAGTTGTTTTACTGCCAACTCGACCCCATTCAGACGATCTTTGCTAAGTCCCGTCGTTTTTAAGCACACGACATAGTCCGCATGCTCTATGCCTGATTCTTGCAAATTAATTGGATCAGCCAGCAATGTATCGATATCAAGCAGCAAAATAGTGGAATCGAATACATAACGCTGCCCCAGAAATGGCGCATGTTTCAGTGTGAATTTGAGAGGCCCCGGATCGGTAATGTTGGCCTCAATGATGACGCGCGCGACAGGAGGAATCTTTTTTGAGAGCGCCCGTAAAAATAAATCTCGCAAAGCATCCCCCAATCCGCTGCGCATCCCGCAACACAAACAACCCGAATCAGACGCCTCACGTACAGAAGCCAGTCGTTGCAAACGCGTCGAAAGGTGCGCGGTTTGCGCATCATCGCTGGCCGTCAACACCACAGAATGGCTCATTACCTGAGCATTCAGCAAATGGTTCAAAAAATAAGTCTTACCACTTCCCGGGTTACCGAGTAATGCGATAACCGGGATTCTGCCTGCTTCGCGTGAAGAAGTGAAAATCACTTATCCAGACTCGCAGGCCATTGGAAGGCAGAGGGTTGCTTATTTAAAAACCGCTGCACCGCATCCGTGTGCCATTGCGTTGTGCGCGCCACGGCCTGCCCTGCAGCTTCGATATCCATCATCGTATCCAGAGAGCTATTCATCGAGACATTGAACGCACGCTTGGTCATAGCAAGCGCTGCGGGTGCCGCATGGGCAAAGCAGGTCGCCATTTGTTGCGCCCGTTCGAGTACTCTGCCCTGCGGGGTGACCTCAAGCACAATACCTAGTTGCAATGCTTGTTCGGCGCTTAGTTCTCTGGCTGAAAATGCGAGCTCCTTTGCACGTTGCGCACCAACGATACGCGGTAACGTATAAAAGGCCGCACAGTCAGGAATCAGACCTAAACGCATAAACGATAAGCAAAAGCGACTGTTTGGCGCAGCAAGCACGATATCCGCCGTCAAAGCAAGACTAAAACCTGCGCCGAACGCGGCACCTTCTACCGCAGCGATCACTGGAATTTCGAGCCTTAACAGGGTCTCGATCCAGGATAGGTAATCATGCCGCATCCGATCACGCCCCTCCTCAGGAGACAAAGTTCCGGCCCCCATGACACTGATATCTCCGCCGGCACAAAACGTCCCGCCCGCTCCTGTAATGATGAGCGCACGCAAGTCACGACGCGCGGGCAATGAGAAGATCACCTCTTTGAGTTCTTCGCGCATGATCGCATCAATTGCATTTTTACGCGCAGGACGATTGAGGGTCAGTGTTGCGACCCCGTTACTCACTTCAAAACTGATGGCTTCCAAAATACTACCCCTGTTAGCTTACGTGGCTGAGATCAGCCAAATGTAATGAATCAATTAATCCGGCAATCGCAACACATTCTTTGAAATGATTTCTTTTTGGATTTCAGTGCTACCACCATAAATAGTGGATGGAATCGCATTAAAAAGAATCGCGGGAATGTTAAACCCTTCCTCACCCAAATCATTTGTCTGTCCCGTACCGCCGTGCTCTTGTGCAGACTCGACAAGTAACATACAAATTCTTTGATACGTATCTGTCCCCCAGATTTTGAGTAAGGAAACACTGGCTGGCAATGGCTCACCACGTTTAACAATATCGGCAAAATATGTATAGCCTGCAACCTGATCTGCAACATCAAGCATCAGCTCAGCGTATTTGGAGGCAAACACCGGATCGGTCATCAGCCCAAGATGCTGAGCCACCGTATTCAACTGGCTGAGCGCATATCTGGACTGCTTGGGGCTACCCAAAAAGATTCGCTCAAAACCAAGTAAAGCCTTAGCGATCGTCCAGCCCTGATTGAGCTCACCCACCAGGTTTTCAGCAGGTACGCGGACATTATCGAAAAACACCTCACAAAACTCTTCATGCCCACCGATGTCTTTGATTTTTCTGATGGTGATGCCGGGCGCATCAAGTTCAATCAGCAAAAAGCTGATACCCGCTTGTTTTTTAGCTTCTTTATCGGTACGGACCAAGGCAAACATATGCGTAGCGTCCTGGGCAAGCGTGGTCCAGATTTTTTGTCCATTGACCACGAATTCATTGCCATCCAGAATCGCCTCTGTGCGTAAGGCGGCGAGATCCGACCCTGCGCCAGGCTCCGAATATCCCTGGCACCAGATATGTTCGCCGGCAATAATTTTGGGTAAGAACTTTTGCTGTTGCTCCGGGCTTCCGCGCTGGATCAGCAGTGGGCCAATCATGACGACCCCCATATCCGGCGCCCTCGCCACACCGTATTGCTCTTGCTCTTCGACGTAAGCAATCATTTTTTCCGGTGGTAATCCCATCCCGCCAAATTTCTTGGGCCAGGCAGGTGCGACCCAGCCTTGTCTTGAGAGCGTCATGTACCAGTCTTTTATTTCGTGCCAGTACAAGCGACGCGGCACATTACGCATATGCTCCGGATAATATTCGCTATAGAAACCGCGCAACATGTTCCGGAATTCGGCCTCGGGCATACTTTCCCAGTCGGCATCCTTGGGGAACTCGGTACTCAGTTGCGCACGATCAAGTTCTGCTTCTGGCGGACATTCTTTGAAATAGCGCTTTCTGTGCTGCTCTACATTTCCCAGCCATGAAGACAAATGCAGTGCGCGTTTGAAATACAGACCGATATCGCATTCATCGGTATAACCCATCGCACCATGAAACTGAATCGCCATTCTTGTCACCAGCAAGGCCGCGCTTGCGCAACGCGACTTGACGCGACTCGACAGCAGCGAACCCGCGCCACCCGCCTCCATCAAGCTCAGTACTTCACCCAGGCAAGCCGCTGACAGTTCAACTTGAATATAGGCATCTACAGCGCGATGTTTGAGCGCTTGAAAACTACCAATCTGGCGCCCGAACTGTTTACGCGTGTTTAAGTACTCGAGCGTGGCGCCAAGAGAATGACGCATCACACCAAGTAACTCAGCCGACTGAATAATCCGTGCGTAATCATTGGCCTCATCGACGGCGGCAAGTACCGCTGGCCCCTGCGCCAGGACATGCGAGGCAGGTACGAATGCATCCTTAAAATTCATTTCCTGCACGATGGAGCCATCAACGCACCGCAGATCTGCGGACGAAACCCCATCACAATCCTTAGGCAACCAAAGCAGTATCGGCGTTGATGCATCCATGGCAAGCACTAGCCAGCCATCCGCTCCAGGACCTGGAACGACGAAACGCTTGAAGCCGGTCAAGGCATAGCCATCTCCCGTTCTTTTGACGCGCGTTGTTGTCTGCTCACAAGACAATTGACCTAATTGCTCTTGCCATGCCAGTCCGGCAATCAATTCACCCGTGCATAATTGCTCAAGAAGCAACGAACGCAGTCCACCCTGAGGGCAGCGGGACAGAGCGACAGTAGCCTGAACAGTTGAGGCAATATAAGGCTCAGGCAAGAGATGTTTACCGACTTCCTCGGCGATGGCAGACATCTCACGCAAATGCAAGCCAAGCCCGCCATCCTGTTCCGGGATAAAAACGGCTGGCCAGCCTGCATTCGCAAGTGACTGCCAGGATGCACGATCAAAACCCTCTTTACTCTCACGCAAAGACCGGACACGGGCAATGGTTTCTGAACGGCTTAAAAAATCGCGTGCACTATCCCTGAAAGCTTCTACTGTGTCGTTCGACATTTACTCTTCTCCAGATCAATTTTTTTATTTATTAACTATCTTCGCACCCGAGACTTTCTACCCTAGTGCTTTAATCTCTGCGTCGGTCAAACCTAACTTGCCGAGAATTTCGAAGGTATGCTCACCTGTGCGCACGGGTGGATGCGAAATTTTTGCTGCAGTTTCGCTGAATCTCGG
>CAINDJ010000205.1 GCA_903847325.1 uncultured beta proteobacterium | reverse complement strand
CGATCAAATTGGACTTTAGTCAGGCGCAGCGTCTCTTTGGTGACAGAGATATTCTCTTTGGCAATTGCCGCACGTACTTGAGACCCGCGTACGGTTGCGTAGTTTGTGGCGACCTCGGCCAGTAGGCTCACCATCGTGTCGCGACGGGACTCTAACGAAGACAGCATTTCGTTTTCCGACGCTTGCACGGTCAGTCTGAGCCCACCAAAGATGTCTGCTTCCCACGTCGCATCGAAACCAACGCTAAGCGTATTGAACAAGCCCATCGCCTCAGTCCAGTTATAGCCCGTTTGTTGGCGATTGATCTGAGGCGAAGCTGTGATTTGGGGGAGTAACGCCCCTTTGTTGTAATCGCGCATGGCGCGAGATTGAATTAAGCGCTGCGTAGCAACTTTGATATCGTAATTGCTAGTGGATGCTTGCGCGATCAGTTGGTTAAGCGTTGGGTCTTCGAAAGACTCCCACCATCTCTGCAAGACAATGTTCGGGTCACTGACAACCTCAATGGATTGCGCGTCAACCCATGAGGCTGGCGCCTCAGGGGGGGTAATCTTGGCTTGCTGGATTGAGCACGCATGTAACAAACCAGAAAGAGCAATGAATGCGATAGTTTTGCAACGTCGCATACTCGCTCTTTTAGGTTGCTTGCTTTGAAAAGCTCTTGAAGTCATAACCAAGCCTCAAGCCAGCGCCTCAATGTTTTTTGGAAACTTGATGGCGTGTAATTTTCGGAGATGACTTCCACACTCGCAGTCAACCCGGAGGCCAGTAATACTTCTTCGGGGATTTGATCAAAAGCGATACGAACCGGCAGGCGTTGCGCTAACCTGACCCAAGTGTAAGTTGGATTGACTTGCTGTAAACCTTGTGTTCCCTGTTTAGCATTTTCCACAGAAATGCCGCGGCTAATACTTTGCACGGAACCTTCAAGTACCTTGTCATAGCCCATCAGTTTGATACGTGCTTTATCACCAATTTTGATGCCATGAATTTTGGTTTCCTCAAAATACGCGTCAATCCAAAATGTATGCTTGTCGACAATCGACATCACCGGTCTTCCTTCACTGGCGTAATCGCCAACCCTCAAAAGAAAATTGGTAACAAATCCCTCACTGGGTGCGTAAAGCGTAGAGCGAACCAAATTAAGTTTTGCAACATTAAGAGAGGCCACCGCACTGTCGAGCTGGGCACGCGCAACAGCTGCATTGATTTGATATTGCTGCTGCTCTTCTGCAGAGACCGCTCCAGTTGCCCCAAAACGACGCTTGGCGTCTGCTAGCTTGAGTGTCAGAGTGTTTTTGGCACTATCCACTGCGGCTTGTGATTGATCAATGGCAAGCTGAAAACGTACTGGATCTATTTCAAAAAGTTTATCTCCACGACGAACGTATTGATTGTCCTTTACAAAAATATCTCTAACCGTGCCATTCACCTCCGGCGCAATATTGGTTACTTCGACCCTGACGGTTCCGTCACGCGTCCATGGCGACAGCATATATAACTGCCACATTTGCACCAGCATGAATATTGCAATGGCGAATAACACAACCGTGATCGCAACGGCTGCAATCGATTTGAATGGGTGTTTTGGTGTATCCGTCATGGATTAGAACCTTTGTACGATCAATGCTAATAAAATAAAAAAAACAGCAACTTCAAAAAGCGGAGCGTTCCAGACAAAATTTAAAACGCCACAACGCTTGAGCACATATCGAACGATTGCAAAGACTGGAACAGTCCAACAAACGTAAATAATCATTGGCGCTAAATAAAATCCGAGAAAGTTTACTGGTGTAAACACGAATGACCTCGGTTCAATGGAGTGCTGGTTTCGATGGCTTTCATGTTGATGAAGAACTTTTTGTAGCGGTTGAGGGTAGACGGATCGAAGACGGCAAAATCCAACTAATCGCAATGCCGGACATTCCTAAACCGATCATAAAAGCCAGTGCTTCGTTCATATAGCCTGTTACGTTATAGGTCATCGCATTTGTAGGCCCGATCAACGACATAACGATAGACAAGAAGGCGGGGCAAAGCACGCCAAGTACAGGATGGCTTTTAATAAAAAAACCTGGTAACAAAGCGAACGATATCGCGACCATCATCATTGGAAAACCATTCACATAGGGCAACACAAAAAACAGGCACAGAAATGCACTCAGCAGACCTGCCAGGATCGCAAAAAAAGATATTATCGTCGCGTTAATCACTTCATCCATTTGTATTAAATTCGCGGTAAAGATTCCATATACTAAAAACATGGCAGATCCATCTTGCCATGTCGTCACCATCCAGAATGCGCAACCAATCAGCACAACAAATACTGTTGCCAGCCCCCCTCGAAGCGCCTTAGCCCAATTGATAGGGTTGGACGGCGTGCTGGCAGAGGCCGCCGGTTTAACGCGGAGGGTATGGCTTTTAAAGGAATTATTGAGAATCGCAGGGATTAGACCAAAGACAAGCCATACAGAAGCAATCCCGATCGATACAACCAGAAAACGATCAACAGAATCTTTAAAAATATCTGCAGGTTCCATTTGTTGAATAGCAATGATGCCAACAGTGATGGCTGACATGGTCGCGGCATAAGCATAGGAGGCTGAGGGGGCGATTGTCGATACAAAGACGCACATACCCATCCACAACGCAAACGAAATCAGAAATATCCATGGTGCTTGCACAAAATGTGCAAAAACCGTGTTCATGGCAACGCAGGCGATAAACGTGCCAATCAGTCGAGCAATGCTTTTTTGACCCATCGCTGCTCGATTGGTGTTTGCGATAATCATTACGGTGACGGCGGCAGAGCTTGGATGGTCAATCTGCACCGAAAAACAGAAAAATAGGGCGATTGCGGCGGAAATGAGAGTGAGCCCGGCATAGACGGGTACACACAGGATATCGGGCACCAAGGCACGATAATCGGTTTTGCGAATGCTTTCCGATTCGGTTGTATTTAAACTCGACATATCCAATTAAAAACCGACGATGGGATTGGGCCAATCGAGAATATTAATCGCTAGACAGCGGTTTTTGCTGCTTTGCAGCGAACAATGATCAATATTACAAGATTTAAATCATGAGCAGAGTTCGATCTATTGCCTTTAGCACCGTAGATTCAATACGGAAAGCCTTGAGGAATAATGGTTAGAATTGCTGTTGATTGATGAAGTAATTGTTTGCAACCTCATCCCCTGTATTTGCAACCTCGTTCACTTCACAAGTAAGCATAGAATCGCAATAAAGAATTGCTTGATATTTTGAATGCCAAGGAAGGCCACTATGCGCGTGTCACCCGCTCTTGCATTGAAAATTATCAGTATCAGTACACGCATCCTCTGTGTAAACGGGCAGACAACCCATCGCATCCTGGAGGATGCCGCGTTACTGGGAAGGGCGCTCGGCTTCTCAGTGTCAGTCTTTCCTGCATGGAATCAATTCGTCATCAAGCTCGATAGTCTTCCAGATGTGCTGGATGAAAACGAACGCATCGCCTCCCATGTAGACGTGCTTGACGTCACGGCTGTGGGTGTTGACATGAATAAGGTGTCACAGACTTTAGCTGTGCTTGAAAAAGTTCGCACAGGATCATTACCTGTGACGCAAGCACTCAAGCAGCTCGATGAGATCTCAAACCTGCCTCCAGTCTCGATGGTGCGATTCGTCGCGATGGCCGGTTTTGGTGCTGCCGCGCTTGGGTTGATTTTTGGTGTGACAGACGAGCTCTCTCTACTTGCGATTTTTTTGAGTGCAGCATTAGGTGCTGCAGCTAGAAGAGTCGTCGCTCGATTCACGCGAAGCCTTTTTGCGCAACCACTGACTGCAGCGCTTTTGGCCGGCTTGGTAGGCTCAATCCTTCAAACACTGAAAATCGATTCTTCGTTGCAATTTATCGAAGTGTGTCCTTGCATGATTCTTGTGCCCGGCGTGCACATTATTAATGGTTCTCTGGACTTGGCGCGAGGCAGGATCAGTCTGGGTGTCGCTCGACTCACTTATGCGGGACTGATTGTTCAGATGATATGCCTGGGTCTGTTGCTCGGACTCTGGATGGGGGGGCAAACGCTCGCACCCGATGTGGCCGGTCAGGAATTGCCAATCGTGCTGGACATGCTGGCAGCAAGCGTTGCGATTGCCGCTTTTGGAACATTTTTTGCAATGCCCTGGCGAGTATTGATGATCCCGATGGCAGTTGGAGCCGTTGCGCATGCAATCAGATGGGGTGTGATTGAGGCGAATCAGGATGTTGTGATCGGTGCTGCTGCAGCATGTTTTTTTGTAGGCATCGTGGCGACCCCGTTGGCGCATAGGCTGAAATTACCCTTTGCAGCGCTTGCTTTTGTTTCGGTTGTCTCCCTGATGCCCGGTGTCTTTTTATTCAGAATGTCTAGCGAACTTGTCGAGATTTACAAACTGGGTGGAAAAAGTACCGAATCCATACTCGGCTATGCAGCTAGCGACGCCATGACGACGGTCATGATTTGTCTGGCAATCGCTTTTGGCTTAATCATGCCAAAGCTTGTAATTGAT
>CAINDJ010000204.1 GCA_903847325.1 uncultured beta proteobacterium | reverse complement strand
TCTTCTATTTTCTTTTTATCTACATTGTCGGATAAAATCATAAATAAATCTTAAAGAGTATAACCTTCTTCGATTTCTTTTAACCAATCATCAAGTCTGCCCCTAGTCAATGTTTTAAGCGCTGCCACTTCAACCAGCAGAAAAACGACTGAAACCCCTGCGTTTAAATCGTTTTCCGGAACGGTTTTGATCGTTGATGACAACGAAATTAATCGTATCGTTATTGAAACCTTACTCAAACAAAAAGGCTTAACTACACATATTGTCGTGGACGGTAAACAAGCGGTGGAATGCATTGCAAATGGCTTGTGTCCTGACCTGATACTCATGGATTGCCAAATGCCCGTCATGGATGGTTTTGATGCCACCCGTCACATCCGACGATGGGAATCTGAACACTACAAATCCCGTATACCGATCGTTGCGCTCACCGCGGCCGCATTTGATCATGATCGCCAACATTGTTTTGATGCAGGGATGGATGATTATTTATCCAAGCCTGTTTCCATTACTGAATTAAGAGAAATTCTGAAACGATGGATTGATAAAGCTTAGAATACATTTAATTCAGGCTGTCATCACACGTTAAGGCGCAACACATTCCATGAGCATTCCGTACTCAATATTGGATCTGTCACCCATCCCGCAGGGATTTACAGCCGGCGACGCGCTGCGCAATTCGCGCGATGTGGCTGCGCATGCAGAAAAATGGGGCTATACCCGCTACTGGATGGCCGAACACCACAATATGACAGGCAACGCCAGCTCCGCTACTGCGGTGGCGCTAGGGTATGTGGCTGCAGGCACCAATACGATCCGGATCGGCTCAGGCGGCATCATGCTGCCTAATCACGCCCCTTTGGTGATCGCAGAGCAATTCGGGACGCTCGCCGCCGTCTACCCCGGACGTATCGAACTCGGTCTGGGCCGTGCGCCGGGTACCGATCAGCTGACTGCCCGTGCCTTAAGACGTGATCTGCAAGGCAATTCAGACCAGTTCCCTCAGGATGTGCAGGAACTCCAGCATTATTTCGGACCGGTTCAGCCGGGCCAGGCTGTCAAAGCGATACCGGGAGAAGGGCTTGAGGTGCCAATCTGGATTCTGGGATCGAGCACCTATGGCGCGCAGGTCGCGGCACACTTTGGATTGCCTTATGCATTTGCCTCGCATTTCGCGCCAGACTATCTGATGGAGGCGATACGGACATACAAAGGTTTGTTTAAACCTTCTGCACAACTGAGCCAGTCGCACGCGATGGTCGCGGTTAATGTGATCGCTGCAGAGACTGATGAGGAGGCGCAATATTTATTCACTACGCTCCAACAGCACTTCACCAGAATGCGTCGTAATACGCGTGGTCAGTTACCGCCCCCGATCGATGATATGGAGTCTTTCTGGTCGCCACACGAAAAAGCCTCTGTCGCCCAATCGCTGGCCTGCTCAGTGGTGGGCTCACCTGAAACTGTACGCCGCGGACTGCAACAAATCGTTGAGGAAACGGGAGCGGATGAGTTGATTTTTTCGGGCCAGATTTTTGATCATCAAAAAAGACTGAGATCTTTTGAAATTGCAGCTGAAGCTTCGCGTCAGGTGAATCGGCCCGCTGAGCCGGCATTAGCTTAAGAAAGATAAAGCCCCACTCTGGAAACTCATGTCTGCTAAGCTCAACGCGATGGGCCTGCCTGGTTGGCTCATCCTGATGGGAGCCCTGACTGCGCTCGGCCCTGTCTCAATCGACATGTACTTGCCTGCCTTTCCTGCTATCGCAGAGGGTCTTCATGCCACCAGCAGTCAGGTTGAGCGAACCCTCGCAATCTATTTGCTGGGAATGGCCGTCTCCCAGCTGTTCTATGGCCCTCTGGCTGACCGCTATGGGCGTAAACCGCCCCTGTATGGCGCACTGGCCCTGTATATTCTGGCCTCTGCAGGATGTGCTTTTGCGCCGAATATCGAGGTCCTGACTGCCTGCCGGCTTGCGCAAGCGATGGGTGGTGCTGCGGGCATGGTGATCTCGCGGGCGGTAGTACGTGATCATTACGACACCCAGGATGCGGCCCGTGCTCTGTCTATGCTGATGCTGATTATGGGTGTCGCACCTATTCTTGCACCACTCGCTGGAGGACAAATACTAGAGCTGGCAGGCTGGCGGGGTATCTTTATCTCCATCACGCTGGCAGCGATCGTATTACTGCTAACCTTGTCACGCGTGATGGTCGAATCCCTCAAACCAGAGCGCATGATCATGCTCAGCTGGGGCAATATCCTACGCACCTACTGGGGATTATTTACGCATCGTAAATTTACGGCCTACGCGATTTCAGGAGGCATGGGGTCGGCCACGATGTTTGGCTATATTGCCGCCTCGCCGCGTCTGTTCATCCAGTATTTCGAAGTTTCTCCCCAATCCTATGGCTTTCTTTTTGGCACCAATGCGCTCAGCCTGATTCTGGGCTCGCAGATCAGCGCCAGACTGCTCAAATCGCACCGGCCAGACAAACTCCTGCCCTGGGCACTGCGCGCCATGATGGTTGCAGGCCTGAGCGCTTTGGTGCTGACGATTTCCGGGTTGATCACCTTACCTCTGCTGATGCTGTGTATGGTGTGTTTTATGTTCTGCCAGGGCTTTGTCGGGCCAAATTCCGCTGCGATGGCACTCTCCGACCAGGGTCACAGACTAGGTTCGGCATCGGCCATGCTGGGTACGTTTACGATCTCTTGCGGTGCGCTGGCAGGGTTTCTTGTCAGCCTGGCCTCGAGTACCGGCCCCATGCCTCTGGCGTTGATCATGGGGGCCTGCACCACCCTGGCCTGGGCAATCGGCAGTTTAGCCAGACGGCCGTAGCCTTGCGACAACGCAATCTACCCGTCACTCTGGGGATTTACGCAGGCGACTGTCAACGCTAAGTAGAAATGTCCGGTTTCCTCCAAAATAGAAATGTCCGGTCTAGGGTTGGGTGGGAGAGGGATTCCAGGCACTAGAGGCTGGTCCGACCCAGCGCTTCCAGGGGTGTGCTTTA
>CAINDJ010000203.1 GCA_903847325.1 uncultured beta proteobacterium | reverse complement strand
AGCCTGAACAACGTCATTTGTTGTTTCTATATGGTTGGTGGCGTTCAGACAGAGAATTTTTTTTACATCAAAACCTACATCTGTCAGCATTGCCAACTGAGCCGTCACACGTGGATCTCTCTGACTCAATCCTGGTGTATCAATCAATACAGTATGTTTATTTTTAAATTCACGCAATGCCAACTGAAGATCTGTCACGTCATTTGCAGCGTGTACAGGGACGCCTAATATTTTTCCGTATACCCTGAGTTGCTCAATCGCTCCAACCCGGTATGAATCTGTGGTGATCAATGCGAGATTTTCAGCGCCATTTTTAAGGACATATCTTGCTGCAATTTTTGCAAGCGTGGTTGTCTTGCCAACGCCTGTTGGACCGATCAGAGCAATCACACCACCCGCATCGATAATTTGCGATTCGTTTTCGGTTGTTTTCAGATTTTTCGCAAGGATGGTTCTTGCCCATGCTAACGCCTGGCTATTCGAAAAGTCATTAGGCAGCTTGTCAACTAATCGTTTAGACAGTGCTGGTGAAAATCCAGCCATCAATACATCATTCAGTAATGCGTGTTGTGCCGGTTTGATATTCTGGTGATGACTCCACGTCAGGCCATCTAGTTTATTCTCCACCGTTTTTCTGAATCCTCTGATTTCATCGATCACTTCACGGATTTCATTATCCGAGTGAACGCTTTTGGCGCTATTCACTTCGTTTAGCGAATTCTGTACGTTTTCTGTTTTAGGCGATACGCTGGTCAAGGATTCAAGTGAATTGTGGCCTTTACGTGCTGTGACTTCAACCCAGCCGTTGACTAATTTGTTAGAAATAATTTCCGCATCCGGACCAAATTCGCTTCGGACCATATTGATGGCTTCACGCGAACGTGTTGCATAAAATTTCTTAAAGCTCATGATGTTGTGCCTATGAGGTTTGTCACACGGATTGTTTTTGAATCTGGTAGTTCGTCATGTGAAAGCACACGCAGATTGGGTATGCCACGACGTAAAAATCTGGAGATAGTTGTTCTCAGCTGAGCGGGTACGACCAGTACGGGTGTATGACCGAGCTGTTCTTGTTTTTGACTGGCTTGCTGCGCCTGTCGTGTTAATGTTTGTGCAAGGCCTGGTTCGATCGCTGTACTTTGTGAGCTAGGCAGCATGGACTGGATTAATAGTCTTTCAAGATTGTTTTCCAGTGATATGACTGACATTTCCGCACTGTCTGGGAAAAGCTGCTGTGCAATGGCACGACTCATTTTGATACGTACTCTGGAGGTCAGCTCGTCTGCATCCTGTGTCTGTCCGGAAAATTCCGAAATCGTTTCCACAATTGTTCTTAGATCACGAATTGGAACGCTTTCAGAAAGCAGGTTTTGCAGAATTTTTTGGAAAACGGCTAAGGGAATCATTTTTGGAATGAAGTCCTCGACAAGTTTCGGTGAGTCCTTCGCGAGGATTTCAATCAGATGCTGGACTTCCTGACGTCCAAGTAGTTCAGCGGCATGTTGACCAATCACATGATTCAGGTGCGTGGCGACCACTGTACTTGCATCGACAACGGTATATCCAAGACCTTGCGCTTTATCACGTAATTTTTCATCAATCCAGACCGCTGGTAATCCAAATGCTGGATCGGTTGTGATTTGTCCCTCAATCTGTGCGGACACAATGCCAGGATTAATCGCCAAAAATCTTCCTGTATGGGATTCACCGTTTGCCATGGCTACGCCACGAATTTTGATTAGATATCCAGAAGGTTTAAGTTCAAGGTTATCGCTGATATGAACAGATGGAGAAAGAAAGCCAACACTTTGAGCGAATTTTTTTCTCAGACCTTTAATTTTTTTCAGTAAATCACCGCCTTGATTGATATCGACAAGAGGGATTAACCGAAAGCCTACTTCAAGGCTCAAGGTATCTACACCGACCACGTCATCCCATGAGGCTTCAATCGATTCATTTTCTGCACTTGTTTGAGCGATTGAATCAGGCGGTTTTACTTTCTTTGCATTTTTATTGATGTAATACGCTAATGCACCTAATAGGGTCGCTAAGCCAAGAAATGCGACATGTGGCATGCCGGGTATTAAACCCATGCCACCAATAATCCCAGCTGTCACGTTGAGTACATTCGGATTTGAAAATAACTGTCCGGTCAACTGAGTGCCGATATCCTGACTATTCGCGACCCTCGAAACCACCACACCAGCGGCAATTGAAATAACCAGAGATGGAATTTGTGCAACTAAGCCATCGCCAATCGCGAGGAGGGTGTAGTTTTTAACCGCATCTGTAAAGGCCAGATCGTGCTGCAATACGCCAACGATAAGTCCTCCGACGATGTTGATGATGATAACCATCATGCCCGCAATCGCGTCACCGCGAACGTATTTACTGGCGCCATCCATCGCACCGTAAAATTCCGCCTCCTGACTGATTTCAGAACGTCTGATGCGCGCATCTTCCTGATTGATCAAGCCGGCATTCAGATCTGCATCGATAGCCATTTGTTTGCCTGGCATTGCATCCAGGGTAAAGCGTGCACCCACTTCAGCGATCCGTCCCGCCCCTTTTGTGACCACGGTGAAATTGATGATGGTAAGAATCACAAATACTACGATTCCTACGGTGTAGTTGCCGCCAATTAAAAAGTGCCCAAACGCTTCGATCACTTTGCCCGCAGCACCTGGCCCACTGTGTCCGTCCGTCAGTACAAGTCTTGTCGATGCGACGTTTAACGACAGACGCAGCATGGTTGTGACCAGTAACACTGTAGGGAAAGAGAGGAAATCCAGCGGTTTGGTTGTTTGAAGTCCAATGAGCAGTACTAAGATCGATAGAGCAATGTTGAATGTAAAAAGTAAATCAAGTGCGATAGCAGGCAAAGGCAAAATCATCATGCCTAGCAAGAGCACAATGATGAGTGGTGCAGCAACAGATTTACTGTTGATGGATTGCAGTAGTTTTTGTATGCCTGGACTCATCTCGTATCGCTTAGCGCAGTGGCGTTGAAATGTGGATCCATCTCATCTGGTATATCCAGATCTGTTGGCTGGCTTGGATAGGGTCCGGTTCGCGGATTGAAACTATTGACGTTAAAGACATACGCTAATATTTCTGCAACAGCCTGATATAAGGCTTGTGGAATTTCATCACCTAGTTCCGTATGAGCATGTAATGCCCGTGCGAGCTTAGGTGATTCGAGAATCAATACTCGATGTGTGAGGGCGATT
>CAINDJ010000202.1 GCA_903847325.1 uncultured beta proteobacterium | reverse complement strand
AGTAATGCCCCCGCGATAATCGGGATGGCAATCGTCCAGAGCATTCTGATCAACCCCATGCCGCTGACACCTGATACCCGGAAAATCACGAGTTCATTGCGCTGGGCTAAACCTGCTAATGCCAGAATGGCACCGATGAGCAGACCGATTGGCAATAAGTCGTATAGCCTGGTCGGCATCGATAGCAATTGCAGATAGAAAAGCGCTGACAGCGGGAACTTTTCGCCCACTGTGTCGAGCTCGTCGACCAGTGTGAAAAATGTAAATAATCCGAGCAAGGCGATCAGCACAACCGAGGTTGAGCGGAAAATTTCACGGGCGATATAACTTCTGGCTGTGCGCATAGTTAACAGTGTAATGCCATCGCTGTTATTTAAGTGATGCTGGCGTTGAGTTCAGCGCGAACGGCGTGGAGCACGGGTGTGATGTCGGGTTTGACGCCATGCCAGATATAAAAACTTTCTGCTGCTTGCCCGACCAGCATCCCCAGACCGTCGCTCGCGTGGTGCGCGCCGTCAGCCATCGCTTGCAGCATAAAAGGCGTTGGCTGTGCTCCATACATCATGTCGTAGGCGAGCGCGCCAGTTGCATAGAGTCCCTGCGGGACCTGAGGTGCTGTGTCGCCCAGGCTGCTGGAGCTTGCGTTGATGACCACATCCCAGCCACCCTCTTGCTTTGCCTCGGCCAGACCTCCTGCTGAAATCTGCTGTTTCGTGTCAGGATATGCTTGTTGCCAGCTGTGTACGAGTTCCGTGGCTCGGTCCTGCGTGCGATTCACAATCCGTAGTTGCGTGCAGCCTGCTTCAAGAAGAGGCCCCAACACGCCCCGTGCAGCTCCCCCTGCACCAATTAAAAGAATGCGCGCCTCGCTGAACTTGATGCCAATTCTATCGAGGTCGCTGACTAGCCCGACGCCGTCCGTATTACAGGCATGCAAGGCATCGTCTTGCATCCAGAGTGTGTTGACGGCCTGAGCCATCTTCGCACGCGCACTGAGGTGTGCGCGCGCCAACTCCCATGCCTGCTGTTTAAACGGCACAGTCACATTCAGTCCTTTGCCGCCTCGGCTAAAAAAATGTTGCACGGTCGATTCAAACTGATCGATCGGTGCCTCAAGCCTGTCATATTGCAGACTTATTCCTGTTTGCTGCGCAAACAGGTGATGAATGGTCGGCGAACGGCTATGTTTAACTGGATTGCCGATGACAGCGAAGTGGGTGGTGTGCATGTTTTTTAAAGGAAATGTCAGTGAAATTCAAGGCTCTCGTGTCTGCAGAACACCGTTGACGAAGTGCCAGGTTCTAGTCAGTACGAGTTGGTCGATTTCTTTTGCCATATCTGGCGGGAAGGGGCCGAATGGTGCGGATAATTGCGCAATACGCAGTACGGCTTGATTGAGTACGGGTTGATCAGAGGGCTGGTCAAGCGTGATGTCCGAGAGCGTGCCGTTGCTGCGGATAGTGAGCGTGGCTTGCACTTTGCCGTAGAGCGTTTTGCCAGAGCTGCGCGGATAGTGTTGCGCGCCAATTTGCTCCACGCGTTGGCGCCACTGATCAATATAAGGCGCGTAACGCATTGCCATTGTGGAGGGCGCGTCGAAATGTTTGCGTGGCCGCTGGTTGTAATCCTGAACTTGTTGTGAAAGGATAGCAAGCTTGGAGTTTTGCGTCAGACTTTCCTGATCCGTATCGTCTTGCCCTGGAGCATTACTCTGCTTCATGAAATAGGGCGCCGAGCGGGCAAGCGCGACAGACTCGCTGGCTTTCATCAGAGTGAGCAAACTTTGTTGCTCAGACTCAAGTTGCATCTGTTTTTTGGTCAGTGACTCAATTTCTATGCGCGCACCCGTATCGCCGGTGCGCGGTAGCGCATGAGAAGCATTTGCGCGGTCAACAGTACCTCCGCCATCCATGTTGTTTTGCGCAAGCAGCCTGGCCTGCGCGGGCGTGAGCTCAGTGGCCGCATTCACCATCACGACCTCTAGCGTCTGCGCAGTGTCAGCGGGTGTGGGAGGTGCGCCGCGCTGCCAGGCAAGTAAGCCTGCATGAAACAAAATCGACAGGCCGATTGCCCAACGTAAAAATCGTTGTTCGGACTGACGCCACGATGCTTTGGGCGTCACCATCAGCGGATCAGAAGGTGAATGCAAGCTTGGCACCTCAGGTTTCAGTCGAAAGCGACTCAATCTTACCTGTCATTGAGCAGTCGATCTCAAGTCCCAGTTCGTCGAAACCCATGATTTTCAATTGAATCTGCTGGCCGCGATCCAACTCGGGCAGGCCGGAAATGCGTGTGACAAGGGGCGCATTGCCGAAACGAACCAGATCTTCTTTAAGCACAGTTGCGCTGCACTCTGTAATAGCTTGTTGTTGAAACCAGCGCAGACACCAGTAACGTTCCATGCTGTTCTGAAAGTCATTCCAGGCAGTGTATTGCGCTTCAAAACCGCCAATAATGGCAAACAAGTCCGCATCGCGTGGTTTGAACGGCGCGACCAGCGCAGCTGAGACGCCGTGCCTAATTGCGGCTATCAACTGCCACTGATTAACCAGATCCACATAACGCCGCAGAGGCGAGGTGCACCACGCGTATTGCGCAACTCCGATCGCCTCGTGCGGCAGCGCGTGGGTACTCATGCGAACGCGACCCGTTTGTTGCGAGCGGTAAATGCCAGGAATGCCGTGGGAGGCGAGTAATCCACCCCACGTACTGTTTGCGAGGATCATGTATTCCGCGACAAGACGATCGAGCGGCGCGTTACGTAGTCTGGGCAGGATGCGAACAGGGCTGTCAGGGTTGTCAGCCGGCCCGTCGAGATAAAAACTGTATTCAACCCGATTGTTATTTTCGGGTTTGCCGCGAACGATCTCTCGCTGTTTGGCGAGCTGCAGAGCCAACTTCCACAGAGGCCTGATCCACTCGTTGTAGGGCAGGATCTGATTGGGATTATCCAGCGCGGTTTCTGTGATGTCTTCATCAAGCAAGTTGTGGCGCAAATTCTCAACGACCACTACGCGCTCGAGTATGCTCTCGTGGGAGATGATTTCTCCCGTTTCGGCATTCGCGGTAACGTACAGGGACAACGCTGGCACTGCGCGACCTGCATCAAGCGAAAATGCGCTGATCACAGCGTCTGGCTGCATCGGAATTTTTTCACCCGGTGTGTACACCGTTGACATTCGGGCGCGCGCAAGTTTATCAAGCTCACTGTCACGCGTGACGGTTAGTCCGGGAGCTGCGATATGTATGCCTACACGTACATTTCCGTCGGGTAGAACGCTCACTGACAGCGCATCATCGATCTCAGTGGTCGAGATGTCATCAATCGAATAGGCTTTGGCATCGGAAAGTGGCAACTCTTGCCCTGGCTCACCGATTGGGATCGTGGGAAATTCGGTGCCGCGCGGAAAGTGTGTCGCGAGAAATTTCCCCTTGTGTAATGCCAGGGCATGCGGCCAGGCACCCAGATCGAGCAACAGACGATCCGGTGTTTTTTGCGTCTGTGCGCATGCAGTTTCAAGCGCTTTCCAGGCTTGGGAGTTTTTGTCGGGACGGGTGACGAGTTGCATCGCGATCTCCGCGATACCGGCAGGCAACCTGCCGGCGATCATTTCATCAGCCCAGCCCTGGATTTCAGCCGCGGCACGTTGCTTTTTTTCTAGTGCGGCCAGCGCAGCGGTCAGAATCTCAGGCGGTGCGGCGCGATAGCGTCCACGACCGCGGCGATGAAAGTAAACGGGCGAGGCATGCAGTCGCAAAAGCAATGAAGTTTTTTCAAGCGTGTCGGGTGCATGGCCAAAATATTCGAGACCAAGTGCCTCGACATCAAACTCGTCCTTGGGGGCGAACTCCCACAAAAACGGGACATCAATACCCTCTGCAAGCTTTTCGGCTTGTTCGAACAGCGCCTCAGGCGCAGGGCTTGCAAAATTAAAGATGCAATTTGTGCGTTTAATCTTGCTGCGTTTACCGGAGACGGATTCGACCTGAATCGCTGCCTCCGTTTCAGTCATGATGTGGCCCGCTTTAAACGCGCCATCTTCTTCATACAAAACAAACATGCGTGATTCCGGTTAAGTCGTGGGCTGCCATGAGGCGGCGTCTGTGCCAAGCGCATCGAGCAGACGGCGATGTATACCGCCAAATCCGCCATTGCTCATGACTAGAATGTGGTCGCCAGGCCTGGCATCCTTTACTATGGCGTGTACCAGTCGATCCATCTCGTCATAGGCTTGCATCCGGTCGCCCAGTGCAGCCAGCACGACGCCCGGATCCCAGCCGAGCGCGTGTTTGCCCGCATGCTGGCCAAAGCAGAAAACCAAATCGGCAGGTGCAAGTGCCTCGGGCAGGCGGGCAGCCATCGTGCCTAGTTTCATCGTATTGGAGCGTGGCTCCAGTACCGCCAGAATACGTTGCGCCCCAACTTGCGCGCGCAGGCCATCAAGCGTGGTGCGAATGGCTGTCGGGTGATGAGCAAAATCGTCGTAAACCGTAATCTGATTGACTGTACCGGTGATCTCCATACGCCGCTTGACGCCTGCAAACGAGCAGAGGGCACCTATGCTGGTCGCTGCATCGACGCCTGCGTGTTGGGCCGCTAAGATTGCCACGAGTGCGTTGTGACGATTGTGTGCACCCGTCAGGCTCCAGTGGATCTGGCCCAGACGCGTATCGCCCGCGTTGATGTCAAAGGTCAGCGGATCTATTTCTGTCGTGTGCCAGCCCGCCGTTTGTCCCGCTCTTACGACCTCGGACCAGCAGCCCCGTGTGAGCACGCGCTCCAATGCCTGGTCAGCGTCAGGCACAATCACGCATCCGTTGCCGGGTATGGTGCGCAAGAGATGATGGAATTGCGTTTCAATTGCATGCAGGTCGGGGAAAATATCTGCGTGGTCATACTCGAGGTTATTCAGGATCGCCGTGCGGGGACGGTAATGCACGAACTTTGAGCGTTTATCGAAAAACGCTGTGTCGTACTCATCTGCCTCAATCACAAAAAAGTGAGATGCGGGATCGAAGCGGGCAGAAACCTGCAGGCCAGGGGCCACTCCACCAATTAAAAAATTCGGTTTAAGACCCGCGCACTCCAGTATCCAGGCCAGCATGGAGCTTGTCGTGGTTTTTCCGTGCGTACCAGCGACTGCCAGCACATGCTGACCTTGAAGAATGTGTTCGCCTAGCCATTGTGGCCCTGAAATGTATGGCAACCCCTCGTTGAGGATGGCTTCCATGAGCGGGTTGCCGCGCGATACGACATTACCGATCACAAATAAATCCGGCTTGAGAGCGAGCTGCTCGGGGCCGAAACCTTCTGTGAGCGCGATGCCTTGTTCAGCAAGCTGCGTGCTCATCGGTGGATATACGCCTGCATCACAACCTGTGACGCGATGTCCTGCCGCCCGCGCAATCAGCGCGAGGCCGCCCATAAACGTGCCGCAGATCCCTACTATATGAAGGTGCATGAACTGTCTCCTGACCATATTGTAGAGTGAGATAGCAATGCCCTAGTACTTGTTATGATGGTGTACATGAAAAGAAGAACATTGATTCTTGGCGCATGCGGGTTAAGTGCGATGGCTGCAACCGGATGGTTTGCCTGGCGCGAGTCGTCCCGTAAAGCCCCAGGTGCTAATCGCGCGGCTTCTGCGGCGCCTGGCGCAAAACCACTCTTGAATCCGGATGCCCTGCTTGAGGCGAAGTTGCCGGATATGGATGGACGCGAGGTCCCTTTCAAAAAGTATCTGGGTAAACCGCTAGTCGTGAATTTCTGGGCAACCTGGTGCGCACCGTGTGTGGAAGAGATGCCCGCACTCAATGAGATGGCTCAATCGATGCCTGATATCCAATTTGTAGGCATTGGTATCGATACAGCTGATAAAATGAGAGAATTCGTAGCTAAAATACCTGTTTCTTATCCTTTGCTGGTGGCGGGGCATGGCGGCATAGCACTCTTGCGCGAGCTGGGTAATGCCACAGGTGGTTTGCCTTTTACCGTCATGTTAGATGCAAATGGCAGCATGATCGATACAATACTCGGTCAGGTTCAACCAGCAGATTTGCAAGACCGTATACGTGCACTCGTTGTCAAATCGAAGACGTAAATGGACAAATCACGGTTTTTAGCTTAAAAAGAGCTCTTGTTAGATAAAAGCAGATCGATCAATGGCTCAACGAATCCTTGTTCTGCATGGCCCCAACCTGAATTTGCTGGGAATGCGCGAACCCCATCTCTATGGTCACACCACCTTGCCTGAGCTAAACGCCCGGCTTGGAGGTCTGTCATCGAGTCTCGGAGCAAGTCTGGATGCCTATCAAAGCAACCACGAAGGTGAGCTCGTTGACCGGATTCAAGCCGCACGCCTGGATGGAACTGATTTCATTGTGATCAACGCGGGCGCTTACACCCATACCAGCGTTGCGATTCGCGATGCACTGGCGGGCGTCAATATACCTTTTGTAGAAGTGCATCTGTCTAACGTCTATAAACGAGAAGCTTTTCGTCATCACTCCTATCTGTCCGATCTGGCGCAGGGCGTGGTGGCAGGTCTTGGCCCACAGGGCTATGAGGCCGCTGTTCGGTACGCCGTGCAGTTCGTCCAGCCAGTCTGATTTTTAATTACTGGTCAATTCATCACTTTACGGAAATACTATGGATCTCAGAAAACTGAAAACCTTGATCGATCTGGTTGCAGAGTCTGGCATTGCCGAACTTGAAATCACCGAAGGTGAGGGCAAAGTTCGCATCGTCAAGTTTTCTCAGGCTGTGCAGCCTGTTGCGTATGCGCCTGCTCCAGTCGCTGCTGCGCCCGCTGCGCCGGCTGCTGATGTGGCCCCGGCTGCCGCCGCAGCCCCGGCTGTGGCTGAAGGCCACACCGTAAAATCGCCTATGGTTGGCACTTTTTATCGCGCTTCAAACCCAGGCGCTGCAGCATTTGTCCAGGTTGGTCAGTCTGTCAAAGAGGGCGAGCCTCTCTGCATTATCGAAGCCATGAAATTGCTCAATGAAATCGAAGCAGACAAGACCGGTGTCATCCAGGCGATTCTGGTCGAGAATGGTGAGCCGGTTGAATACGGTCAACCTCTTTTCGTGATTGCCTGATATGTTTGAAAAAATTCTGATCGCCAATCGTGGCGAAATTGCTTTGCGCATCCAGCGCGCATGCCGAGAAATGGGCATCAAGACCGTTGTAGTTCACTCCGAAGCGGACCGGGACGCTAAGTACGTCCGTCTGGCTGACGAATCGGTGTGTATCGGCCCCGCAGCTTCGCGTGACAGCTACCTGAATATGCCTGCAATTATTGCGGCAGCAGAAGTTACAGACGCAGAAGCAATTCACCCAGGCTACGGGTTTCTGTCCGAAAATGCCGATTTTGCCGATCGCGTTGAAAAAAGCGGATTTGTTTTTATCGGACCGCGTCCCGAGTCGATTAGATTGATGGGCGATAAGGTCAGTGCCAAGCGCGCAATGATCGAAGCCGGTGTGCCTGTGGTCCCGGGCTCAGAGGGTGCCTTGCCTCCTGATTCTGCGGAGATCCTGCGCATTGCCAACGAGGTGGGTTATCCCGTCATCATCAAAGCCGCGGGCGGTGGTGGTGGTCGAGGCATGCGTGTGGTGCACACCGAAGCCGCTTTGCTCAATGCAGTGACCATGACCAAAGCAGAAGCGGGTGCCGCGTTTAATAATCCCGAGGTTTACCTCGAAAAGTTTCTCGAAAATCCCCGCCACATCGAAATTCAGGTATTGGCCGATGGCGAGCGCAATGCGGTTTGGTTGGGCGAGCGAGATTGCTCGATGCAGCGTCGTCACCAAAAAGTGATCGAAGAAGCGCCCGCGCCCGGTATCCCTCGCAAGTTCATCGAGCGTATCGGCGAGCGTTGCGCTGAAGCGTGTCGCAAAATGGGTTATCGCGGCGCCGGTACGTTTGAGTTCCTGTTCGAAAACGGTGAGTTCTATTTCATTGAGATGAACACCCGCATCCAGGTTGAGCATCCGGTGACCGAGCTGATTACCGGGATTGATCTGGTGCAACAGCAAATCCGTGTGGCGGCAGGTGAAAAATTCACATTGCGCCAGAAAGATATCGTATTCAAAGGCCACGCGCTCGAATGCCGGATCAATGCCGAAGACCCGTTTACCTTCGTACCAAGCCCCGGCCGGATTACCAATCTTCATACCCCTGGTGGCCCAGGTGTGCGGATCGATTCACATGTGTTTAATGGCTATTTTGTCCCGCCTCACTACGACTCGATGATTGCTAAAGTGATTACTTATGGCGAGACGCGTGATCAGGCTCTGGCGCGCATGACAATCGCTCTGTCTGAAATGGTCGTCGAAGGGATTAAAACCAACATCGCCTTGCACCGCGAATTGATGGTGGATGCAAAGTTCGCAGAAGGCGGAACCAGCATCCATTATCTGGAACAAAAACTGGCTGCACGTCCTACCTGATTGCGGGTCTGCAGTTTCACCGGGCCGATGGTGGTCCGGTTTTCGGAAATTTACATGCGTGAACTGGTTCTACTTTGTCCAGGCGGGTTAGCCGAGTCTCTCTCGGATGCTCTGCTTGAAGCGGGCGCCTTGTCGGTCTCCGTCGAGGATGCGGATCTGGATACAGAGGCTGAGCAACCACTTTTTGGCGAACCCGGGAGCGAGCCCAACACGCAAGCCTGGACACGCAACCATTTGGTGGTGTTGCTTGCCGAAGGGACCGATCCTGAACAGTTGCTTGCCGCAGCGCTTCAGGATTTTGAATCTGTTCCTGAACTCCCGAGGCATTTGCGTGACGTACCCGACGCTGATTGGGTGCGACTGACGCAATCCCAGTTCGGTCCGATTGCCGTAGGCGAAAGAATCCTGATTATCCCAAGCTGGCACGCCGATCAGATGCCGGCCTCGCCTGAGCCGAACCGCATTGCTATACAGCTCGATCCTGGCCTGGCTTTTGGTACCGGCAGTCATCCCACGACGCATCTGTGTCTCGAATGGCTGGCGGATTGCTTGCCGGAAAATTCCACGGTGCTGGATTATGGTTGTGGTTCAGGGATCCTCGCGATTGCTGCGTCGATGTTTGGAGCGACTCGTGTTGTGGGGGTCGATATCGATGAGCAAGCGGTGCAGTCCACGCGCGATAATGCCTTAGCCAATCACGTCAAGGTTGACTCCATGTTGCCCGATGGTCTGCGCGACGGTTTGTTTGACGTGGTCGTGGCCAACATTCTCTCTAACCCACTTAAAGTACTCGCACCGATGCTTGCAGGGCGCGTGCGCCCAGGTGGTCAATTAATTTTGTCCGGTGTACTGGAGAGGCAGGCCCAAGAAGTTGCCGCGGCTTACGCACCCTGGTTACCGATGTCTGTATGGCAGGCCCGTGATGGATGGGTTTGTCTTGCGGGCAGTAAACCTTAGGCTGTGAATTAATGAGTCTGGTGACACGCTGCCCAAAATGCCAGAATGATTTTCTGGCATCCCTTGATCAATTGCGTATGCACGATGGACTTGTGCGGTGTGGTACCTGCGCTAATATTTTCGATGGCTATGCACATCTGGAAAGTGAGTTGCCCACGCTGACGCGTCGTGCGCATGAAGCGCGCGCGCAGGATCTAACGCCAGAAATAATTCCTGCACCAGTCATCGAATCGTTTTTCGAGCCCGACAAACCGCTCAATGAGCCCTTTCTGCAAGACGATCCAGAGAAAGATCTTGAGCCCTCTGTCTTAAGGCAGCGCGGACAGGCAGGGTATGCCCTGAATACCCCTCCTGCGCAAGGCCATGGCGAGCCTGGTTTGTCCCCCCTTGCAGAACCGCGCATGACCGCAGACGATACCGTCAGATTTCGGCACAGACAGCCAGAATTTTTGACTGAATCAGAGGACTCCGGCATTGTGATACGCCTTTTCTGGCTGGTCGCGTGCGTGTTTGCGGCCATTGCCTTGCTCGCCCAGAGTATTTATATTTTCCGCAATGACATTGTGACCCGACTGCCTTTTGTTCAACCTGTATTGAACAGCCTGTGCATGAAACTGAATTGTGAAGTCAGTTTGTCTCGCCATCTTGAGCGTATCGCTATAGATGCCTCCTCATTGCAGATGGCGGGTGGACAGACACAGGAAGGGCAGCCCGTAGACATGTCGCTGCGTCTGACGATGCGCAATCGCTATGATAAAAACCAGCCATGGCCGCACTTAAGCCTGGGGTTAAAAGACGCGTCTGGCACAGTAGTTGTACGTAAGATCATCGCACCCTACCAGTACCTGCCTTCCACATTGGTTGATCAACCTTTTGCGGCAGGTCAGGAGGTCAATTTGCTAATCCCTGTCACGGTCAATGGTTTGCAGATTAATGGTTTTCAACTCGATAAATTTTTTCCTTGAGGCAAGAGCATGAGCGCTCCCGTTCTGATTTGTGGTTCCGTTGCATTCGATACGATTGCTGTTTTTGAAGGTCGGTTTAAAGACCATATTCTTCCCGATCGGATACATGCGTTAAGCGTATCTTTTTTTGTACCGACGATGCGCCGTGAGTTTGGCGGGTGTTCAGGCAATATCGCTTACAACCTGAATTTACTAGGTGGTCACCCCATACCCGTGGCGACGGTTGGTGACGACGCGACTGCTTACCTCACGCGATTCAAAGAGTTGGGCATAGACACCAGCAAGATTCGTAGCGTGCCGGGCACCTTAACCGCGCAGTGCTTCATCACGACGGATCTGGACGATAACCAGATCGCCTCATTTCATCCAGGTGCGATGGAGCAATCCGCGGATAACGATTTAACTGGTCAGCAGGCCGCCTGGGCGATTGTTGCGCCTGACGCGAAGTCGGGCATGATTGCCCACGCTAAGCGGCTGCACGCCCAGGGAACGCCCTTTATTTTCGATCTGGGGCAGGCGATGCCCTTGTTTGATGGCGACGATATCAAAGAGATGATCGCCTTGGCTCAAGTTCTATGCGTCAATGATTACGAGGCGAGCGTGGTTGAGCAGCGCACAGGTAAGACGATCGAGCAATTAGCTGCAGGACTGCAAGCCATTGTCGTGACGCGTGGAGCAGAGGGCGCAACGCTCTATACCGCTGGACGGACAGAGCATATTGATCCTGTTATTCCTGCTGCAGTCATTGATCCGACGGGATGCGGAGATGCGCATCGCGCAGGCTTGCTTTATGGTTTGACGATTGGTTGGTCCTGGAGTGATGCCTGTAAGCTGGGTAATTTGATGGGGTCACTCAAAATCGCTTCACGCGGGCCGCAAAATCATGCCCCTTCGCGTGCGGAAATCAGTGCGCATTTACACGCGCAGTTTGGTTTGAACCTGCCTGGTTAATGATTGTGAAATCTTTAATAGCTTTTGGAATGATCGCCGCGGGCGTTGCGATCATTTCAGGTTGCACGTCTTCTGGACCTTCAGCCTCGTCAGTTGGCGCACTGCAATCTCAAAAAGTTCAGAGTGAACAAGTGGGGGTCGTGATCACGTTGCGCGAGATTAGTCTTTACGAAGATCGTGCGCTCTTGATCGCGCGTCCTGAAACGCAGGGGCGCTCCATTGCTCAGGTAGGTGGCTCCGTTCTGAGCGCCATGACCAACGAATCAACGGATGATCACGCCGTGCAACTCGACGCTCAGGAAGTCGCCGTTCGCTTTGAGAGCGGCGCCATCACTATTGTTACGCAGCCAAAGACTGAAAACTTACAGTTGAATCAGCGCGTAAAAGTAATGAATACTCAACAAAGTACGCAAGTCGTCGCGTTTTAAACCGCGACAGATCCTTTGGGGTCTGTCGTCGCCATCCTCACCTCGATCGAGGCGCTCTTGTCGAACTGCATCATTCGCTGCGGATAGGGTAAGTCTATACCGGCGGCATTAAACGCCTCAAGAATTTGCAGGCGTAAATCACTGAGTACGCTCACCGCATTCAAACCCGCCTCGACTTTCATCCAGCATTGCAAGTTGAATACCAGTCCGTTATCGCCAAAGTCTTCGAGGGTGACGAGTGGAGATGGCGTGCGAATCACGCTCGGATGTGCGTTGCTCAGTGCAAGGAGAATTTCCTGGACTTGCTTGGCGCTAGAGTTGTATCCAACAGTGATTTTGATATCTTTTCGCACGTCCGGTGTTGAATACGTCCAGTTCACCAGTTTTTGTTCAACGAGAGCGCTGTTTGGAATCAGTGTGTCGGTACCCTGAGATCCATGTATGGTCGAAAAGCGGATGCCAATGGATGTGACAGTGCCTGTGACACCATCGACCTCGACCAGATCCCCGATACGAATCGGCTTTTCAATCAGCAGCATTACGCCGCTGATCAGGTTTTTGAGCATATTCTGGGTGCCAAAACCTACGCCAATCGCGAGTGCGCCGCCAAAGAAGGCAAAGGCACTGAGGGGGATTTCAACCAGATTAAAAGCCGTAACAATCAGCGTAATACCGGCAATGATTGCCATCCAGCGGCCGAGCACGACTGACTTGCTCGCCCCCAGACTACCTTTCGTGACGGCTAGTTGCAACGTGCGGCGAATAATCCTGGTGATCACCATAAAACCAACGATCAGGATCGTAAGTGCGCCTAAGCTTTTACCAATTGTCACACTGCGCTTGATTTTGACCTCCCGGCCATCAACCAGCATGACATCGTCAATCGCGATAATTTCGTAGTTCCAGATGCTTTTGCCGATACTCCAGGCGGTCGTTTTAATGGTTTTGAGAATTTGACTCAGACTGCGCCGGGATTCTCTGCCCGCAATTTCATCGTCCGTGATTTGTAGCATTTGTCTGACACGTCCGACCTCTGCGTAGACTTCACGCGTGTTGTCGATTTCCTCATCGACGGGTTTCATCATGTTTTTGATGTATGTGCGTTGAGCAGAATCTTTCGTGGCTTTAAGTTGTTCGCCTAGTTCGAAAAATGACTGGGATTTTTCGGCAATGATCTGCGTCAGGTATTGCAGTCCCTGATCAAGTCGGCGGGTCAGATCGTTCTGTTTGGTTTTGATTTCACTGAAATTCACATCCTGCGTATCCGAGGTGTAAATGGTGTGACGTAAGGTCCACATCTGAATCAGAATCGAATTGAGTTCGATCAGTGCCTGAAATTTTTCACGTTCAATCCTTGCTGCCTGTGCAAGGCTGTCAGCCATGCCCCAGACCTGCTTGGCTTGTGTAATGGCGTCGGCCGAAGTATTAGGCGTGCTTTGTAGCTGATCAATTTTTGCTCTGGCTGTTGAGGCCTGATCGAGCGTACGATTGATTTTGATGCTCGACTGCTGCTCCTGCTCGCGCAATCCGGCGATTTTACTGTTCAGGTCATTGATTGTGCTGTTGAAATCTTCATCTGAATAAACGAACTGATTGTCATAGAAGGCCCAGGTTTTATTGAGCGATGCCAGTTTCAGCGCGGTAATCTGGCGTTCTGTTGTGACAACGTCTTTATCCAGCAATGCATTGGATAAAGAGAGGCTACTTATTTCAAAATGACGCTTGGCCGCCTCGTTGAGGGGAATCGCATCAGTCGTGCCAGTAGTCGAAACAGGGTCGGTTTTTCCGTTGCTCTGTCGAAGCTCAACTTCCGCCTTGGCACGTATTTTTTTGCGGTCCTCGATTTCCTGGTCGAGAATAGTGAGTCGTTGATCCAGATGGTGCGCCTGAAACTTGGCCTGCAGGATGGAGAATCGCAATTCGTCGGCGACGGAAATTTTCCATGGCGATGTGCCGGCTGGAGGTGCCCAGGCGTCCTTTTCTTTTTGGGTCAATGCGAGCTTGTCGTTGAGACGTCGCATATCCTTTAGCGTATCTACGCTTTGTGCGTAATTGTCATAGAGTTTTTGAAAGTATTCCTGCCGCCCTATAGCCGCCTGACGCAATGCCGTGTCAATAATATTGGTGTCTTTGAGTTCGTTTTGTGTTTTGACAAGATCGGCGAGCGCCATATCCCGCTTTTTTTCCATGTCCAGCTGATAGGCATTGATTGCACTCGCTTTATCATCGTGCGATTGCAATGCTGAAAACGAAATTTCGGTTGTGCTTGGCGCAGTCGCAGGGGCTGGTTGTGTCAGCAAGTTTGTGACGGGCGATTTCGGTAAGCCTTGGGACAGAACCTGATTGGTGATGAGTAAGCTTGCGAGTAACGTGCCTGACGTCCAGAGCAGGGCGGTCCGTGTAAGACGCTTGATGTTTGTCATGTGGTTCACACTCCCAGCAGTGTGAAGCTGATCCGGTTGAGCACCATCATTGCAATCTGTGCAAGGATGAGCAATGCGATGGGTGAGAGGTCAAGTGCACCAAAGTTCGGCATGATGCGCCGGATTGGGAGCAGCAAGGGCTCGGTCAGCGTGCGTAAGACCGGCATGATGGTTGCCATCGGGTTGACCCAGGACAGGACGGCTTGAATGAGCGTCATCCAGACAATCAGGCTCAGAGACCATCGTGCAACAGCAATGACTGCGGCAAGAGCCATTGCTGGCAAGAGCACTGGCGCGGGCAGTGTGCCTGTTGATACCACCCACATTAAGAGAAGATACACCAGCGCGACCAGCAGGGCAGCGACAATGCTTGCCCAATCGATTGATTTTGTAGTCGGCAACACTTTGCGCATCGGCATAACAAGCCAGTTGGTTGCCTGATGGATCGCTTGCGACATCGGGTTAAATGGATGCAGTCTGACCGTGTAAATCCATGCGCGCGCGAGAAGCAACGCGCCAAAAAGTGATGAACCGATCTCAAGTAAAAAACGCAGAATTTCACTAAGCATTTGGGCAAGATCTCCGATGGTCTGACATGGAAGGTCATTGTCTCATGCGCGCAGGAGAGATGGTACACCGCTGCAACAACTTGAAATAAAAAACCGCCCGGTAAGCCGGGCGGTTTAAGCTGACATCCAGAAACTAAAAGTTTAAGGACGACCGCCTGTAGGAAATGGCCACGAAGCAGCCGGATTCGGGGCTGTTTTAGCCACGGGAGCTGCTGCGACTACAGGCGCTGCGACTGCCGGTTTTTTGGCAGCGGCTTTTTTAACTATTTTTTTTTTGCAACAGGCTTAGCTGCTGGCTTAGCTGCAACTTTTTTAGCTGCTGGCTT
>CAINDJ010000201.1 GCA_903847325.1 uncultured beta proteobacterium | reverse complement strand
GCAAGGTATAACCATCTGGTGCTGCTTTCGCCACAATTTCTGTACCGATGCTGCCATCCGAACCAGGTCGGTTTTCAATCACTACCGGAAAACCCAAGGCATCACTCAGTCTGCGTCCAATCATTCGCCCCAGGATATCTGTCCCACCGCCTGGCGTATATGGCACGACAAGCTTGATAGGTCTGGTCGGCCAATCTGCAGCATTTACGCTTGGTAATAATGTCGAAAAAAATACGAAACCAAGCAGGAAGGCGCGTAAAACGCGCAAATAATTTCCCATCTTCAGATTGCGTATCAATGGCATCATGGGCTTACTTGTTTATTCGATCACCGTACCGGAGGCTTTGATCAAATCTGCCCACTTTTTATATTCAGCATACAGAAACTCTTTTGTTTCTGCGCTGTCACCATTAATCACGTCCAGGCCGGATGCTTCCAGCCGGGCTTTAACTTCTGGCATTTTCAAAACTGTTGAAATATTTTTTTGGATATATTGCACGACTTGCTGCGGCATATTGGCAGGCCCGAGCAACATATACCAGGTCGTTGAGGCATACCCTTTGATACCCGCCTCTTGAATCGTTGGGATATCGGGTGCAATCACCGCGCGCTTGGAACCTGTCTGACCTAAAGCTACAATGCGAGGGTCCTTGAGATAAGGCACACTCTCAGCAATAGGCTGCATCGTCACATCGACGTCACCCGACATCAGATCAATCATCGCGGTACCACCGCCTCGGTATGGGATATGGATGTATTGCATCCCAGTCATATTTCGCAGCACATCCATGGACAAGTGCGAAGAACTCCCATTGCCTGAGCTCGCAAAACGAATAGCGTCAGGTTTGCTCTTGCCTGCCGCGACCAGCTCATTGATCGTTTTAACGGGCGATTTCACACCCGCTAACAATACAAGCGGGGCATCACCCACCAGCGCGATCGGGGTGAAATCCTCCAGTTTGTAACTGACTTTCTTATACAAGCTAGGATTAATGGCAATACCAGGCGTACTAAACAACAAGGTATAGCCGTCGGGTTTGGCTGCGGCAACGGCAGCAAAAGCAAGATTGCCACCCGCACCGGTTCTATTTTCAACAACGAATTGGTTCCCTGTCAGATCTGTCATTTTCTGCATGACATATCGCCCCACAATGTCTGAGCTGCCACCAGGCGGAAAGCCAATCATCACTTGCACGGGACGCGAAGGGTAGTCCTGTGCCTGGACACAGACGCTCCCCGACACAAATAAAGAACTAATCAACAGCATCGAAGAAAATAGTTTCATGACTCGCCTTATGTGCTTTTTATTTCTTATATGCGTTTTATTGACAACGCCTAATAAGTCGGGACAGCATCCAGCCGGACTGCAATACCCTCCAGCGCTTTCGAAGCTGCCGGATAGCGCTGCATCACGAGTGGGTCATGGCCAGGAACGATGTGTTTAAGCGAATCTGCGAGCTGCTCGAGCTTGCCATAACCATCCACAGCCTCCGCAACGTTAAACATCGTCGTGAATGCACGCTTCTTTTCAAAATGTTCGTAATAGTGACTGGTATCCGATGCGAGTACGACCCAGCCACGGCGGGTATTGACGCGCACACATTGCACACCATGGGTGTGACCACCGATACGATGGATCGATACGCCTGGAGCGAGCTCTGCCTCGCCGTTATAAAAACTCACGCGGTCCTTGTAGACCATGCGGACCATGCCAACGACCTCATCAACCTCATAGCCGTGATTGAATTGCTTATGACGCATGTGACGCCCAGTCGCATAAGCCATTTCATCATCCTGCAAATGAAATTGAGCGATCGGAAAACTATCAAACGTACCAACATGGTCGTAATGCAGATGGGTGATGATGACATCCTTGACTTTTTCTACGTCGACATCCAGCAAGGCTAAGCCTTCGGCTGGCGTGCGCAGTAGTGTACGTCCACGTTTGGCGGCAATCTCCGCACCAAATCCTGTATCCACTACAAACGTGTGTTCGGGACTGCGGACCACCCACAAAAAATAATCCATGGGCATTGGACCATCATGCGGATCGCCTCCAATAAAGTGGTTCTTGCGTAGCGCATCACGCGTCGCATATTTAACAGCAAACACTTCGTATTGGGGCAGTGGTTGCGAATTTAATTGTGCAGCTGTCATGCTTGTTTACCTGAAAAAGAATGTTGATCAATACTTAATCCGACCATCCATGCATCACGGATTGCCGTTAAAAAATCACCTGGTGCATTGCAGTCACCGACCTGGGCATAAGGAACGCCCAGAGAAATAACATCCTCGAGCACAGAGGTATTGGCACGCGGACCCGTTGCAAAAATCAGAACATCTCCAATCTCAAGCGTCGTTATTTGTGCCTGATCGATCTGCACCTCGATGTTCTGATCATTCAGAGACTGAATCCGACATTTCGTGATGACGCGCACACCATCCTCAGCAATCCGCTCAAGCAGTTCAAATTTATTATTTCGCGCCATCCCATTGGCCGCAGTTGCCTGCATTTCAAGTACTTGAATATCGCACTTTTTCAAACGTAACAGGTCTGCGATTTCTACCCCGACCATGCCGCCACCTATCACAGTGACACGCGCACCAGCAGCTATTCGCTCAGGTTGCGTAAAAGCATCCCACGCATGCATGATCTGAATATTTGCCGATACTTTGGAGGTATCGAGCGGCGGATCACGCGGTACAGAGCCTGTTGCCACCACAACATAGTCAGGATTAAATGCACGCATCATTGCGGCATCAGCATTGACACCCGTTTTCACAGGCACTTTCATTTCCATAATTTCTTGCCAGCGGTAGTCCCATACGGGTTGAACTTCTGTTTTATCGGGGGCAGCGACTGCGAGGTGAACTTGCCCGCCTACACGCGTACTCTTTTCCCAGATTTCTACTTCATGCCCTCGACCACGTGCAATGCGTGCGGCTTCTATTCCAGCGACCCCAGCCCCCAGGATCAATACACGTTTGCGTGGTCCTGCTGGCGGGGTAAACAACTGTGGTTCGGCGTATTCAAGCGCCTCAAACTCCGTACCCACCATTGGATTCTGTACGCAGGAGACATCTTTCTCCAAGGTCAGTCGCTCAAAACAAACATTGCAGGCGATGCATTGGCGAATAGGTGCCTTGATCTCTCCAAACGCTTTCAATGCCCAATGCGGATCGGCATAGAGCGCACGACCTACTGAAATAAAGTCTGCGCTTCCTGAAGCTAATACTTGCTCAGCATCTGCCCCCTCAACAATACGTCCTGCTACAAACACCGGAATACCAAGCGCTTCTTTAATGGGCTTAGCTGTGGGTGCCAGACAGCCGCGCGGAAATGATGGTGGCTGAATACAATATTTGGATAATTGCGGACTCTCATTGCTGCCACCAGACAAGTCTATTGCGGCGACACCTGTACGTTCAACCGCCTGCGCCAACTCAATGATTTCCTCAAGCGTGTATCCACCGTCAACAAACTCACTTGCACTTAAGCGCACAACCAGACAGAGATCTGGTAAAGCCTGATGGACACGGTCAATGGTCTCGAGCAGCATACGCATCCGGTTCTGGATGGAGCCACCATATTCATCGGTACGTTGATTCACGCGACGCGTGAAAAACTGCTGAAACAAATAGCCATTACCCGCATGAATTTCTATACCGTCGTAGCCCGCCAGCCAAAGCCTGCGGGCAGCGGCTACAAATAGTTTTTGGATTTCATGAATTTCAGATACGCGCAGGGCACGCACTGCGTCCCCTGTGTTCGGGTTAAACCAGTCCGAAGGACCGACCGGTTCCATATTCAAAACCGCACGTCGCAATAGCGCGCCACGATGATTGAGTTGCCCAAACACCCGGCAATCATGCGCCTTGATACCGTCAACCAGTCTGGCAAGTCCGGGGATGAATCTATCGTGATAGCAACACAAGGAGTTATGGTGAGAACGTGCGGATTCGGTCACGATCATCGCCTCAGTCATGATCATAGCCACCCCACCGCGCGCCCGCTCGGCGTAATACTCGCAATCTCTCTGGGTAGAAAAGCCGTCTGTCGTACTGTAATTTGTGCCCATAGGCGCCATCAGTACACGGTTTTTTAGCCGTAAGTTGCCGATCTGGCCAGGTTGTTGCAACAGCATGTAGGTTCCTTCACGCCAGGTATATCTCTGGCGAGTTGTCTCTGTATCCCTTAGGGGGAATTGTTATTTTGTTTATTTATCGCTAACCGACATCCTAACTACTGATTAATTTTGGGTCAATCCGATAAAATGAAAAACAATACTGAATGAATTTCACGAATCGACTTGTTTAAATATGCGAAATCTCAATGCATTACTTGTTTTTGCCAAAGTGGCCGAAACCTGCAGCTTTACTGTAGCCGCCCAGAGACTTGGCCTGACGGCCTCTGCGGTCAGTAAGTCCGTTGCGCGTCTGGAGCAGGAACTTGGTGTCAAACTGCTACAGCGCTCTACGCGTCTGGTTAGCCTGACCGATGAGGGCGCGACATTTTTTGAGCGCTGCCGCAACATCCTGGCCGAAGTTGATGATGCGGAGAGTGCGATCACACTCAGCACCGCAACGCCCAAAGGCAGATTGCGCGTGCAAATGCCGGTTGGTTTTGGTCGTCGGGTCATTACACCGAAATTACTAAGTTTTACGCAAGACCATCCGGACCTGATTGTTGATGTCGAGCTCAGCGACCGGGTGGTGGATCTCGCCTATGAAGGGATGGACGCAGCGATTCATATCGGCCCCATCAGCGATTCTCGCGTCATTGCAAAAAAGCTCTGCAGACTGACGTTTTCTGCCTGCGCATCCCCCGAGTACATAAAAATACATGGTGCGCCTCAAACACCTGAAGACCTCGCGCAACACCAGTGTCTGGCCTATTTGCTCCCGATGACCGCTGAACACAGACCATGGCAATTCTCTAAAAATGGACAAGTCGTCTCCCAGACCGTGACCGGTAGCCTGAACATTAACAATGCAGAATCCCTCCTGGAAGCGGCTGTCGCAGGAGGAGGTATCACGATGATTAGTAACTTTATTGCTGCAGAGGCCTTAAAAAGCGGCAAGCTTGTCAGGGTGCTTGCGCAATATGTCGTGGATGGACCAGAAGTACACGTGGTCTACCTACCGCGACGTAATTTGTCCGCAAAAGTCAAAGCATTCATAGATTTCCTGACTGTTGTTGTACAGGACATCGAAGGCTATTGAACGGTCAGTTAAACAAGATTGTTCTTTGCAGCGCTCAGGTATGATCTTTTCAAATTCCAAACTAGAAAAAAAGACAACGATGACATCGAACTCAAAACCATTAAAAATATTTTCAACGCTAGCTGTACGCAATGTACTGAACACCATTACACCCGAACTCGAACGGGTAACGGGTCGCAGCATTGAATTTGACTTTGGTGCAACGGTCCAACTGTGTGAAAAAATTCGTGCAGGCAGCCGAGGCGATATCATTTTTGCTGTAGACAGTGCCATTGACGCACTCGCAACCGAAGCAATCCTTCGCCCCGCGAGCCGCATCGACTTGGTGAGCTCTGATGTTGGCATGGCAGTCAGGCAAGGCGCAAAAGCACCTGACATCTCGACAGTCGAAGCGTTAAAAGCAACCCTCTTGGCTACTCCCTCTATCGTCATGTCCAAACAAGGGGCGAGTGGTTTGTATTTTGCGCAACTCATCAAGCAATTAGGTATCGAACAAGAAGTACTCGCCAAGGCCACTGTCTTAGCCGAGGGTCTGACAGGCGAGCCGGTCGCGCGCGGCGAGGCCGTTCTTGCTGTGCAGCAAATGAGCGAGCTCATGCAAGTCTCAGGCATTGATATCTTTGCCAAGCTGCCGCCCGCAGCGCAACAATCGACAATTTTTTCTTTGGGCATATTCAAAGAGTCAACTGAAGATCAGGCGATCAGCGCAATCGTCGCGCTCATGCGCACCCCAGCAGTCATTGAAGTCATTCGAGGCCAAGGGCTTGATCCTCTCTAACAAGACTTATCAACCCACTAAACACTAAACATTCGGGCAAAACATGAAGCATGACAATCTGCATGACCTGACACTGGCCGCCACTGCAGAATTAATTCGCAGCAAACAACTCTCACCGGTCGAGTATGTTGATCACTTAAGCGCGCGTGTGCAAGAACTCGATCAACAGATTCACGCATTTATTACCCCCACTTTTGAACTGGCACGCAAACAGGCGCAAACAGCAGAATCCGAAATCATGAGCGGTAACTATCGCGGTCCTCTGCATGGAATTCCCATCGCTGCGAAAGATATATTTAATACTGCCGGCATCCTGACAACAGGTGGCTCACGCACCGGCGAGAAACATATCCCCAAAAATGATGCTGCCATCGTCAAAAGGCTCTATCAGTCTGGCGCACTGATGTTTGGCAAGCTCGCCACACACGAGTTCGCGCATGGTGGTCCCTCGCTAGACTTGCCATGGCCCCCTGTGCGCAACCCCTGGGGGCTAGATAGGTTTACTGGAGGCTCTTCAAGCGGCTCAGGTGCGGCGGTCGCCGCAGGCTTTGTTCCTGGTGCACTCGGCTCAGACACGGGAGGCTCGATTCGTGGCCCAGCCTCCTTTTGCGGCATAGCGGGCTTCATGCCGAGCTCTGGCCTAGTCAGTCGCGCGGGCGTCATGCCAAATTCTTTTTCGCTCGATCACTGCGGCCCGATGGCGCGCACGGTTGAGGACTGCTCATTGCTGCTGCAGTCCATCGCAGCGCATGATCCAGCCGATGGAAATAGTTTTGTACAGGCCATCCCCAATTACCGCCAGTCACTAGAAGGTGGTATCAAAGGCTTGCGCATAGGTGTGCTTCGCTCTGTGTGGGAAAAAGAATTACCTGTCAGTGACGATCACAAAAAAGCACTGGAAGAAGCCGTCAGGACACTGCAAAAACTAGGGGCTATTGTCGAAGACTGCCAGATCCGCCCCATGCAAGATTACACGGATGTCAAAGTCGTATTGGCAGAAACAGAAATTTTTGCCGTGCACCAGCATGGGCTCATCAACCGTACCTCAGAATACGGTCAGGACTTCCTGACTCGCATTCTGCCTGCGGTGATGTTCCAGTCAGTTGATTATGTTGCGGCCTCGCGCGAGCATCATAAAATGATTGCGCAGATGCAACCGATCTATCAAAAATATGATCTGCTACTGATGCAAGGCTTTGGACCTGCTCCGACCATCAGTGCGCATCGTCCGATTAATTTCTGGAAACGCGCGAATGCGCAGGTACCTGCCAATATTACAGGCGGCCCCGCCCTCTCAGTCTGCTGCGGCTTTAACGATGCAGGTCTGCCAATGGGCATGCAACTGGTCGGTGCGCCGCAAACCGACGCGTTAGTGCTGCGTGCAGGACATACCTACGAGCAAGCATCCGCCTGGCATACCGTTCGTCCAACACTCGATCATCAGACAAAAGCCCCTGCTATCGATACGCCTGATTTAACACCCAATACGAGTCATTGCGACGCCAGGACTCAGGAACTCACGATTCGTATGGCCATTAACGCAGGGCTCAAACTGAACGATTTTCAGTTAAATATTTTGCTTGAAGCTGCCCCTTTTGCTCTGGCCATGGCGCAACGCTTGCGCCTTGAGCGAGACTGGTTCGATGAACCTGCGTTATGCTTTCGCCCTAACAGCTAACGCGTAATATTTAAGGACGCCGCATGAAAACCTATCGTATCGCCGCCATTCCAGGCGACGGCATTGGCAAAGAAGTCATTCCCGAAGGACAAAAAGTCCTGCAGGCGCTTGCCGCGCGTGACCCATTACTCAAATTTGAATTTGAAAGTTTTGATTGGGGTGGCGACTATTACCGTGCGCATGGCGTCATGATGCCTGAGAATGGTCTGGATGCGTTGCGCGATAAGGATGCGATTCTTTTCGGCTCAGCCGGCGATCCACATATCCCGGACCACATCACGCTTTGGGGTTTGCGCCTGAAAATTTGTCAGGGCTTTGATCAGTACGCCAATGTCCGCCCAACCCGCATCCTGCCCGGCATTGATGCCCCGCTCAAGCGCTGCACACCAGAGCAACTGAACTGGGTGATCGTGCGCGAAAACTCAGAGGGCGAATACTCCGGCGTCGGTGGCCGTGCACATCAAGGCCACCCCATCGAGGTGGCGACCGATGTCAGCATGATGACGCGAGCAGGGGTCGAGCGCATCATGCGCTATGCCTTCAGGCTGGCCCAATCCCGACCACGTAAACTGCTGACCGTTATCACAAAATCCAATGCACAGCGCCACGCGATGGTGATGTGGGATGAGATCGCGGTGCAGATCGCAAAAGAATTCCCGGACGTGACCTGGGATAAAGAACTCGTGGATGCAGCCACAGCGCGCATGGTCAATCGCCCTGCCACCCTCGATACGCTCGTAGCGACCAACCTGCACGCAGACATTTTGAGTGATCTCGCTGCTGCGCTGGCGGGTAGTCTCGGCATTGCGCCAACGGGCAACATCGACCCAGAACGTCGCTACCCATCGATGTTTGAACCGATCCACGGTTCGGCCTTTGACATTATGGGCAAAGGCCTGGCGAATCCGATTGGTACATTCTGGTCAGTGGTCATGTTGCTTGAACACCTTGGAGAACAAGCCGCTGCAGATCGTCTGATGAAAGCGATTGAAGAAGTGACCGCGAACCCGCGTTTACACACGCGTGATTTGGGTGGCCTGGCCACCACGGCACAGGTAACTGCTGCCGTATGCGAAAAAATTTCCTGATCGCGCAGTCTGTCACTCACAAGCAGTACCCATGAAAAAGCAGCCATGATTCGAATCATGGCTGCTTTTTTAATACCTGACTATTCATCAAGTCACTCATTTTTGTTAACTTACTTCTCTTTACCCATCACGTAATCCGGCAGGAAGGTCACAACATCCGGAAATACCGTGATGATCAGGATACAGACCACCAGACACATAAAAAACGGTATTGCAGCCTTTGCAATCGTATTGCTGTCCTTACCGGTCATATTCTGCAAAACAAACAAATTAAATCCGACAGGAGGAGTCACCTCGGCGATTTCGACCAGCAAGACGATAAAGATACCGAACCAGATCAGATCAAAACCTGCTTTCTGAATCATCGGCAAGACGACTGCTGCGGTCAGCACAATCATGCTGATGCCATCCAGTGCTGTACCTAAAATCAGATACACAACGACCAGACAGGCTATCAAGGCATAGGGTGACAAGTTCATACTGTTGACCCACTCGGCCAACTCACGCGGCACGCCCGTGAAAGCCATCGTCTTGGTCAGAAAAGCCGCACCAGCTAAGATCAGCATAATCATGCAACTGGTACGCGTTGTGCCCATCAGGCCTTCCCAGAAATTTTCCCAGGTCAGCGAACGGCTGTAGCCTGCAATCACAAGCGAGCCGAATACGCCATAAGCGGCGCATTCGGTCGCGGTTGCGTAACCAGCAATCAGTACCCAGACAATAAAAATGATAAGGGCCGAACAGGGAATCAAATTACCGCTTTTTTTGATCTTGTACCAAAGTGTTGAAGGAGGATCAGCAGCAGGTACTTTGGACGGGTTACGAATTGACCACCAGGCGATATAACCCATAAAGAGCGCCATCAAAATCGCAGAGGGAATGAAACCAGCAAGAAAGATCCGGATAATTGACGCATCGGCGGCAACCGCATAGACCACCATCGTGATGGAGGGTGGAATCAAAATCCCCAGCGTACCTGAGGTTGCCAAGGCGCCCAGAGCGAGACTTTCGTCATAGCCCCGTTTTTTAAGCTCAGGCAAAGCAACTTTCGAGATCGTTGCACAGGTTGCTGCCGAAGAACCGCTAACAGAACCAAAAATCCCGCAACCAAGCACAGTCGTGTGCATCAAACGACCTGGAATTCGATTGAGCCAGGGACGCAGGCCCTCGAACATTTCTTCACTGAGCTTGGTACGGAAAAGGATTTCACCCATCCAGATAAATAATGGCAGCGCCGCAAGCTCCCAGGAAGCATTACTTTCCCAGAAAGCCGAGAATAAATTCTTACCTGGCTGCGTATTGACAAAAAACGCTTGTCCGACCCAGCCGCAAATCGCAAGCGTCATTGCGATCCAGATACCGCCCGACAACAACATCATCATAATGATGAGCAAAAACAAACCAATTCCAAGTGTTTCCATGACTAATCCCTCGTATTTTTTGTGAGCTTAAACGTCTGAAGAAAAGTCGCCCTGGGCATGGCGCTCTTCGACTGCGACTACGTAGGTTGGACGATTACCGCGAGCAACGATGACGAACTCATCAACCACCGCGATAAAAAACAACCAGGCTCCCACTAAAAATGACATCTGCGGAATCCACATCGGAATAGGTAACAAACCACCGGCTGTGTCTTTAAACTCCCAGCTTTCGTAGGTGAACAAGGTGGCAGACCATGCCAGATAACCCACAGCAACAGAAGCAAACGCCAAGGACACGAGCTCAAATTTCTGACGAACGGCTGGTGACAGCTTTTCGATCAGCAAGGTGACACGGACGAAATCGCCGTGCTTAAACGCATGGGCCATCGCAAGAAACGCGGCCGCCGCACACAACCAGGCCACAACGTCGTTGACGGCACCTGTACGCACACCAAATTCTCTGAGTACGCTTTGACCAATCATCAGTACACAGATGGCCAGCACGCACAGTGCGGCTATGCCGCCTGCAACGAGGTATAGGAAATCAAGAAACTTTCTCATGCAGGGACATAGCCTTTAAATAGAAATACAAAAATATAAAAATGACAAATCTTTATTTGGCTGCAGGCACGAGCTTGCGATAAGCACCTACCAACTCACCGCCCTGAGGAGCCGATTTCTTTTCCCAGTCGGTCAGCATGATTGCACCGATTTGCTTGAGGTCCGAAGCAAAGGCAGCGGTTGGAGGTGCAACTGTCATACCGCGCTCAGCCAAGGTCTTCTTGAAGGCATCCTCTTTCTCTTCGCTGATTTTCCAACCACGTTCCTGCGCCGCAGCAGCAGCTTTAGTCACGATATCCTGCGTAGCCTTATCCAGCGCATTGAATGCTTTGAGGTTGATCAGAACCGCATTCTTTGGAATCCAGGCCTGAGCTTCGTAGAAATATTTAAGGCTTTCATAGGTCTTGCTATCAATGCCTGTTGCGCTTGATGATGCGTAGGTCTCAATCACGCCTGTTGCAAGTGCCTGACTCAACTCAGCCGCCTGGATCGTGACAGGCTGCAAATTCATTAGCTCTGCCATTTTTGCTGTAGCAGGTGAATAAGCACGCCATTTCATACCTTTCATGTCGGCCATCGAAGTCAGAGGCTTTTTCGAATAAATACCCTGTGGCTGCCATGGCACGGTATAAAGAATTTTCATGCCCTGCGCGGACAAGTATTTATCCAGAGCGGGAATCTGTACCGTTTGTAATGCACGAGCATCAGCGTAGCTTGATGCCAGAAAAGGTACGCCATCCATCCCGAACAGCGCGTTTTCATTCTCGTAGTTCACCAACAAGATCTCGCCCAACTGCGCCTGACCGCCCTGCACTGCACGCTTGATCTCAGTCGCCTTGAACAGTGAAGCATTCGAGTGCACATTGATCTTGAGCTTGCCAGCAGTCGCGGTATCGACTTCTTTAGCAAAAAACTCAAGGTTTTCTGTATGGAAGTTTGCCGGCGCATAGGCTGAGGGCAAATCCCATTTGGTTTGGGCATGGGCAAAACTGGTTAAGCCTAAGCAAACCAAAGCAGCTGACAGTCGGGCGAGCGTGGAACGATTCATAACGTCTCCTGTTGGAAATCGGGATAGCAAAATTAGTAAAAATCAAAATAACCATGAAGCTTAGAGCATAATTACACACAAACTTACAAATTAAAAATCTAACCTATGGTTTTCCCTAGGCTGGTGCAATGCACGGTCTGAGGCACCAAAACGGAGCGAGACAATGTCGGCAAAATATGAGTTGCTTTTGCGTGGTAATAGCCTGAGTTTTAAAGGTGGTTTTTTCGGTTTATGTAACGTCGCCCTGGTCACTGCGGAGGACGGCACACGCATACTTTTTGATACGGGTCATTACTGCGTCAGACGCGGTCTGATCAATGGATTAAAAGACCGAGGTCTGGCTCCCACCGATATCGACTTGGTTTTCTTGTCACACCTGCACTTTGATCATTGCCAGAATCTGGACTTGTTCAAAGGCGTACCTGTTTGCGTAGGAGAAACCGAAATCGCCTATGCCCACAACCCACATCCTGAAGACATTTTCGTCCCCTGGAAAATTCACGATCTGCTGGCTGATTTTGAATTGCGTGTCTTACCTAAACAAGGATTGATTGCGCCCGGCATTGAGCATTTCGAAGTCCCAGGTCACACAAAAGGCTCCCAAGCACTTCGCTTTACCCAGGCAGATGGTAGGCGTGTTGTGCTCGCAGGTGACGCGGTGAAATATCCAAAAGAAATCCTGGCCAAGGTTAGCGACATGTGTTTCGCTACGCCCGAAGAATCCCGGCAGTCGATTTCTGAAATTTGCGAGGGTACGGATATTGTTGTTCCCGGACATTATCCAGAGATTTTCAGGCGTAACGGCGGTTGGATTTGGGACGAATCTCCCTCTATAGAACTCATCATGCGCTAGAACCTAGCCGATTCGTGATGAAAGTCATTTCGTGACATAATTTTGGAGAGACACATCACACAATAGAGCATAAAGAATGCCTGAGCATGCACAACAGCAAACCACCGGTCCATTTACTGGATTGGTGGTTGTAGAACTTGGCCACAGCGTCGCCGCCCCGTTTGCAGGACAAATATTTGGCGAGTTAGGTGCCCAGGTCATCAAAATCGAAAAATCAGACGGCGACGATGCACGAAAGTGGGGGCCACCTTTCTGGGAAGGCGCCTCGGCATTTTTTCAGTCCCTCAATCGTAATAAAGAATCCGTTGTCTGCGACCTGCGGAACCCAGAACAACTCGAAGCCCTCAAGACACTGATCTGCGAGAAAGCAGACATCGTGATCCAGAATTTGCGTCCAGGTCATGTTGAACAGCTCGGCTTGGATGGTCCCACATTACTCGCACGCCAACCCAGGCTGATTTATTGCAATCTGGGTGCCTTTGGCAGCACTGGCCCACTCAAGGATAGACCCGGGTACGATCCTCTCATGCAGGCCTTTGGTGGCATCATGAGCACAACGGGTGAGCCCGGCCGACCTTCGGTGCGTGTAGGTGCCTCAATTGTCGATATGGGCACAGGCATGTGGAGCGTGATTGGCTCACTCACTGCCCTGCACGAAAGACATACCACCGGACGCGGCCGAGTCGTAGACGTATCGTTATTTGAAACAGCGACCAGCTGGGTCTCACTACTCGCCTCACAATTTCTCGCCTCAGGCCAACTGGCAACGAAACAAGGCTCTGGTGCACCCGGTATCGTGCCTTACAAAGCCTATGCCACAGCAGATGGTGAGTTGGTGATCGCAGCAGGTAGCGACGGGCTTTTCAAATCACTCTCGGCCGTCGTCGGCCATCCCGAATGGAAAGAAGATCCGCGCTTTATAGATAATCCTGCCCGCGTCGCAAATCAGCAAGCGCTCTACGCGATGCTCGATACGATCATCGCCTCGCAATCCACCGCACACTGGACGGCGGCGCTTGAGGCTGCCGGCGTGCCATGCTCGCCCGTCAATAATCTCCAGCAAATGGTCGAGCATCCGCAGACTGCGGCATTAGGACTGGTACAAGAGGTGCCAGGCACTGCAATGCGATTTATTGGCTTGCCTATTAGTTTCGACGGCAAGCGGCCCCACCCTATTTCTGCGCCACCCAAGCTTGGTGAGCATACTCAACGCTATATCAAAAAGGAAATCTGAATGAGCGCTTTCCCACAATACGAAACTATCGCGACCGAAATGGTTGGAGCCTTTGTATTAAAGGTCACACTCAATCGTCCACAAGCAGGCAACTCCGTCAATACACAGATGGGGCATGACTTGCTTGATCTGTGGAATCGTCTGACCGCCGATGCTGGAGATGTACGCTGCGTTGTCCTGACCGGCGCAGGCGATAAAATATTTTGCGCAGGCGGCGATTTAAAAGAACGTAACGGCATGACCAAGCGCGCCTGGACCTTACAACATGAATTATTTGAACGCATGTACTGGACGCTGGTTGACCTGCCAGTCCCCGTCATTGCCGCCGTCAATGGTCACGCGTATGCGGGTGGACTTGAAATGGCTTTGTCTTGCGATTTCATCTACACCAGCAATGCTGCACGTTTTGCCTTGACTGAGGTCACGCTGGGCATCATGCCGGGTGCAGGCGGCACACAGAATTTGCCACGCGCAATTGGAGAGCGCCGCGCAAAAGAAATCCTGATGACCGGCAAACCTTTTACCGCTGCACAAGCCGACAGCTATGGTCTGGTCAATGCTGTGCTCGAACCCTCTGAGGTGCTTGCCAAGGCACTTGAAACTGCAGAAACTATTGCTGGCAATGCACCCCTGTCTGTGCGTCAAATCAAAAAATCTGTCCGTTATGGCGGTCAGATGGAATTACGTACAGCCTTCCGTTTTGAAATCGAGGCCTACAACCACTTGATCGGCACAGAAGACCGACTCGAAGGTGTGGCCGCCTTTAACGAAAAGCGCAAAGCCAATTTCAAAGGCTGCTGAGCACAGATCAAACACGACAAAGAGAACAATATGCGTCAAAAAATTACCTTGAGAGAAGTTGGTTTACGTGATGGTCTGCAAATCCATCCAACATTTATGCCTACGGCAGATAAACTCGCATGGATCGCAGCAGAAGCTGCAGCCGGGATGAGTGAAATTGAGGTGACCTCCTATGTTCCCCCCAAGCTGATCCCTCAGTTTGCGGACGCAGAAGAAGTCACCCTCGGCGCACTCAAAGTACCTAACCTGATCGTGGCGGCACTCATCCCTAACATGCGTGGCGCGCAGCGCGGCATTGAGCTGGGCGTTCACAAATTAAACTTTGTCATGTCAGTCAGCGAAACCCACAACATGAAAAACGTCCGTCGCCCTCCCGAGGACTCCGTGACGGATTTCAAGGCTATCGTCGAACTCGTAAAAAGCCAACCAGAAGGCAAGCGCCCGATCATTGTGGGCGGCCTGTCCACAGCACTGGGTTGCTCCTACGAAGGCCGTGTGGCCGTCTCGCAAGTCGTTAAATATGCCAAACAACTGGTGGCAGCGGGTGCCGATGAACTGGTCGTGGCCGATACCGTTGGCTATGCAGATCCGAATCAGGTTCGCGAAGTATTCAAAGCGGTTTTATCCGAAGTAGGTCCCATCATCGTCGGCGCGCATTTCCATGACACCCGAGGCACTGGCCTGGCAAACGTGAGCGCTGCGCTGGACTGTGGCGTGACACACTTCGATGCTTCACTTGCAGGTCTCGGCGGCTGTCCTTTCGCACCGGGTGCGAGTGGCAATATCGTGATGGAAGACTTGTTATTCATGCTTGACTCAATGGGTCTGGAGACAGGTGTTGATATCGAAAAACTCATCGAAGTGCGCAAGATCATTTCACGCGCCCTGCCTGACATTGCCATGCAAGGCGGTTTAGCTAAAGCGGGCTTGCCGCGCAATTATGTTTCGATGGCTCAACGCATAGCAGCAGCCGCGTAATACACAAACTATATATTCAGGACACAGAACAATGACTCAGCCAGCAGAGCTACTCAGCATCGAAACCGGTGAAGACTATCCAGAAATCCGCGAAGGCGTGCGTCGCGTATGCGCTGATTTCCCAGGTGAATACTGGCGTAATCTCGAGGCACGCGAAGCCTACCCGACAGAGTTTGTGAAAGCGCTCACTGCCTCCGGTTATCTGGGTGCGCTGATTCCTGAAGAATATGGTGGAAGTGGCATGCCCTTACGCGCAGCCGCGGTGATTCTTGAAGAAATCCATGCCTCAGGTTGCAATGCAGGCGCCTGTCACGCGCAGATGTACACCATGGGTACCGTTCTGCGTCATGGCAGCGTTGAGCAAAAGAAAAAATATTTGCCAGGCATCGCCAGTGGTGAGCTGCGCCTGCAGGCGTTTGGTGTAACCGAGCCGACTAGCGGCACCGACACCACCAAACTTAAAACACGTGCCGTTCGCGATGGGGATAGCTATGTGATCAATGGTCAGAAAGTCTGGACCTCGCGCGCACTGCATTCAGATTTAATGTTGCTGCTCGCTCGCACCACACCGCTTGATCAAGTCAAAAAGAAAAGCGATGGATTGTCTGTTTTCCTGCTCGACATCCGTGACGGTCTTGGTAAAGGTCTTGATATTCGACCACTCAAAGCGATGGTCAATCATCATGCAACAGAGGTTTTCTTTGAAAACCTGCGTATCCCTGCCGACAATCTGATTGGCGAGGAAGGCAAAGGCTTTAAATACATTCTGGACGGTATGAATGCCGAACGCATTCTGGTGTCTGCTGAGGCGATTGGCGATGCGCGCTGGTTTACTAAAACTGCCGTAGCCTATGTCAATGAACGTAAAGTGTTTGATCGTCCGATCGGACAGAACCAGTCCGTGCAATTTCCGATCGCACGCGCGCACGCCGAAACCGATGCGGCTGATCTGATTTTGCGTCGCGCTGCTGCGCGCTTTGCAGCCGGCCTGCCATGCGGTGACGATGCCAATATGGGTAAGCTGCTGGCATCCGAGGCGACCTGGCACGCCGCTGAGGCCTGCATGCAATGCCATGGTGGTTTTGGTTTCGCTAAAGAATATGACGTCGAACGCAAATGGCGCGAGACACGACTATTCCAGATCGCACCGATCTCAACCAATCTGGTGCTTTCTTATATCGGCGAGCATATGCTGGGCATGCCTCGTTCGTTCTGATACTGCCCATACGCAAATCAGCAGGCACATAAAAATTATTCGCACGGAGACATTGAACATGACAGGCCTTACTCAAGCATTAGCTCAATACGTAGCAAATCCCAGTTTTGGTAACAAGCAACACGAAGCATGCGAGGTTGCTAAAACCGGATTCATCGATACGATTGCGACCATGATCGCAGGCAGCAATGAACCTGTCGTACAAATTGTTCAGCAGTTTTTTGGCTCTCCCTTCAAAGATGGCTCAACGCCAGACTCTGCTCCCGTGCCATTTACAGGAGATTTTCGACCTGCTGCGCAAGCTGCTTTTGTCAATGCCTGTGCGGGCCATGCGTTGGACTTTGACGATGTGGCGCTCTCGGGTCACCCAAGTACCGTACTGGTGCCTGCCATTATGGCTGAAAGTTATGTCCTTCAATCAAGCGGGAGCGAGGCACTACTCGCCTACGTCGTTGGCTATGAAGTGTGGGCCGAACTCATCAGCCGGGAATCAGATCAATATCATTTGAAAGGATGGCATCCTACTGGAGTATTGGGAGCTGTCGCGGCGGCCGCAGCCGCATCCTATCTGAATCACCTCAATGCAGATCAGGCCGGTCGTGCTATGGCCATCGCAGCTAGTATGTCCAGCGGACTCGTCGCCAATTTTGGCACGATGACAAAGCCCTTTCATGCAGGCCGAGCTGCCTCACACGGCTTAGAAGCTGTACGACTCGCAAAACTGGGGCTAACCTCTTCCCCCGATGCTTTCGAGCATCACGCTGGTTATCTGGCCGCCTTGTCTCCAGCAGGACGCGTTGACCTGAATCGGGAAGCGACCGAGCTAGGCAAGAGCCCACGGATTTTGCAAACAGGATTATCGATTAAGCGCTACCCGGTTTGCTATTCATGCCATCGCAGCATTGATGGTGTGCTTGCTATTGTTGAACGTGAGAATCTCACCGCTTCGGATATCAAATCAGTACACTTGACGATGGGTGCAGCCCAAGCCTCCATGCTGCGTAATCATCATCCCAAAACAGGACTCGAAGCAAAATTCAGCGCCGAGTTTGCTGTCGCCTCATCTATTGTTGCGCGCGACGTTGGTTTGCTTCAGTTAACAGACAGTTTTGCAACCTCACCCGAGGTCAGTGATCTCTATAACAAAGTTTCGATTTCTATTAATGAAAAACTCTGCCCGCTAGATTCTGCGTTTTCATTTACCGACCGCGTGGTTATCGAAACAAATGATGGCAGAAAATTTGATTCAGGCGAGATTCGTTTTCCACTAGGAAATGCTCTGAATCCGATTGATGCAAGTGGTTTGAAACAAAAGTTCGATGGCTGTGTTGCGACTGGAAAACTAAATAACCCGCATTTAAAAGCTGTCGATGCTGGCCTATATGGCAGGATTATTGAGCTTGACCAGTTACCAGATATGCAAAACCTTTTTCAACGTGCATGATCGTTGGTATTAACCACTTTTAATTTACTGACAATACCAATTAAACGATTAATCAAGCGTTTACCCTAATATCTGGATCATTACTTTTTTATCCTATTAGCTAGGTGTCTATCCCTCGTTTTGGGGGTAGACATTTCGTTTGGTTTTAGAGTATTTCTATCAAAATAAGATTAATTTTTTGTTTTGATCATCGCCCTCATGTCAAAGCACGTTTAGAAATTGTTTTACTGACACTGTTAAACAGGGCTCTACTCATTACAAACAAGGAGAGACAAGAATATGTCAGAGACGCATACAAATCCATCGGGTAGCTGGCTGGATAAAGAAAGAACAATCGCTGGACCTGGCTACAACAGATGGCTGGTTCCTCCCGCAGCACTAGCCATTCATTTATGTATTGGTATGGCTTATGGATTTTCAGTTTTCTGGCTTCCACTCTCCAAAGCAATCGGAATTTCTTCTGCCAAAACCTGCGCAGCCAATATGAGCTTACTCAGCGAATTATTTGCGAGCGATTGTGACTGGCGTATTTCCAGCCTGGGCTGGATGTACACCCTCTTTTTTGTTCTGCTCGGATCCTCAGCCGCAATTTGGGGCGGCTGGCTTGAGCGTGCCGGTCCGCGTAAAGCGGGTGTGGTTTCAGCACTGTGCTGGTGTGGCGGTTTACTGATTTCCGCTTATGGAATTTACATCCATCAACTTTGGTTGCTATGGGTTGGCTCGGGTTTTATCGGCGGGATCGGTCTTGGTCTGGGGTATATCTCCCCGGTATCGACCTTGATCAAGTGGTTCCCTGACCGTCGTGGGATGGCCACGGGCATGGCCATCATGGGCTTTGGCGGGGGTGCGATGATTGGTTCGCCTATGGCTGCGGAGTTAATGAAATATTTTGCAACGCCAACCAACGTAGGTGTCTATCAAACCTTTATCGTCATGGGTGTGATTTACTTTGCATTCATGATGATTGGAGCCTTGAGTTATCGTGTTCCACCTAGCGGCTGGAAGCCAGAAGGCTGGACGATGCCTGCGGCTCAGGCAAATAATGCCATGATTACCCAGAAACACGTCCACGTCAGCAAAGTTTGGGGGATTCCACAGTTCTGGCTGATCTGGATTGTTTTGTGCATGAATGTGAGTGCGGGGATTGGTGTCATTGGTATGGCCAGCCCAATGCTGCAAGAGGTCTTCGGTGGCAGCCTGATTGGTGTGGCTAAAAAATTCGGCGAACTCGATGCTACACAAAAAGGCAGCATTGCGATTATTGCGGCGGGCTTTGCAGCACTGTTAAGTCTCTTTAACATCGGCGGTCGTTTCGTTTGGGCCAGTTTTTCTGACAAACTCGGTCGCAAGACAACCTACTTTGTGTTCTTTGTACTGGGTGGGCTGCTTTATGCAAGCATACCGGCCAGCGCTGGCGCAGGCAGCAAGATGTTATTTGTTGCTGCGTTTTGTGTGATCCTGAGCATGTACGGCGGTGGCTTTGCAACAGTACCGGCATACCTTGCCGATATTTTTGGTACCCAGATGGTCGGCGCGATCCATGGCCGACTTCTCACGGCATGGGCAACCGCTGGCATTATTGGCCCGGTCGTCGTGAACTACATGCGCGAGTACCAGATCAATCTTGGCATCCCCGTCGACCGTGTCTATAACCAGACGATGTATATCCTGGTAGGTTTTTTGGTGATTGGATTGATTGCCAACACACTGGTCAAGCCACTCGCTGACAAATGGTTCATGACACCAGACGAGTTAGCCGAAGAAAAACGCCTTGCGCACGACCGCGCAATGGCAAACGAAGTGGGAGCAGGTTCCGGCGAAAGCGGCAAAACGCCCGCGGCGCTTGTCATCATTGCCTGGTTAATCGTAGGGATCCCGCTCGCCTGGGGCGTTTATCGCACCCTGCAAAGCGTATCGAAGTTTTTTTAACCTGAGATAAGCGATGAGTGCTGTATTGAAAAAATCCCCACTTGAAGTGCAGCGCACTATTCATGAAATTCTGGAGCATCACGCAGGCGTCCAGGGTGCGCTGCTGCCTATTTTGCACAGCATTCAAGATGTGCTTGGTTATATCCCGGCAGATTCTGTCTCAGATATTGCCTCAGCCTTAAACCTGTCTCGTGCTGAAGTGCATGGTGTCATCACGTATTACCATCATTTCCGTATGACTATGCCTGGACAACATATCGTTAAGATTTGTCGCGCTGAAGCCTGTCAGTCCATGGGTGCTGACGCACTCATGGCTCACGCAGAAAAACACCTCTGCTGCCCTGCGCACCACACGACAGAGGATGGGGTTTTCTCGCTCGAAGCAACCTACTGTCTCGGGCTATGTGCATCATCTCCAGCTATTAGCATCAATGATGAAGTCCATGCGCGGGTGAGCACCTCGGATTTCAATGCATTGATCGCAGAAGCCCGGGGACAAACATGAACACAACGATTTACGTATCCAGAGACTCAGCTGCTATGGCGGTAGGTGCGAATCGCGTCGCGCAAAAGATTGCCGCTCTCGCTCAGTTGAACAATATTGAAATCTCGCTGGTCAGAAATGGTTCTCGCGGTTTGTTCTGGTTAGAGCCTTTAGTTGAAATCAGTACACCTCAGGGTCGAGTCGCCTTTGGCCCGGTCACACCCGAATCTGTTGCGAGCATTTTTGAACAAGGGCTTGGTCAAGCAATCAGTCACCCACTCTATCTGGGATTGACTGAAGAAATTCCTTTTTTAAAAAATCAGGAAAGACTGACCTTTGCACGCATGGGGATCACAGATCCACTTTCGCTCTCAGACTATGAAGAGCATGCTGGTTATGAAGGTCTGCGTCGTGCATTAACACTGTCGGGTACGCAGATTATTCAGGAAGTACTTGATTCAGGGTTACGTGGACGTGGCGGCGCAGCATTTCCTGCAGGGATTAAATGGAAAACTGTTGCCAACACTGCTTCACATCAACGCTATATCGTCTGCAATGCCGACGAAGGTGACTCAGGAACGTTTTCAGACCGCATGACGATGGAAGGCGATCCCTTCATGCTGATAGAGGGCATGACGATCGCAGGCATCGCGACAGGCGCTACACAGGGCTACATTTATGTACGCTCCGAATACCCACATGCTATCGCGACACTCACTACAGCGATTCAGATCGCGGAATCAGCTGGATTGCTGGGCCGCAATATTCTCGGCACTGAGCACGGCTTTTCGTTACAGGTCCGCAAGGCAGCTGGCTCTTATGTGTGCGGTGAAGAGACTGCCATGCTTGAAAGTATCGAGGGACGACGCGGGATTGTGCGTGCGAAACCACCCTTACCTGCTGTCCAGGGTTTGTTCAACCAACCCACCGTCATTAATAACGTCATTACTCTTGCCAGCGTGCCCATTATTCTGTCCAAGGGCGCAGCGTTTTACAAGGGTTACGGTGTAGGACGCTCGCTTGGCACACTGCCCTTTCAACTGGCTGGCAATATCAAGCAAGGCGGCTTAGTTGAAAAAGCGTTTGGCTTGACCTTGCGAGACCTGGTATTTAATTTTGGAGGCGGTGCGCGTTCTGGCCGTCCTATCAAAGCGATTCAGGTGGGAGGTCCGTTGGGCACCTATATCCCCGAGTCACAATGGGATGTGCCACTCGATTACGAGGCCTATCTCTCGATGGGTGGTACGTTGGGACATGGCGGCATCGTCGTCCACGACGAGACGGCAGACATGTCTAAACTGGCTCGCTATGCCATGGAATTTTGCGCGTTGGAGTCCTGTGGAAAATGTACCCCCTGCCGTATCGGTTCTACCCGCGGCGTGGAAGTGCTCGACAAGATCTCCGAAAACCAGAATCGTGAACAACAGGTTGTGCTGTTGCGCGACTTGTGCAACACCATGACGTACGGCTCATTATGCGCAATGGGTGCGATGACTCCCAACCCCGTGCTGTCCGCGCTGAACCACTTCCCAAAAGACTTTGGACTGGTCTGATCAGATATTGTTCGATCAGACAATCTTGCATGAAATAGGACGGCATCATGATTGAACAAATTATTCAACGTGACTTTGGCACACCAGCGAGCGAGTCTTCGATTCAAGTCACACTTGAAATCGATGGTGCTGAGGTCACCGTCCCGGCCGGAACTTCGCTCATGCGTGCAGCCATGCTCGCAGGCACGCAAATACCAAAGCTTTGCGCAACAGATAGTCTTGAGCCATTCGGCTCTTGCAGGTTGTGTCTGGTCGAAATCGAAGGTCGTAAAGGTTTTCCCGCCTCGTGTACCACACCTGCAGAGGCGGGCATGAAGGTACTCACGCAGACGCCTGAACTGCAGGAGTTACGTAAAGGGGTGATGGAGCTCTATATCTCCGATCATCCACTGGACTGTCTGACATGCTCTGCCAATGGTGATTGTGAGCTTCAGGACATGGCTGGCGTAACAGGGTTGCGCAATGTGCGCTATGGGCAGGATGGTGCGAATCACCTCGACAGCAAAAAAGATGAGTCCAATCCTTATTTCACTTACGATGCATCAAAGTGCATTGTGTGCAACCGTTGTGTCAGAGCCTGTGAAGAAACGCAGGGAACCTTTGCACTGACCATTAGCGGTCGCGGCTTTGATTCCCGCGTATCCCCCGGACAAAATGAATCCTTCATGGAATCTGAATGCGTCAGCTGCGGTGCGTGTGTATCCGCATGTCCGACAGCAACGTTACAAGAAAAATCCATTATCTGGCTTGGGCAACCGGAGCACAGCGTCATTACAACCTGTGCTTACTGTGGCGTAGGGTGTGGCTTTAAAGCCGACATGAAAGGCAATGAAGTAGTCCGCATGACGCCCTGGAAAGATGGCAAGGCCAACGAAGGTCACTCGTGTGTCAAAGGACGTTTTGCCTGGGGCTATGCCACACATAAAGATCGCATGACCAAGCCGATGATTCGCAAAAGCATTCAGGATCCCTGGCAAGAAGTGAGTTGGTCTGAAGCCATTGGCTATGCTGCAAGTGAATTTAAACGTATTCAAGCGAAATACGGTCGTGACTCGATAGGAGGCATCACCTCTTCGCGCTGCACCAATGAAGAAACGTATCTGGTGCAAAAACTGATCCGTGCGGCCTTTGGCAATAACAACGTCGATACCTGCGCACGCGTTTGTCATTCACCCACCGGTTATGGTCTGGGTCAGACACTTGGCACCTCTGCTGGAACGCAAACCTTTAAATCTGTTGAAAAAGCAGATGTCATCATGGTGATGGGTGCAAACCCTACGGATGGCCATCCTGTGTTTGCTTCGCGTATGAAACGAAGACTTCGCGATGGTGCACGGCTGATCGTCATTGATCCGCGTCGCATTGATATCGTACGATCCCCGCACATTTTTGCCGACTATCACCTTGCACTGAAACCAGGCACCAACGTTGCCATGATTACTGCAATCGCCCACGTCATCGTGACAGAAGGTTTGCATGATGCAGCGTATGTTGCAGCACGCTGTGATGACAAGTCATTCAACGAATGGCGTGAGTTTGTTTCTAAGCCAGAGAATTCTCCTGAAGCGACGCAAGACATCACTGGCGTGAGCGCTAATCTCGTTCGAGGCGCTGCCCGCTTATTCGCAAAAGGCGCTGACGGACAAAAACTCAGCGGCCCCGAGGACCAGGTCAACGGCGCTATTTATTACGGTCTAGGTGTAACTGAGCATGCGCAAGGTTCCACTGCAGTCATGGGCATCGCAAACCTTGCGATGGTCACTGGCAATATCGGACGCGAGGGCGTTGGCGTCAATCCCCTGCGTGGTCAGAATAATGTGCAGGGTAGTTGCGATATGGGTAGCTTCCCACACGAATTGCCAGGTTATCGCCATATTTCCGATACAACAACACGTAGCTTGTTTGAATCAGCCTGGGGGGTGACATTGCAGCCAGAACCAGGACTGCGTATACCAAATATGTTTGATGCAGCGCTGGATGGCTCTTTTAAAGGCCTTTACTGTCAAGGTGAGGACATTATTCAGTCAGATCCTGACACACATCATGTCACTGCCGCCATGATGGCGATGGAATGTGTTGTCGTACAGGATATATTTCTGAATGAAACAGCTAAATATGCACATGTATTTTTACCTGGTTCTTCATTCCTGGAAAAAAATGGAACCTTCACAAATGCCGAACGACGCATCAGTCGTGTCACGCAGGTGATGCCCCCCATGGCAGGCTATGCTGACTGGGAAGCAACAATGCTACTGTCGAATGCATTAGGCTACCCCATGGATTACAAACATCCACGGGAAATCATGGACGAGATCGCCTCGCTGACGCCGTCCTTTGCAGGCGTGAGTTTCGAAAAAATCGAGCGACTCGGTAGCGTTCAGTGGCCATGTAATGACGAGACTGCTGAAGCGGGTACTGCGATCATGCACATCGACAAGTTTGTTCGAGGCAAAGGACGCTTTATCATCACACAGTATGTTGCTTCCGAAGAAAAAGTCACACGCAAGTTTCCACTGATTTTGACGACAGGCAGGATTCTTTCGCAGTACAACGTGGGCGCTCAGACGCGTCGTACCGCAAATAGTCAATGGCATGAGGAAGATTTACTGGAATTACATCCACAGGATGCTGAGGATCGGGGTATCAAAGATGGCGACTGGGTAGCTATCCAGAGCCGGGCTGGTGATACGGTGTTGCACGCTAAAGTCACCGAACGTATGCAACCTGGCGTGGTCTACACGACCTTTCACTTTCCTGAGTCTGGTGCCAATGTCATCACGACAGATAGCTCTGACTGGGCCACAAACTGTCCCGAATACAAAGTCACTGCCGTCCAAGTCATGCCTGTATCGCAGCCGTCTTCGTGGCAAAAAGAATACAGTGATTTCAATGCAGAGCAATTAAAGTTATTGAATCAGCAATCCGATCAATCAAAGACGCAGCAAGCTTTGAATATAAGCAAATAAATTTGATGAAAACAGACCTTCATCCGAGATGGCCATTGCAACCGAGTTCGAGAGCCTCGGTGCAATGCTTTGAGAGGGGTGAGTTAGGCACCATCCTCGACGAACTCGCTGAAGAATGTCCGATTGCCTTGGAGTTCAATGGTATTTCACATGTTGTGATGCTTGCAACGCCTGCAAACCTTGAGGACTTTGGCGTTGGATTTTCTGTCACGGAGGGTATTGTTCAACAGGCAACGCAAATTTATGACGTCGATGTTGAGTCAGGTATAGATGGAATCACCGTAAAGATTGGTATCGCGACGGTGTGTTCCGAACAGTTAAAACATAGACGTCGCAATATGGCTGGGCGTACTGGCTGCGGGCTATGTGGGACAGAAAGTCTAAAAGAAGTCTTCAGGCCACTGAAACCAGTGATAGAAAATGGCCCATTATTCCAAACAAAGTATATTGATCGTGCGCTCAGGGCTATTGAGCCCCATCAACTGATCCAGCAAAAAACAGGTGCGACCCACGCAGCCGCCTGGTTTGATTTGCACGGCCAACTCAAACTGATTCGTGAAGATGTTGGTCGCCATAATGCCTTGGATAAGTTGATTGGTGCAGGCATTCGCAGTAAAGATCAGGACTGGCAACAAGGCATGCTCATGGTCACCAGCCGAGCCAGTATGGAAATGGTACAAAAAGCTGTGATAGCGGGTTTTCAATATCTGGTCGCTATCTCAGCGCCAACTCGTCTGGCCGTCGATCTTGCGCAGGAAAATGGGCTATGCCTGATTGGGTTCGCGAGACCAGGAAAATGGACGGTATATAGTCATTCAGACAAACTGGATTTCACAAACTTACCGACCAATCATTAATATCTATCTGATGGATCAGCACTATGGATATCGATAATCTTGTTCACATGGCTAATCGCATAGGAGAGTTTTTCCAGGCGATGCCTGACGCCGCTCAAGCGCAGCTAGATCTCTCAGAGCACATCAGAAAGTTCTGGGAGCCTCGGATGCGCAACGCTCTGAACGCGCACCTGGAAAGCACAGGTGGTCACGATCTACAACCCTTCGTGCGCAGCGCATTAATCTCAAACAAAGTAGCCTGGCTATGAGGCGACATCATGGAAACTAAACCCCCACTTCCTCCCTTTAATTACGAGTCTGCCACCCAAAAAGTTCGAATGGCTGAAGACGCGTGGAATAGCCGCGATGCTGCGCGTGTCTCCCTGGTCTATACAGAGGACACGGAATGGCGAAATCGCAATGAATTTCCATCCGGTCGAGAACAAGTCAGGCAGTTCTTGATCCGAAAATGGGAAAAAGAACTTGAATACCGTCTCATTAAAGAGTTATGGGCTTTTCATGGCAACCGGATCGCGGTGAGATTCTCATATGAATGGCATGATGCAGCAGGCCAATGGTATCGTTCATATGGCAATGAAAATTGGGAATTCACTGAGCAAGGATTGATGGCCTATCGTTATGCTAGTATCAATGACTTGAAAATCGAAGAGAATGAGCGTAAATTTCGTTGGCCACTTGGCAGACGCCCGGATGACTATCCTGGCCTGAGCACCTTGGGCTGTTAATCTACCTGTTGACGCCTTACCCCAAATTTTTTTGCTCAATGACAACCTCTCATGCCTTACAGTGTTGTCTGGTTCAAACGTGATCTCAGACTTGCTGATCACGCCCCACTGAACGCCGCCCTTAAACACGGCCCTATCCTCTGCATCTACATCATCGAGCCCTCACTCTGGTGCGCACCAGATGTATCTGCACAGCACTACCAGTTCATCCTTGAAAGCCTGCGCGAGCTTTATCTCGCACTCAAACAACGCGGAGCCATTTTGCATGTCGTGACAGGCGAAGTGGTCGAAGTCTTTCATAAAATACATCAGCACAATCCTTTCGACACGATTTTTTCACACGAAGAAACCGGCAATTGGCTTTCCTATCACCGAGATCTAGCCGTTGGGGCCTGGT
>CAINDJ010000200.1 GCA_903847325.1 uncultured beta proteobacterium | reverse complement strand
GGCCTTTTGTCCTGACTGTCGATGATGCAAGCAGTCGAGCACCACATCCGAAACAGCCGAAAAGGAATAGGTGCACAGAGATAAAACAAGAATACCTGGTGCGACATAAGAATAAGGTAACTGTTCAAAAACCATAAAGTTTTGTGTGATGTTCAACACAAGAAACATCAGGACAAAGACGGGAAAAGCACGAAGAAAGGAATTTAAAAACGCACTCAATGCACCAAGCAACCCACCAGCACGACGCGCAAAAGCGATAGGAATACCGAAAATCAAACCCGCCACAAGGGAGATTAGACCAATCTCTAAATTGACAAAAAAGGCGCTGATAAACCCGGGGAGCAGCTCAAATAATTTCAGGCTCATATCGCTAGCCTTTTGAGAATTTGATGACTTACGACGACGACGGTTTGCACGACAATTAAATAAAATAATGAAAGCATCAGATAGGTCGTCATGCGCTCACCCGTAAAAGAGGTGATGTCTGTCAAGACCGCCAACAATTCAGGCACACCAACGAACGCAGCCACGGGGCTAGCCTTTGCCGCATTGATCAGACAAGCGCGTAGCTGGATGGATGCCAACACAACAATCTGTCTAAGCGCCGCGGAAGGACTGCATTGCTTAGACGCCTCGTACAGAGCCAGGCCGCCATTTGCACCGTTACTCAAGCCAATCACTAGAACAGCTGTCAATAAAGCATAGGTGGCGCTATAAGGAAGTGCGTATGTCACCACTAAATAGCCAAGAACCAACAATAGAATGAGTGGACTGTTGATCATGAAAACCGTCAAAGCACGACCTGACAAACGGAGGATAAAAGATCGGGCGCTCAGCATTCTGAAGAAAAGAAATGCCAACAGCAAAGTGGAAAAAATAGAGGACGTGACTAAAACTATGGATAAAAGCATACCTTTGCGCAACATCTCGTAGGCAGTTTGACCTGTCAGCATGGGGAATCGTAATGACCATCCTGTCACCGCATGAATCCATTGTTCGAATTGTTTAACTGGCCTGGCGATCAAACTGGCAGTGTCTGCAAGCGACGCGGGTTCGAGCAAACAAGTTCTCGTTAATTCTCCCTCCTGACCGAGGCAATCAGCACCCGACCATTGCAGTCGCTGATCGGCGAGAAATTCGAGATTCAGGCGATGATCGCTCGCGAGTTTGAGCAATAAACCTGATTGATGCAGATCAACAAGAATCAGACTGAGCGCTTTACCCAGACTATCACGCTCGTCTTGACGAATACCGATTCCCCACCCTACATCATTAAAAGAAAACTTTTGCTCAAAGCGCTTACTCAGTTCCGCAGGGGCATCGGGACCCGTAACATTGGCGATCAAGAAAGATCTGTCATGGGCTATCAGGGAGCAAGCTCCAAACTTAATCGCATCGATCATGCGGTTTGCATCATCAAAAATCATTAACCTGACTTGATGCTGCAAAAAATTAATATTCGAATAGTTACCGAGAGGCACGCAAATCGTTTTACCCGAAAGGTCTTGCCAGTCTTTAATGCGATCCTGTTTCAGACCAACAATCGCTGTTGGAGAGGAAAAATAATGCGGCCTGATAAAGTGGATCACTTGTTCACGTTCGACCGTGTGCGCCATGGTCGCAAGAACCATATCGACATTTCCATCAAGCAATTTTTCGATGCGGTTGGTGACTGAAACGGGAACGAGGATCGCCTTTACACCCAACCGGCTAGCAATCAGGCGAGCCAGATCAATCTCAAAACCGGAATTTAAACCACCGACTAACTCGCCAAAAGATTTGTAATTCGTGCGAACACCGATTTGAATAAAACCATCGCATATGATTTTTGATAACGCATCAACAGGCAAAGCACAACCGCGTGCGGTTGTTGAAGCGATCAATTGATCAGTTAACGCACGAGCCGTCACACCGGTGGCAGGCTTCGGCACAAAGAGCAAAGCGCACAGGCAAAACAGAACACTACGAAAAAAAAACAGCGACTGATCGTACATTACGCGTTTTAAGTAGGAGCCCACTGAATCTTGATTATCCGCGCGGTCACAAAAGCATAGCCACCATAATAGTGAGTGGATTTTTCAGCAAGCGCGCGTGTTTGCGCACTGACAGCCTCCATTCTTTCAGGGGGCTCGAAAACGGTCCACTGCGTCACGGTGCTCCAACGCAGCCCCAGCGACTCGACCAGTTTGACCGTATGATCCAAGCCAATCAGATCGTGATGTGTAAAGTAGGCGGTCCCTGACTGGGCCAGATGATCTGGCAGTCCCTTCAAAAAACGATCAATCGTATTTCGCCCATCCCCACCCGTCCAGTTTTTAGGACGGTCTGCATAGCTAACATTGGCAGGAAAATGTGGCAGATTGGCGACAATGACATCAAACTGCGCCGCGTCAGGCACAGCATCCCACATATCACCAAGAATCAGTCTGCAAGTCCGTCCATGCGTAACGGGCGCAAGCAGTGATTGAGACGCTTCGATTGCGGCAGGATCTATATCCACACCCCACGCCTGCGTGGCACCGGCATGTATAAGTGCGGCCAGCAACAAACCACTCCCTACGCCCATATCAAGTACACGCCCGTTTCCCAACGCCAGGCAGTCCGTTTCTATTGCTCTTAAAAGCGCAGTCGTATATTCACTTGGTCTGAATGCATGCACGTAGGATGTGCCAGCAGTGCTCATACCGTTGCTCATGACCTGCCCCTTTTTTATTACTTGAATTGTGCAAGTCTAAGCAATTAGTGCGTTGAGTTAAAAAGATCTCGATACTTGTTCATCAGATGAAAGTATGTATGATTTTTTATACGATCATTTGTTATGGCCGTTGAAAATGCGCGCTCCAGACCAATAAAACAATTGGAACGTTTTGAAAATGCGATGTAAGTATCTGTGTGAAAAGGGAACGTTGAAATGATGTCAATCTTATCTGTCAGATTACGCGTGAATATTTCGTTATATGCGGCATTTTCATACGCCAAAATATAATCTACTTTTTTCGAAAGTAACCAGTCAAATAAAATACTAACGTTGGGGGCCCGCTCCAGGGTTAATTCTGACTCAACAAACAAACCAAACGTACTCTGACCAAAGCTTTCCTGCTCCCCTGCAGCACCCTTGCGATTGATGAGGTCGTGATACCTCAGGAGCGGGAACTTATCACCTTTTCTGACAATGGCATATAAAAATTGACTGGCATAAGGTGGTGAAATAAAATTCAGGTAACGCGCACGGGTGATGGACTGAGCCGCCGAAAAAATAACATCGACCTCGCCTAAATGTGCCGCATTGAGCGCATCGGCCCAATTGCTATAAGCTTTAAACACTACGTTTTTAACGCCTGCCTGTTGTGCGATTATTTCAACGTAACGCACTGAGGCACCAGTAAGTTTGCCATTCTCAATCCATGAGGCGGGTGGGCTCACTGGAGGGCCCGTCACGGTGAGCGTTTCACAGACCTGAGCCGCCATCACCCACAAAGGATTGATCGCAAGCAAAAATGTAAAAAATATTTTTTTCATACTAAATTTACGATCACAGGCACAACACTTTCGAATTGAAAATAAAATAAATGAGGCAAAGATCCGACAACTAAATCATTCGCAACGAGTATAGCGTATGGGTATTTGAATTTCTTAGCTTTTTTAAAAGAAAACCAGCGATTTGTATAGCGACTGGAATACCTTCAAACCAAAAGCTAAAAATTACTTTCTTAAAAAATAGATTAGAAGAAGAATCTGATTTAATATTCTTACAAACGGTTTAATCCCATTGCGTTGATCTTCATTTAGCCCTGCCCATGCCAAAATCCAAAATAAGCCATGCCAGTGAAATGCTGGATAGAGAAAGTCGCATTTACAGTCACGCGAATGACACGTCACGCAAGGTAAATTCTGCGCAGGACGCAGAAAATACCGGACTGGAAAATAAAGATTTTCAAAAACTTTTGGCCAATCAAACCGTCACAAGCTGGTGCAAATGGGCAAGCATGGCAGGCTTTATCCCTGTCCCCGCAATGGATATTGTCACCATCACAAGCGTGCAGACCTTAATGATCAAGGAACTATGCGCTATATATTGCGTCACGTTTAAAAAAGAAGTCGTTTCAGCTGTCATCACAAGCCTGACGGCCAGCACATTGAGTACTTTTGTTTCAAGCAAACTGGCATCTACTTTGCTTAACCCGATTCCAATTATTGGTACAGCGTTAGGCGCGATCAGTTTGCCTGCGATTTCCTACTGTACGACACGTGCGCTAGGTGATGTATTCATTAAGCATTTTGAAACGAATGATATTCTGGACAATATGTCTGCGGAGAATTACGAAAACTTTTTCAAACAAACATTTACCGCCTCAAAACAAATGTTTAAGAAAAAACCATCTTTTTCAACGATTTGATATCCCTGATCGTGGATTGCATTCACTGTGCGAGAAAATAATTTTGGCTACAAAAGCACTTACCCATATTGATGTCATGATGAAATTTTCAAAGTTCGTTTTCCTCAGCGTCTTGCTTTCATTTTCAATTCAAGCCGTAGGCCAAACGAAGGTTTCCACGCAAAAAACAGACTTTCGTGCAGCAACTAATCTGGCAAACCTGCCCGCACAGCCAATTGAAGACGAAAAACTTGACGAAAGCAGTGCTTGCACAATTTTTTCAGGTGGTTTTGACTGGTCGCAGCTGAAAATGGTGATTACCGTTTATTCAACCTATAAGGTAGATCCCACCTGCAACAAACAGGAGTTTGAAGTCCTGACACTCGCATCAATCAAAGCACAGTTGCGTGGGATTAGATCCTCGAGCATAACTGTGCGAGGTGGCATTCACAGAAACCTCATGGACGTAAACCTGTCTCCTGTTCAGGATGAGTTCTACCTGATTGGAAACATGCGTTTTACGCCACTGGGGCAAGTAGGCATTAGCCTATGGGATTTAATTAGCACTAAAAAACCCACACTCCAAAGTGTCATCTCCTCCACCTATACCCCGTTCACCCTTGATAGTGACATTTACTACATCTGGAATATAGGCACGCTCGCGCATCAACTGGTTTCACCAGATGGCGACAAATACATCATGCTGGCGTACACAAACGACGTCAGCCCCCATCTCACGCGCAAACGACTCAACGAGCTATGGTCTCAACTGTCATTACCGATCGGCTTGAGATATGAAAGTATGCTGTTAAACAGAACGATCACGATCAGATCAACCAATATTGAAGGCGAGGCAAACAAGGTCCTATTTGATGAGCTGAGCAATTTTTACATCAAATACACCGATAACTAAGACTTGGAATGTACACAGCACACGATTTACACCTGCGTGTGCCGCGCTCTGGATCTATTTCTGAGGCATTATTTTTAAAGGATCAGCCTTATCCATTTCACCCAGCACCAAAGGTAATCCGGTCTGTCCCTGACCAAAAATGATCACTTTAGAATTATTAGAGGCGGCAAGCGCCGAAGTTGCCTCTACGCCACGCCAGCGAATGTAATTATCTGTCAGGCCTCCCTGAATCGTATTCTGGAAATTTCGAATACCGACCGCCTCGATTTGTTTACGCTCCGCTTCCTTCGTTTCAGTCATCAGTCTGTAGGTATATCCTTCGGCTTTTGCTAGCTCGACTGCTTTGGCCTCCAGGGCTATCTCAACTTCTTGGGGAAAGCTGAACTTGATAAGTTGCACATCATTAATGGAAATCAGACGCACATCTGTCAAGCCAGTCGGCGTAATACGCTTAAGGATGAGATTGGTCGTATCCAGAGAAATTGTCTGATTTATTTTATTAATGTCGTTGGTGAATGCATCCGCTGCAGAATATTTTGCAACAGCCTCACGCGTAGCAGACTCTATGATTGGCAAAATAATCTTTTCATAGTAGTCAGGCCCAACAAACTTGTGCAGGAGCGGCAGGTTGTAAGGGTAGGCATTAAACTGAAACGAAATCGTCATCTTGGACTTTAGACGATCCGAAGTTAACACTTCGATCTCACTTGTCTGCTGCTGAATCCGGGTGGTATAAACAATGACACTATTCCAGGGCAAAGTCACTGCCATACCCTCATTCAAAATAGTATCCAGATCTGTACCGGATCCTAACCTTTTGAAT
>CAINDJ010000199.1 GCA_903847325.1 uncultured beta proteobacterium | reverse complement strand
CGTGAGCATGCTCCTTGGGCTTTGGCACAGTATGGTTTTCGCGCTGTGATCGCTCCCTCGTTTGCTGATATCTTTTTTAATAACAGTTACAAGACAGGCTTTTTGCCAATCGTACTGTCAGAGTTGCAAATCGCCCGAATTTTTGACGAAGTGCGTGGCTTTGTTGGTTACAAGCTCACCATTGATCTCGAAAAGCAAGTAGTGATTGCACCTGATGGCCGTGCGATGGAGTTCGACATCACGCCTTATCGCAAGTATTGCCTGCTTAACGGTCTGGATGAAATCGGCCTGACACTTTTGCATGCGGACAAAATACGCGCGTTTGAAAGTGAGCGTCTGGCACGTCATCCCTGGTTGGATGTGCAACCGATCTTGACACGCTAATGCCTGTTTCAGGGCCGGTCATCCGGCCCTGTTGCTTTTAATGACCCGCGCCTTTGATGGCGCTTAATTTTTCAAAACATTACAGAATACGTTTTACGGATAAAAATCATGACGCAAAAAATTGCAGTGTTACCTGGTGACGGTATTGGCTCAGAAATTATTGAACAAGCCGTGCGCGTGTTGCGTGCGCTTGATTTGCCACTAGAGATCAACGAGGCCCCAGTTGGTGGTACGGCGTATGATTTGCACGGCCATCCTTTGCCACCTTCAACATTAAAATTGGCGCAAGAATCCAATGCGATTCTGTTTGGCGCCGTAGGCGACTGGAAATACGACAAGCTGCCACGTGAGCATCGTCCTGAGCAAGCTATTTTGGGTCTGCGTAAAGCACTTGGTTTATTTGCTAATTTGCGTCCTGCAATTCTTTACCCTGAGCTCGCGAATGCCTCATCACTGAAGCCCGAAGTCGTATCGGGGCTGGACATCCTGATCCTGCGTGAGTTGACGGGCGATATCTACTTTGGCACGCCGCGTGGTGTGCGCGAAGCACCCGATGGTCCTTTCAAAGGCCAGCGCGAGGGGTTCGACACCATGCGTTATGCCGAGCCTGAAATTCGCCGCATTGCACACATCGGCTTTCAGGCTGCGCAAAAGCGTAAAGGTAAATTGTGCAGCGTTGATAAGGCAAACGTGCTGGAGACCTCACAGCTCTGGCGCGATATCGTGATCGAAGTTTCTAAAGAATATCCGGATGTTGCACTGTCACACATGTATGTTGATAACGCGGCGATGCAATTGGTACGCGCACCTCGCGAGTTTGATGTGATCGTGACGGGTAACCTCTTTGGCGATATCTTGTCTGACGAAGCCGCCATGTTGACGGGCTCGATCGGTATGTTGCCATCGGCCTCGCTTAATGCCTCCGGACAGGGTTTGTATGAGCCGAGCCATGGTTCGGCGCCAGACATCGCTGGTCAGGGAATCGCTAACCCCCTGGCTACGATTTTGTCAGCAGCCATGATGCTGCGTTACTCACTCGATCATGCTGCGCATGCTGACCGCATTGAGCAAGCCGTGCAAACCGTTTTAAAGCAAGGTTTGCGTACGGGTGATATTTACGAAGAAGGTACAACCAGGGTTGGTACTGCCGCGATGGGTGATGCCGTATTAAAAGCGTTAAAATAATAGCTAAGAAATTATTTGTAAGTTGGCTGTAAGCGCTTTTGTTTGTCAGCGCTTTTGTTTGCAAGCGCTTTTGAAAATCACTCTGTAAGCGCACATTAACTATAGAATTCTGGTGTTGAGATGAAACAATCTGTTGGTTTGGTAGGCTGGCGCGGCATGGTCGGCTCGGTGCTCATGCAGCGCATGCGCGACGAGGGTGATTTTGCTTTGATTAATCCGGTATTTTTTTCCACCAGTAATGCGGGCGGAAAAGCTCCGGAGTGGGCAGGTGCGACGGTATTGCAAAATGCCTT
>CAINDJ010000198.1 GCA_903847325.1 uncultured beta proteobacterium | reverse complement strand
GTATGGTTCAAAATCATTCATTAAGTGTATCAGGAGGAAATACAGATACACGTTATTCTTTTTCTGGAAGTTATTATGATCAGAAAGGGTTAATCATTAATACTGGTATGCAAAGGATTACTGGAAGATTTTCTTTTGATCAAAAGTTGGCAAAAAATTTAAATTCAGGAATCAGTGCCAGTTTCTCTAATTCAAGAACTTATGGAACTGTTCCAGCTACTGGTACTGGTGGAGGTGTAGTACAGGGAATATGACAATAAAAAAGATTTGGCTAAAAATTTGATTGGTAAATTGCGTGTGCAATTTGTCCACAGACCATTAGGACACAGTTATGAATGCACCGAAAGCAGCTGGTAGTGAAACTTTCATTCCTCCATCGAGCGGAATTTTTCAAGCTAGTTGTCGCCTAAATTTAGTTTAGGCGGCTTTTTTGATTTGCGGATAGAACTCCTTTGCTTTGTTGATTTCTGGATGCAGTGGTTTCTCAGGATTGAGGTGCACTGTTAGGATTGGTTGCCAGTTCCGTGTTCTGCCACTCCAGCGCCCTGGGTTGCGTGCGCGAGCAGCTTCATAAACTTTGATGCGGTTTTCTAGCAAAGTGGCATCAATACCTTCGTGACGTTGAGCCGGAGTCACAAACTTGATCGCGCTGTGCCGATGTTCAAAGTTGTACCAATTTGCAAAGGTGTTGACCCATGCTCGGGCGGCGGCGAGGCTGTCGAAGGCACGACTGGGGTAATTGGACTGGTATTTCAACGTCTTGAACAGCGCTTCCGAGAACGGGTTGTCATTGCTTACCGCGGGGCGACTGAATGATGGCATGACGCCAAGTTGCTCAAGCATGGCCCTCATCGTGAAGCCCTTCATCGGACTGCCATTGTCAGAGTGGAGCGTCACCTGACCGGGCGCGATGTTTTCGCGCTCGCAGATGTCACGGATCACTTCGCTCGCACGGGCACTGCTCTCGACGTCATAAACCTGCCAGCCAACGATCTTGCGACTATACAAGTCGATAAACAGGTAAAGATAAAAATACATGCCTCGAACGCTGCTCGGTAAATAAGTGATGTCCCAGCAATAGATCTGTGCCGGCGCGGTGGCACTGAGTGCGCGGGGCTTGCTGCGAGGCTTAGACGGCTTTGAGGCAGAGCGATGTTGAAGTTGACTGGCGTCTTTCAGGACGCGGTAGAACGAAGACTCGGAGCCCAAGAATTGTCCCTGGTCCGCCAAACGGGGTACGATCTGGCCCGGCGGGAGATGACCAAACTCATCGGAGTTGGCAACCGTCAGAATTCGCTGACGCTCGAGCGTGGTGAGCTTGTTCTTGGGCGTTTGAATCCTTGAGGGTCGCAAATCACCCACGCGCCCCTGTTCACCCTGCCAGCGTTGCAACGTGCGCTCGCTTAGTGAGATTGCGTCACAAGCCCGCGCCTGACGCGCGCCCGACACGATAGCCGCGGCCACCAACACCATAATCTTGTCGCGCTCGGGAGCCGAGGTCATTTGTCCTCTTCTTCCCAAAGCGCGCGGAACTTTTTTTGCAGAATCAGCAATGCCGCCGCCTCTGCCAGTGCTTTATCCTTGCGGGCTACGTCTCGCTTGAGTTTGACGTTTTCATCTTTCAAGTCACGCAACTCACGCCCGTTAGGCGCAGCCTCTTTGCTCACCGCACAAAACGCGGTCTTCCAACTAGCTAAATGATGCGCGTAGATGCCTTTCTCGCGACACCATGCTTGCAAGGCCTCACCAGTCAGGCAATCCGACTCTATTAAGGCCGACAACTGCTCTTCGCTAGTCCAGTCTTGAGGCCTGCGCTCAGCGCTGCTGGCGGGGACACTGCGATCAATACCAGTTCTGTTTTTCATCCAGTATCTTAACGTGTGAACGTTCACACCCAGATCATCAGCGACCGACGTAACGGATCGGCCTTCACGGTTATAAGCTTTCACTAAAGCTTGCTCTACAAATGCAGCGGGATATCGAATGTTCATACTGTGTTGCCTCTACGATTGAAATGAATCATGGAGGCGACAACTAGCCCAGCCCAATACGTCAAAACAGAAAGCCAAACGCTTTGACTCCAAGTGTTGCAGGTTCCGCTTCGCTCCACCTGCAACACTTGACTCCTGGTACGGGTCAAAAATATTGAGAATGAAAACGGCACAAAAAACACACAGCCAAAGAAAACTGCTAACTTATTTCAAACAACTACACGACATGTAGTCTGACACAGGGGGCAATCTGAATGAAGGGATTCCAGATATTAATCTCGATCAATTTGATTACATCATCATGCTAGATGTCATCGAACACCTGACAAGTCCTGAAATTTTTATCCAATCTTTACGTAAATCGTTAGATTACAGTCCAGAAACTACAG
>CAINDJ010000197.1 GCA_903847325.1 uncultured beta proteobacterium | reverse complement strand
CAACAATCGCAAAATCCAGACCGTCTTGCAGCTCAGGTACGCCAAAGTCAAAACGCGCGACACCTGAGTTAACGTCTGTGCCAACCATGCCGAGCAACAAGCCCAGCAAGATCATGCAGATGGCCTTGATCAGTGAGCCAGAGGCCAGAACCACTGCGCCGACCAGACCCAGCACCATCAGCGAGAAGTATTCGGCAGGCCCGAACTTAAACGCGACTTCAGCCAGTGGCGGAGCAAAAGCAGCCAGCAACAAAGTTGAAACGCTACCAGCAAAGAACGAAGCCAGGCCTGCGATTGCCAGTGCGGCACCCGCTCGACCATTTTTCGCCATCGCATGCCCATCTAGCGTCGTCACCACTGAGGATGTTTCACCAGGCAGGTTCACCAAGATAGCGGTTGTTGAACCACCATACTGGGCACCGTAATAAATACCGGCCAACATGATCAGACCAGCAATGGGTGGCAACACATAAGTAATTGGCAGCAACATGGCGATCGTGGGTACAGGACCCAGACCTGGCAGCACACCAACCAGCGTGCCGAGCAGACAGCCCATCAACGCATAAAACAGGTTCTCAGGCGTAAACGCTACGCCGAAGCCGAGGATCAAATTATTGAGTAAGTCCATGTTTGATGGCTCCTTAGTTCAGGCCGAGGAAAGACGGCCAGATTGGAAACACCAATCCCAGACCCTTAACGAATGACAGCCAGCAAAGCAGCGTCAGGAACGCAGCGTTGGCGATTGAAACTTTCCAGCTGTGCTCATGGCTAGCCAGGCTGCTAATACCCACAAGCAGGAACAGCGAAATAATCATGCCGAGAGGGCGCAGCGTGAATGCGAACAGAACGATGGCACCAATGATGATCGCCAGGATTTTGAAATCAAAGCGATCGACGACAGTTTCTTCAGCTTTTTTACGCAGCGAAGACAAAAGCACGACTAAGCCAAGAATGGCCATGAGCATGCCCAGCCAATGCGGGAAATATCCGGGACCCATGCGGGCTGCTGTGCCCATGGAGTAACTGGTTGCCTTCCAGGCAAATCCCACGCCGAGGCAGATGAACATCACTCCCGACCAGAAATCCTGTTTATTTCTAAGCTGCATGATAAGTAGCTCCTTGACTGCGCTGCTAAGTGTTTTGATAAAAATGAAACGTTCGGCCTGAATGAGCGCCTTGTATTACCGCTTAACTGTGATGTGTGTTTTTATCAGTTGAACAGTAAGGAGTGCATGGTAATGCAGAGCACCCTCAAAGCAAACCCTGAACTTACCCCTAGGCAGTGGGGTTTTCCCTAGAATGATGCAGAAAAAACACTGAATAGACCTTACATGAGCCTTTCATTGTCAAAAAGAAGTTGAAAAAAGTGTTGCAGATGATGTTTTCTGAATAACACCTGACAACTATTATGGGGAAGTGCATAGTTACTAATAAACATTTTTGCTTTACGATAGCGACATGTTAGAAGACCTCGATCACCTATCCGAACGCCTGACCAAACTTGTTGCTTATACGCAGCAACTCGTCACTGAGCGTCAGACACTGCAAACCCGACTGGCCCAGACGGAGGCGCAGCGGGATGCCCTATCGGCCAAACTTGCCAAAGAAGACGTTCAGGCGCGTTCGTTGCACACGAAAGTGACGGCCTACGAATCTGAAATTGAAGGGTTGCGCAACCAATCGTCGGCCAAACACGCCGCGCTCCAAGGATCTCTGGATCTTTTTAAGCAGGAGCAAACGAGTTTGCAAGCCCAATTGCAATCTCGAGACGATGAGGTAACAGCCTTGCGTGCAGCAACGATTCAAGCCAAAGAGCGTATTGATGCTGTGCTGGAGCGTTTGCCAGGTGCACAGCCTCAGGAGCAAATTTAATGGAACGCGTTGATATTTCAATTCTTGGGCGAGAGTATTCACTGGCTTGCCCTGCGGAAGAAAAAGCCGCGTTGATGGCGGCCGCTCAGCATGTCAGCCAGCTCTCCGGTCGCATCCAGGGCACAGGTAAAGTCTCAGGTAATGAGCGTATTGCTGTGATGGCCGCGATACAGATTGCTGTTGAGCTTTTATCTATGCGCGCGCCAGATGGCTTGGGAAGTTTGGCCGTTGGTGACTTCAAGCGTAGAATAGACACACTTAATGCGATTCTTGATCAGGCAGGGCCTTCAGTTTCGTAATTGAGTGCAGTCTTAATTTGTACAGGATTCACAGTTTGTCCCTGCTGTGTTCGCGAGAGGTCAAATATTCTCAGAACCAATGCTTATGGCATACATAGGCTGTGGGATAGCATGACGGGAGTGCGTGTCTCTAGCAGATGCGCTCAAAGTCTGCAGATCGCGGCCAACTTGAACTTACGGTTCGAGATGCCGGCCTTAACGGCACGAGCGGGGCATTTATTAAAGCGGGTCTGCAAAAGCAGACCCGCTTTTTTTGGTGTGCGCCCAGCATGGGCGCACTCTTGCGGGTGCAAGTCCCGCCGTAAGTTGATCACAGCGAACGAAGCGAAGCGCAACTGCGTGAGGGCGACCGAGTGTGGGAAGGAAGCGTGGAGCGAAGCT
>CAINDJ010000196.1 GCA_903847325.1 uncultured beta proteobacterium | reverse complement strand
CGGCCGGCGGCTCTTTGTCTGGCTGAGCAGCGGCTATGGTGACGGCTTTAGTTTCTTCGAGCCCAGCGAGTGGCGCCGGGGCCCGGTCCCGCGCGCCGCCGATACGACCTACCGTCCGCCGCGCGCCGGGGACATCCTCCGCAGCGACGAGGCCTCGGTGCGCGCCGCCCACAAGCGGTGCCTGGAACGATTGCACCAGCTCGAGAACGCCGGCTACAAGCAGGAGCTGGTGGCGATTTCCATTACCAGCCAATGGGCAGGTTTGGAGCTTCCGACCCAACACTCAAGGCGCAGATAGCACAGAGGAATCTTGAGGAATTCAAGGGTGACCCGTTCATTGACCAGTATGAGCTTTACAGGGAACATTTCTCAAGTCAAGACCCGCGCATGGTTAAGAGATTGCTCAAGACTAAAGACCAGATAGCTCAAGACCAGCAGGCAGCTCAACAGGCGCAGATGAAACAAATGCAGTTTATGGCTCAAATGGGAGAGCTTAACAAGATGAATCAGGGTAAAGGTGATAGGAGAGGTATGACGCAAATACGTGGTGGCGGAAGACCAACAGGAGGGCAGGTTCAATGAAAAAGCGTGGCAGACCAAGTAAAGCAGATAAGGCAATCAGCCGAGATGTTTACAAGACAGAGAAAAAGATTGTTGCTGAACGTTCTGCCGATACTGATACTAAAGGCGTCATGGCCAGGGTGTCGGCTAACCTGCAATCTGATCGTGACCTGATATTCCTCGGCCAGAAGATTGAGGGATTCAAACATTCGGATATGTGGCCTGTGCTTTTAACACTTGTGGATATGCTTATAAAGGACAAGCTGACAAGAGGTAAAGAGGGTAATGCTTCCTCGGATGATTTACTTGGTTTCATGTCCGGCTGCCAAGCGGTGATAGATAAACTGAACGCATTTGAGATTACCGGCATGGCAGTAGAGAAAAGGTACGAATTGGAACGTAAACAGAAAGCTGATGAAGATACGCCTCAAGAGGACATGGAGAATCTTGAGCCAACTCAAACAATTAAATCGAATGTAGGAATATAGGAGGTTAAGTCATGGGTGAAACGGGAGTAACAAACGCAGAGGCAAAAAAGATGGTTGCGGATGGTGCGCCATCGAATTATAAAAAGAGCGCAAAAAAGAAACGCAAGAAGCATGCAAAGCTTCTGGGGTCACAGAGTTAATATGCTACAAAAATATAGTATGTGGGCGACTGGTTCTGCTTCCAGTATAAACAAGCTGCGTCGCGAGACGTTAAACGAGAAAAGCCCAATGTCCCAGGCGGACAATAAATGCCAAGCGAAAAGGAGTGTGTCATGTTAGAGAAGATAGATGATGGAACGGTAGTGGAAGGCGAAAAGATAGCGGTTGACCCAGCGTCGTTGCCTGAAAACAGGAACGCTGATGGTACTGTGAAAACAGCCGAGCAGATAACTGCCGAAGATGAGGCAGCCGAAGCTGAAGCTGCTGCGGAAGCAGAAAGAGTTGCAGCCGAAGATGAAAAGTTATCTCTGGCTTCACAGGACAGGGTACAGGCGCGGATTGATGGACTGATTGAGTTGAATAATAGGCAGGCGCGAGAAAACGCCGAGCTGAAAGCGAAACTTGATAAGGGGTCATCCGGTGAGCAGAAATACACCAAAGCGCAGGTTATCGCTATACTGCAAGATGATGCGAGATCGGCACAGGATAAGGCGTGGGCAGTGAATGAGCTGTCGCTTATGAACGCACGTGAAGCAGTTGAGGAACGTGTAGGCAAAGTAGAGCAGGGCTTAAAGGTTACGGAAGCTATGCGTAACTCAATGGCTAAAGCCGAAGAGGAATTCCCAGATATTCTGGACACTTCGACACCGCTCTGGAAACTTGCCGATAAGATTTATATCGAGCAAGGGCTTGCCAATATTGCTGATGGCCAGTATATTGCCGCGCAGTTGGCAGCAGCACGTCTTGGGAAAGCCACCACTACTAACGCAAAACAGCTTGCGAATAAGCTGGGGAAAGCTAATGCTAAAACAGCATTGGCTGGGACGACCCAAAAGGTCGTATCCTCTGATTCATCTGTTTTGGATAAGCTCGAAAAGGCGGCAGTTGGTACAAGAGCCGATTCGCCTGAATGGAAAGCTGTATTGAAGCAGATGGAAAAAATGAGGGTCAAAAAAGGGTAGAAATTAAATGATTATAACTACATGGGATGACGGCAACAGGTTGGAAGATGTATTGCGAATGGTGACTAACATCACCCCGACTGATACACCTTTCTTCTCTGGCATCCGTAAGACCAGGTGCGCCAACGTGGTTCACCAGTGGCCGGTAGATGCATTGAGTACACGTGCAGATAATGCCGTCCTCGAAGGTTCAGCAATCAGTTACGGTAATGTGACTGCGCCAACACGGGCATCGAACATAACCCAGATACTCGCCAAGACTTACAGCGTATCCTCAACGGAACGCGCGGTCAAGGGTGCAGGTGTGGACGATATGTTCCTTTACCAGAAACAGAAAAAAATGAAAGAACTCGCGACCGATATTGAGCAGGCACTCCAGAGAGGGTCACTCAATACTGGTACGGAGAGTGCAACGGCTCGCAGGCTGGCAGGTGCGTTGAATTACATCTCAACGAACACCACATCAGTTGCGAGTGCGACAAAGCTGACTGAATCATTCTTCAATGGCCAGCTTGAACTCTGCTGGATTGCCGGTGGAGACCCAGACGAAACATATGTTAACTCGTTCCTGAAACGGGTCATATCTTCGTTCACAGTCTCAACGACAAAGTTCATAGACGCCGAGGACAAACGCCTGACGGTTGCTGTGAACACTTACGACTCTGACTTCGGAGTACAGAAGATAATCAAGAGCCGTGACCAGCTGAATGTCACAGCCGGATGCTCAATGATGATAATCCAGAACTCGATGTTCGCTGTCGCGTTCCTTGAGCCGGTGACTGATATTCCACCGTCGGAAGTAGCACAGACCCTTCACGGCACGAATGGTGTGCTGCGTGGTGAGCTTACTCTGGAAATTAAGGCAGAGAACGCTAACGCCACCGTGTTAGGTTTGAGCAATAGTTTCTGAACATAGGGGATGAGGGAGTATGGTATTGCCCAGCTCCCTACTCCTAAAAATAAGGAGGTAGCAATGAGTGGTTTGGTCACGGATACGGAAGCGATTAATAAGTCTTTGCAGAAACTGGATGAAGGCAGGTTAATCGAAAAGCAGTATAACGAAATAATAGCCGAAGCAGCTCTGGGCAGCCGTAAGATAGTCAGCATACAAATCTGGGAAGCGTTTCACCAAGTATTTCCTACGTTCTCTAATGATACCCTCGAAAGTGTAATCAAGCGTTTCCTAAAGTTTTTCCCTGGCATGGCGGATGAAGCATTAAGACAATTCAAGCCGCAGATTGAAGATAACGAAACGGGATTCTCAAAGGAAAACACTATGAAGCGTCTATGTGATATACCAGCTCCGATCTACTACGCAATGCGTTCTCTTGATGAGGATTACTGGGCAAAGCATAACTTCAAACATTACAGGGAATTTATCTCCTTATGTCCTAAACTGGCAACCAAGAATAAGCATGACCATGGAGTGACAGTTAAATGAAATGTGATAGATGTAAAAAGACTATTAAGAAAAAAGATGGCTATCAAGCGGATT
>CAINDJ010000195.1 GCA_903847325.1 uncultured beta proteobacterium | reverse complement strand
TATCATTTGGCTCTCGCCGCTTGCATTCAACCAAGCCATGTGGAGCGCATGTTTGCTGCAAGTCTGAAACAACTATTATAACAGCGGAGAACGTCGCACGTAATCAAGGTGCGAAAGCACACAAAGAAATCATTTTGAGACAGAATCATGGACGGTTTAACGAGAGGTGAAAAAATGAAATCTGACGCGGATATGCCTTGGCCCGCTACGGCGGACGAGCACGATTACTTGAAAACCGTAATTCTAGAGATAAAACGCAAAAATGACAGGATAATCCAACTATTGATCGTAGTGATCGTAATACTAGTAATCCTGTTAATTTTCATCTTCGTTCCATAATTCGATGACATCATCGCAAGAAGAGGATGATTGAGGGTCAGGCAGTGAGCTGCCAATTATGGATCGAAAAATGATGGAGAAATGCCCAGAAGTCAGTTCATCTAAACCAGGGTTTCAAAGAGGTCAACTGCATCCCGCACGAACACCGGACATCGTGCCATCACAACTTTGTTCTTTTTTGCCTCGGCAACCTGTTGCGGGTCTGATAAGTTGTATCCAAGCAGTCCTGCAGGTTGACTCAACCTGCGTGGCGTAGCCGCTGACAAGGGCGTTACGTCGGCCAAGAGGTTCTCACGCAGCCCACAGAATTGAAGCGAAGATGAGCATGCAGCACACGAATATCACTAGGACAGCTGCAGGATTCGAAAGGGCTTTTCGCTCCTTTATGACGATCATCGCCAACAGAATTATGCCAAGAACAACTAACACGGGATTCATTTAATCCTCCTTTTAACGTTTTTCGGAACAGCTAGCGTCTCACGACGTGCGGATTTTTGTACGTCTAGCTGTTCTTTAGAGTAATAGTATCTAAACACCAATTGAATGTTTTGCTTTGACTCTCCGTGGTACATGAGATGCTCACGGCGCTGGTGTTTATCGTGCGATATCACAGATAGAACGGCAAGGAGATATCGCAATGAAAGAAGATCGAAAGGACGGCAAAAACGAAGTAATCCTAATCGAGTTTAACGAGCTAAGAGGCACGGTCAAATCCATTGTAAGCCGTATCGCACCCTTATAACCATAATCGCACCAGAGAGAGCCCCACAGATATCATCCGCATAAGCGATCCCGGCGCCAAACCCCTGCGAGATCCGAAGTACCACATCCCGATCAAGCCCGAAGCCCTCTGCAAAGACAGAAAGCACAGCCTGTGAACAGCTGAAACCGTGCTGAAAAAGAGTGACTGCCTCATCTGCTTTTGACATATGTAACAATCATGCAAGGACAGTGATAATAGTAGGGGGCGACTGACTTCCGGTGAGCTGACATCGGCAGCTCGAACGCGCTGAAAGTGAAAGAAAAAAGAACGAAGTAAAGAGGATAAACCTCTTCACGACCTATGCAACGCCTGTAGCTCCTGTATCAGGTTCTGCACCTGCGGATACAGCTGACCCTGCGCTGCGCACGTCAGCACCCAGTCGTCACTGTCGGGCTTTCCAGTCTTGGCGCACCCGTCCGTTCGTGGTAGCAAGGCATTCTTAAGCTCTGCCGTTGCCCCACCATAGCTGCCCACCCTGACGTTAATCTCAGCCGCGCTGATGACTGCAAGCGTTGCTATTTTTGTACCCGGCGTGAACGCTGAGGTTGGGATTCCCATAACTGTGAGTCTGAGGGCGTTCAGGTCGGCGAGGACGCTCGCCTTGCTCACCACACTCACGCTGACGACATGGCTAGTCGCGTTGCCATACACGGCTTTACCGGCATAGACAGCGCGGTACTGGTAGGTGCCGACAGCCGGCTCACTCGTGCTGATGGCGTAGGAGCCGTCTGACTGAGTGGGGTTGGTTTTGCCGCTGACGTCTGTCCACGTGCCGCTGACATTCTTCTGCGCTGTATGACGGCATCTTGCTTGTATCGGGATGCACTTCAAGCACACTGCAAATCAAGCGTCGGTTTACCTTCTCGCATCCTGCAAACTCAGCCCCTGCGATAAATTCAGAAAGGGTTCTGTAAAAAAATAGATTGAAGATATTTTAGAAGAATATTTCTTCCTTTGGGAATCTTACTTTGGGCATTGGTTTATCTGCTGCATATCCGAGAGGTACAATTATAGTAGGGACCAGAGTATCTGGAAGCTCAAGGATTTCAGAGTAAGCTGCAGGATTAAAGCCCTGCATTGGACATGAATCAATTCCTAAAGATTTCGCAGCATAAATTGCAGTTATAGCTGGAATGAACGCATTTTGCTGTGCTTCACAAATCCCTGCCTCGCCAGGTAACATACTTAAAAAGTTATTAAGTACTGATTTCAAAAACTGAATGTTTTCTTCTGGAATACCAGAAGTCTTTAAATTGTTTATTACCCTATCTGCGTTTCCCTCAAGGTCTGAATTGGCGCAAAATACGAGCAGATGTGAACATGACTTAATTTGGGGCTGATCCATTGAAGCGGCGGATAATTTCTCTTTTAAATTTTCATCTGCTATTATTTTAATTTTCCACGGCTGCAAGTTTAATGCTGAAGGTGAGAGCCTAATCATCTCCTTGATCTGTTCTATTTTGTCTTCATCAATTTTCTTGCCATCAAAGTGCTTTGTAGCCCACCTTTCCTCAACTATATTTTTAAATTCCATTGTTATCATCACCGTTATTTCGATCCGTTAATTGTGTTCACAAGCTATAAATAAATGATAATGTCAAGGCAAAACATCCCAGTAATGAGATCCTACTGCAACACCTCAATAATCTGGCGGAGAGGTGGCTGAGCAGCCTCTTCCGCATCTACGCGCCTCCGCGGTGCTGCCAGAATAGATATGACGAATGTTGCAAGGGTCTGGGCAAGCTGCTCTTTTCCTCAAGCGCGAACGTCCGCAAATACGATCCGTCAAGCCGTTCGGCTCTCGCAAGGCAGTAGCTGCACGCCGCGCCGTAAATTACCACATACCTTAGTTTAGCATCTCGCTGCGCCCGTTCAGCGCTTTTTATTAGCTCTTCCAGCGGTATTGTGTGAATGTAGGCAGCAAAGAGGTTGTAGAGAGACTGTTTCTTGTCGTCTATGTCGGTCT
>CAINDJ010000194.1 GCA_903847325.1 uncultured beta proteobacterium | reverse complement strand
TTGATTGGCTGAGGGTAATAAAGCGAGATACCCGAGCGCGAAGAGTAAACAAAAAATTTCTGGCCATATCTTTTGCTTAACTTTTCCGAATACTAAATACTGGATACTGTAATGTTGTAAAACCAGTGCATAGAGTGCTAAAAAATTAACCAGGAAAAAACTCAAGACAATCGGAGTAAATTCACGAATAATTACCAGGAAAAAGGCGCTACCAAGAGAGATGGCGCTCAGTCCCCAGAAACGCGCCGATTTATCTGATTTTCCATAATAAATCGTCAAAATCAGGATGCCCATAAGGGCATTCATGACAAACAATATAGGGAACTGCGGGAGGATCGAGAACATTTTTAAATCTTAATCCAATCGAGTACGTTGTGCTTTAACTTTTTCAAGTGTCTCGCTGAACTGCTCCGCACGCAATTTTTCCTGCTCGACGACGGCTGCTGGCGCGCGAGCAACAAACGACTCGTTGGACAGCTTGGCTGTAGTTTTGTTGATTTCGCCTTCGAGTCTGGCGATCTCTTTATCGAGTCGGGATTTTTCTGCCGCGACATCGATTTCCACTTTCAGCATCAGACGCGTATCGCCCACGATCTGCACCGGCGAGCCATCGTCGGCGAGTGTGTCGACGACCTCGACCGATGCGAGCTTGGCGAGCGCCGCGAGATAGGCTGCGTGTTGCTGCAGCATTTCTTTGGGGCCTTGGGCAAAGAGCGGGGCGCGCACAGCGGGTGAGAGACTCATCTCACCACGCAAGGCGCGTATGGCCTCGACCTGACCTTTGAGCAGCTCGACTTGGGCGCAAGCTTGCATGTTAATCGCTTCGAGGTTGGCGCGAGGAAATGGCTGAACAGAAATGCTGGCTTCTTGATCTGCGGTACGCTTGCCCGCGACCAGGGAGACTTTTTGCCAGAGCTCTTCGGTGATGAAGGGCATGATGGGGTGGAGCAGGCGCAAGCACGCTTCGAGTACGCGTATCAGAGTACGACGGGTCGCACGTTGCTGCTCGGGTGTGCCATGCTGGATCTGCACTTTTGCAAGCTCAACGTACCAGTCGCAATACTCATCCCATACAAAGTGATAAAGCGCATTGGCGATGTTATCAAAGCGGTAATCGGCAAAACCTTTCGCAACATCGAGTTCGAGTTGCTGCAGTTTGCTAATAATCCAGTGATCAACAAAGCTTTGTGCGGAGGTATCTACTTCGGCCAAATCATGCCCTTCGGTATTCATCAGCACAAAGCGTGTGGCGTTCCACAATTTATTGCAAAAATTACGATAGCCTTCGCAACGTTTCAGATCAAAGTTGATGTTGCGCCCAAGTGTCGCGTAGGCGGACATGGTGAACCGCAATGCATCTGCACCAAACGCGGGAATGCCGTCCGGGAATTGTTTGCGTGTGGATTTTTCAATCGCACCAGCTTGTTTGGGATTCATCAGGCCAAAGGTGCGCTTAGCGACCAGGCTTTCCAGATCGACACCGTCGATCAAATCAACCGGGTCAAGCGTGTTTCCTTTGGATTTGCTCATTTTTTGACCCTCCGCGTCGCGGATCAGGCCATGCACATAAACATGCTTGAAAGGGACTTGACCGGTCAGGTGCGTGGTCATCATGACCATCCGGGCAACCCAGAAGAAAATGATGTCAAAACCTGTGACCAGCACACTGGAGGGCAGGTAGCGTTTGAGATCCTCTGTCTGCGCAGGCCACCCCAGGGTCGTAAAGGGCACCAGCGCTGAGGAGAACCAGGTATCGAGCACATCAGGGTCGCGGTTCAGCGAACCCGTGACGCCCGCGGCGCGAGCCTGCGCCTGGGCTTCTTGTTCGGTGTGTGCGACAAATACCTGGCCGTCATCTGCGTACCAGGCCGGGATCTGATGACCCCACCAGAGTTGACGCGAGATACACCAGTCCTGGATGTTTTCGAGCCACTGGTTGTATGTGGTCGTCCAGTTTTGCGGGTAAAACTGAATGTCGCCTTTTGCGACAACGTCAAGCGCGACTTCGGTGATGCTTTTACCGGGGTGCAGTGTGTCGGCGGGAGCCGGTTTGCTCATTGCAACAAACCACTGGTCGGTCAGCATGGGCTCGAGCACAACACCAGTGCGATCGCCGCGCGGTTGCATCATTTTGTGCGCATCGATTTTGACCATAAAGCCTTTTTCTTCGAGCTCGGCCACAACCGCTTTGCGCGCCTCAAACCGCTCAAGGCCGCGGAACTGCTCCGGGCCCTGATCATTGATATGCGCATCCAGTGTAAAAATGACGATCAGGGGCAGGCCATGACGCATGGCGCAGGCATAGTCGTTGAA
>CAINDJ010000193.1 GCA_903847325.1 uncultured beta proteobacterium | reverse complement strand
CTGCCCAGCTTGATCTTTCTGCCTTTTGCGTGACCGTTCTATGAACGGTCACGCAGTTACATGCATTTCTGACAAGGCTTGTCGTGGAAACCTTTTCTTTTATATTGATTCAGACGCTTAACGCGTTGTCTCAAGCATCTCTGCTGTTCTTTCTCGGCAGCGGTCTAGCGCTTATTTTTGGCATTATGCGTGTTGTGAATTTTTCACATGGCGCACTCTATATGCTGGGTGCTTACATCGGTTACACCACGGCCCGTTTAACAGGCAGCGTCTGGCTGGCTATGCTCATCGCGCCCTTGGTCGTTGGTCTGATTGGGTTGATATTTGAAATCGGTTTTCTCAGGCACCTGTACAAGCGTGACGAAGATGCATTCTTGCTGGTGACCTTTGGTCTGACGCTGGTGATTGCAGAGGTCACGCGTCTGCTCTGGGGCGCCCCTCCCCTGCAAGTGCCCCTGCCTTCAGGCCTCGATGGCGTCTTATTTATTTTTGACGAACCCATGCCGGTTTACAGAATATTCCTGATCGCTGCAGGAGGTATTGCCTCAACGGTTATCTGGATATTTCTAGAGCGCACACGGTTAGGCTTGTTAATTCGTGCCACATCGCAAAACTCCCAAATGGTGCATGCACTAGGGACCGATATCAATTTAATTCGCTCTGGTGTGTTCGCGCTCGGCTGCGCATTGGCGGCAATCGGTGGTGTCCTGGCCGCACCGTCAGTCACAGCCTCACTTGGCATGTCATCGGCGGTGATCGATGCGTTTGTGATTGTCATCATCGGAGGAATGGGTAGCTTTCTGGGTGCGATTTTTGGCAGCCTGATCGTCGCTGCAGTACAGACTTTCGGAAATTTCTTTTTCCCGGATTTTGCACTGGTATTTTTATACGCTTTGATGCTCGCAGTATTGATTGTGCGTCCGGGTGGTTTGCTAGGCAAGGAGGCTTAATCATGCAAAGCAAAATTATCGGCATGCTTGCCATGCTAGCGTTAATTTTCGCACCTCAATATTTACCTGTTTATGCAATGACCCTGCTCACCGAGCTTGTCATTCTGGCGTTGTTTGCCATGAGTCTGGACCTGATGGTGGGCTATACCAAACTAGTCTCGTTTGGACACGCCGGAGCCTATGGTCTGGGTGCTTATGTCTGCGCCCTGCTGTCACTTCATACCAGCATTCCCCTTCCCTTTGTCGTTTTACTGAGTGCTGCGATTGTCGGCATTGTGGCGATCGGTATCGCCTGGAGCTGCACCATGGCGACAGGCGTGTCATTCGCCATGCTGACGCTCGCTTTTGGTCAATTGGGCTATGCCGTCGCTATCAAGTGGGTCAGCGTGACAGGCGGCTCCGATGGTTTGTCTGGCATTCCACGCAGACTGGGTCCATTCGGCTGGTCCGTACTCACGACCAAAACGGGCTTTTATCTGTTTGCCCTTGCATGCCTGTTTGGAAGCTATTTCTTTTGTCGCGCATTGATCCGTGCACCCTTTGGCCAAGTGTTGCGTGGCATTCGCGAAAACGAAATGAAGGTGTTAGCACTTGGCTACAACACCCGTCGCTACAAAATCGCGATTGTCAGCCTTGCCTATTTGTTTGCGGGTATGGCGGGCGCCCTGTATGCATCATTTGCAGGATTTGCTAATCCGGAGATGTTGTTCTGGACCGTATCGGGTCAGGTTCTGATTATGGTGATCGTAGGTGGAAAAGGCACGCTGATCGGACCGATGCTGGGTGCAGTCTTTTTCATCATGGTCGAACACAAACTCAGCGAACTGACAGAAACCTGGGGCTTATTCATGGGCATCATTTTCATAGGTTTCGTGATGTTTGCACCAGATGGCATTCTTGGCATCCTGAATAAAAAACTGTTCGTGCGTTCAAGCAAACATGTATCGCATCAAACATCAGGAGCAGGCAACGCTAGCGGAGGTCAATCAGCATGAGCACCATACTCGAATGCGTTGGTGTTGGTCGTAATTTTGGAGCGCTTGCCGCACTTGCAGATGTCAGTCTAAAAGTGCAACAAGGTGAGGTCAGAGCCGTCATCGGACCCAATGGTGCTGGAAAATCAACTCTTTTCAATGTCATTGCAGGCACGCTAAAGCCTACAGGCGGGCAAGTGATTG
>CAINDJ010000192.1 GCA_903847325.1 uncultured beta proteobacterium | reverse complement strand
TTTCTCCAGCCTCATCAAAAATCCTGGTTATCAAATCAACTGTTGTGGATTTTCCGCTGGTTCCAGTGACTCCGATTATTTTTAAATTTTTATCTTTTCCCGGAAAACCAAAAATCACGGCTCCCAATAAGGCCAGGCAAAAATGATAATAGTTTAACAAAAATTTAGGTATGATTTTTTCAATAGTTTCTTTAATGGTCATTGTTTTTAATTTAACATGAAATTACGGATAATGGTAGAAAACCGCAAAATATGCCTTATGTATAAGGCATATTTTCTGCACTCGCTCGGCAATATGAATATTAAACTATTCACATTGCCTTCGCTCGTTTGAAAATAAAAAGGCTCCGCGATGTGTTCTCACACCTCGGAGCCATAACGTTTTTTCTGTAATATCTCTTATCGAGACCTGTCAAAGCCCAAACTGCGTTTTAGTCATAAAAACGCCGTCAACATCCGGACGATGACCAGACTTTCTTGCACACCAACTGCAAATTCCTATGCCGCAGCCAGCAAGAAAGTCTGTGGTGCACAGCACTCTTTCTTCTGGGAGGCGCGTCAGAGCAATCTGATATACCCTCTCTACCATTTTTTCCGGGCCACAAGCCAGGCACAAAACCGGATCCTCCGTCTTCAGGGCCTCGTCTAAGTGATCTGTCACGAAACCACTAAGACGCGTGCTACCGTCCTCTGTGACAGAACGAACGCTTGTGCAGTGTTGCATGAATGGACGGTCGTAGAGATGGGCCTTGTCTTTTGCGCCCAAAAGTACCGAGGCCTGAAACCTGTGATTCTTGGCAAACAAGTGTAAAGCTGCAACTCCTGTGCCGCCGCCAACCAGCAGAATTTTTCCGCTGGCGTCAGGAACTTCCCCATGAGGCCCACGGACATACAGACAATCGCCAGCTTTCACTTGGTTCAGCAGGCTCGTGCATTTGCCACGAACATTGACCAGCAGAGTCAGGGGATGAGTGTCAAAGATTGAAAATGGCCGTTCGCCAAAAACCTTCTGGTCTGGTTCCTTGCGCGGCAACCACACGAAGACAAACTGACCGGGCTTGGCAAGCAGGTTTTCAGCAAAACGCAGCAAGAACAGGTCTGGAGCCAAGTTTCTTTTCTCGGCCACCTGCATCTGCCTGTACTGCATATTGGAAAAGTCATCCAAATACGCAGCAGCGTTGTTTGTTCCAGCATCAGCGTCGGTGAAAACCGTGTGGCTGTATTCGGCAATTCGTGGCATACTCATACCACCCGTCGCCGTGCCAATTCCGACGGCATTTGCATCCAGTTTACGACACTCGCATATGTGCTCGCCAAGAGAAATGCCGCCGGCCACGACCAGCGAAATGTCTTTGCTGATCTGGCGGATTTTCCGCGCAAATGGCAGAGTGTGCTGGTAAAAAAGTTCGCGACCAGACATGCTCCCGCCAGTGGCGCCGGTCTGCGCGTCAACCAAAATCGGAAAACCATCCATCTCTGCTGGCACGACTCCGAAAGTATTGCCGTGGATAATGAGTGGCACATTCAAGGCGAGGCAGAGCCTCGTGATTGCTTCAGGGTCCATCTTGGGCGATGTCTTCACTCCAACTGGAACACCGAAGGGCAATATTGCCCGAAGAATCTCCTCGAGCAGTACCAAATCCTGGCCAATCGCCCAGCCATTATGGGCCACGTGCGAACAAGACGCATTCAACACGATGATTTTGGCAGCGGGATGAACAATTCGCACGGTTTCTTTGATGTCCTTTACACCCCGGCCAAACACCGAGACAATCTGTATGACGCCGAGCGACTCAAGAAATCTGGCAGTTTCAGTCAGGATTTCCAGCGATGCCTTGGCCCCGGGATTACCGAGTCCAACGCGGTTGTCCAGTGTGAATGGCGAGTGATAGGCGATAATCGGCGTGTCGTTGCACTTACGTCCCTCGAGGTTAACGCACTTGGGATTTATTGCTCCCCAATACTGGTTTATTTGAGCCATGCGTTTCATCACATCAGGGTCGTTCCCTACCACGCCAGCAACTGAAACCAAAGGTCCACGCATTTTCATGCCGCAAATCGTTCCCCAATTGCTCATTTGCTTCTCCTTATTGACAAAGGACACGTCCCTATCACAATGCCACAATAGCACGGCGATATTAAGTAAAATTATAACTAAATTTTGTTCCTGTCAAACAAAAAACCAAGAATTATCTTGGTATTTTAAAT
>CAINDJ010000191.1 GCA_903847325.1 uncultured beta proteobacterium | reverse complement strand
CTCATTGAGTTCTTTACCAATAGATTCGAAAGGTATCTTTTCCAGCTTAGCCATGATGTTGGAGAGGTTTTGTTGCAGCTTATCGAGATCATCGGCTTCGATCGTAGGCATTTCAAAAGGCAACGACGATTTGTAGCGCCCACCTTTTGGCACTTGAGGAAAATCAGCCAGAGCAATATATAACTGACCCGTCAGAATATTGGCACTACGCAGCTGTGCACGCAAACCACGACTTGCCAGCATGGCCAGAGACTTTGCGACCTCCTCAGGAGTACGATCAACCATCTTCATATCGGTGTAAATAGTACCCAGACGTTCCGGATAAAGTGTCGCGGCGACGCGAGTGAAAAACTTGCGCTTGATTGGATCAAAGTCAAGATCCACAGCATTCACAATACCAATGTCGACCCCTTGAAACTCAACATTCGCACCGATCTTCAGACCGCGCGAGGGTTGGTCGAAACGCATATCGATTGGCACGGCGATTCCCTCTGGGACCAGCTCTGCCGCACGCCTGGTGTCATAAAGTTTAAAGACGTCACTTGATTTGACCTGTTCTTCGCTTTTGCCAAACGATGCGAATGAAAGTCCACCCGCGATGAGTGAGACCAGCGATTGCGTATTAACCTGCACGCCATCAGAGCTAAGCGTGACATCAATACCACTTTCATTCCAGAACCGCGTACTCTGATTCACGTATTTGTCGTAAGGTTGATCGACAAACACATCGATATCGACAAATTTTCCAATCTTGTCGAGCTTGAAACTTGTCACCATGCCGACCTGGATACGGCGGTAAAAAATAGGAGAGCCCGCGCCTAGTGATCCAAGATCAGGGGCACGAAGTTTGAATTTGGCACCGGGACGATCACTTGTAATCGGTGGCGGCTCTTCAAGACCTATAAATTCCGTTTGATCCGAGCTGCGGTTTAACGCATCGTCCGTGTCCGTCTCGATATACACACCAGACAGTAAAGTTGATAAGCCTGATATTCCACCTAAACCCACCCTTGGTTTGACGATCCAGAATCGCGTGCCTGAATGCGCCAAGCCAGCAGCGTCTTTTGAAAGCTCAGCATCTACAATCACGGAGTCCCGTTTAGGACTGAGCCTGATCGCTTTGACTATGCCAATGACCACGTCTCGGTAACGGATCTGGGTCTTGCCGACCTCCAGACCAGAAGCAGACTCAAAAACAATAGAAATTTTTGGTCCTTGTTTGGAAACGGAATTCCAGATGATCGACAATCCCACGAGTGCGGCAAGAATGGGGATCAACCAAACCCAGGCAAGATTACGCTTAGGTTTGCGTGACACGCGCGGCAGAGGCAACGCGCCTGTCGGGCTGGATGACTCAGGCATGCAGGCAACTCCTTAATGCAAAACGTAGAATAATTTCAGTGCGTGGATTCAAGATCGGCTCGCCTCAGGTGTTTACGATGTCCTGCTAAACGCCATGCCAGACAGGGGTCAAAACCCATCGCGGCAAGCATCGTCAGAATGACCACTCCGCCAAATGCAGCAGCGCCACCACCAGGCTCGATACTGAGTAAAGAACCAAAATGCCCCAAGGCCGACAATAGTATAACGACGAAAACATCCAGCATTGACCACTGCCCGATGAACTCCACAATCACATATAAATGGGTTCGCTCGCGCAATTTGATACCTGTGCGTTGCTGCGTCAGAAACACCAGCGTTCCTAATGCGACAAGTTTAAATAGTGGCACGGCAACACTGGCGATAAATACAACGAGTGCGATATCCCACGAACCCATATGCCAAAGCTCAATGACCCCTCCCATGATGGTGTGTGCAGATTCGCTGCCCATCGTGGACACCCTCATAATCGGCAACATATTGGCGGGAATATAGAGAATAACTGCACCCAGCATCAGTGCCCAGGTACGCATGATGATGGTTAGTGAGGGTGGTTTGGAAATTGGCGCTGGTTTTGCGGGCAATCCAAGATCATGAGCCATTGAACGAATTTTTTCAGAATTCAAGCGTGTCAGAGCGGTAATCAGAATGGCGCTCGTCGCCGTCGCAAACAAACCAATCCCGGGCGTGAGCGAGGCGAGCCCGGCGAGTTTCACAACCGCAACCATCACCCCCATCAAAAATACCGGAACCATGCACCAGGGCTTTAAGCGATCCACCCAGTGAATAACCGTCTCGAAAAAGAGCGGCATGCGCCCGACCGCCAGCGCACTAAAAATCCAGACCAGCAAACCAAGCTGGCACGCAGGCAGGAAAAAACCTGCAGCAAAAGTGATCGCCGCAACCTCAGGATAACCAACATTCCAGGTAATCACGACCGCATCGATAAATGAAGCAGCCTGGCCCGCTCCTTGCACATACAGTGTCGCAACGGGAAAAGCATTGGCCAGTGCAAAACTGATGACCGTAGCAATCAAGACCGCTAACCAGGCACCGGCTGAAAACACGGCATAGGTTTCAAGCGTACTACCACAACGAAAACATGTCGCCCACTCCCCAGGAGCTAGGACAGGACGCTGATATGCAACACCACAGTGATGACAGCTCAATCGATGGGGTGTTGCATGATCAGACATTAGTGAACCAGCTCAGCTTCCTGATCAGATCCTGCCTTGCGAGCCTGTGGTTTAGTGGGTAGTTCGCCAAACGTCAGAACAACCTTATCCTGATCATCGACATCCACCGTCACGGCTCCACCGTCCACCAGTTTGCCAAAGAGCAACTCGTCAGCCAAGGCACGCCGCAGCGTGTCTTGAATCAAGCGCTGCATGGGACGTGCACCCATCAGGGGATCAAAGCCTGCCTTGCCCAGATAAGCACGTAATGCATCGGTAAAGCTCGCCTCCACACGCTTGTCATGGAGCTGATCCTCAAGTTGCATTAAGAACTTATCGACCACCCGCAGTATCACTTCCTGATTCAACGGCGCGAATGGGACGATTGCGTCGAGACGATTGCGGAACTCTGGTGAAAACAGGCGTTTGATATCCGCCATTTCATCTCCACTCGCACGCGTATTTGAAAAACCGATGTTCGGTTTGTTCAACGCTTCGGCACCTGCGTTGGTCGTCATCACCAAAATGACATTACGGAAATCCGCTTTGCGACCATTATTGTCGGTTAGCGTACCGTGGTCCATCACCTGCAGCAAAATATTAAATACATCCGGATGCGCTTTTTCAATCTCATCGAGCAGTAGCACACAGTGAGGCTGTTTATTAATCGCCTCAGTCAGCAAGCCTCCCTGGTCGAAACCGACATAACCAGGCGGCGCACCAATCAGGCGCGAGACTGTGTGGCGTTCCATGTACTCAGACATATCAAAGCGCAACAGCTCAACCCCGAGGGTGAATGCCAGTTGTCTGGCGACCTCGGTTTTACCCACACCCGTGGGACCAGAGAACAGGAAAGCGCCGATCGGCTTTTCAGGACGCCCGAGACCAGAACGTGCCATTTTGATTGCCGAAGACAATGCCTCAATCGCATTATCCTGACCATACACAACAGTTTTCAAATCACGATCAAGTGTCGCGAGTTTGCTGCGATCATCATTCGAAACAGTTGCGGGTGGGATACGCGCAATTTTTGAAACAATCGCTTCGATTTCAGTTTTACCGATCACTTTCTTTTGCTTGGAACGCGGCAACAAGCGCTGCGCCGCACCAGCCTCGTCAATCACGTCAATCGCCTTGTCAGGCAAATGGCGATCATTGATGTGACGCGCAGAAAGTTCAGCCGCAGCGATCAGCGCTGCCGAAGAATACTTAACAGAATGATGCGACTCAAAACGGCCTTTTAAGCCACGCAAAATCTGGATGGTTTGCTCAACACTCGGCTCAGGCACATCGACTTTCTGAAAACGGCGTGACAGCGCAGCATCTTTTTCAAAGACACCGCGAAACTCCGTGTAGGTGGTCGCGCCAATGCAGCGTAGCTGCCCGGAAGACAAAGCGGGTTTAAGCAGATTCGAGGCATCCAGTGTGCCGCCAGAGGCAGAACCCGCACCAATCAAGGTGTGGATTTCATCGATAAATAAAATAGCCTGGGGGTTGCCCTTGAGTTGCTTGAGCACGCCTTTTAGACGCTGCTCAAAATCACCGCGGTACTTGGTTCCTGCCAGTAACGCCCCCATATCGAGAGAGTACACGTGCGCGTCGTGCAAGATTTCAGGAACTTCGCCTCGCGTGATACGGTAGGCCAGGCCCTCAGCAATCGCTGTTTTACCAACCCCTGCTTCGCCCACCAGCAAAGGATTGTTTTTGCGCCGACGGCAAAGTGTCTGGATGACGCGTTCAACCTCGTACTCACGACCAATCAACGGATCAATCCGGCCCGCAATCGCATCAGCATTCAGATCCTGCGCGTACAAGTCGAGCGGCGACTGACGCGCCTCAGACGATTCCTCACCATTGACCTGCGGCTCTTTATCCGAAGCCGGCGCTGACTCAGCGCCCTGTTTACTGATGCCGTGTGAAAGGAAATTAACCACATCCAGACGTGAAATCCCCTGCTGCTGCAGGTAGTACACAGCATGCGATTCCTTTTCGCCAAAAATGGCAACTAAGACATTTGCACCTGTCACGGGCTTTTTAGATGCGCCGCCAGCCGAGACATGCATGATGGCACGCTGGATGACGCGTTGAAATCCAAGCGTCGGCTGTGTATCCACATCCGAGCCTGCGGGAATGACAGGCGTATTGTCAGTAACAAATTTACGCAATTGGTTACGTAATTCATCCATATCGGTTGAACACGCCTTCAGCACCTCGATTGCCGCTGCATTATCGAGAAGTGAAAGCAATAAATGCTCAACGGTGATGAATTCGTGGCGAGCCGAACGCGCCTCGACAAAGGCCATATGCAGGCTGACTTCAAGCTCTTGAGAAATCACATTTCCTCCGACATTCCGGAAAATATTACGTTCGGGATGAATACCATTCTATGCCTATCGGCATGCTAATAATTTGATAAACAAAGTATTTATTTTGATAGATCTATACGACAGACAATTTTTTACGCATCCACCGGCTCCATCACACATTGCAATGGGTGCTGACTGGCGCGGGCGTACTGGGCTACCTGGCCTATTCGGCTGGCAGCGATATCGTGAGGGTAAACCCCACAAACCCCCTTTCCTTCGTGGTGAACTTGCAACATGATGCGCATGGCGTCCTCCTGCCCTTTACCGAAGAACTTCTGGAGCACCACTACCACGAACTCCATCGGGGTGTAGTCGTCGTTCAATAACAGCACCTTGTACATAGGAGGAGGTGCTGTTCGGGCAGCCTTTTTTTCGACAACTAAATCAGGTGGTATGGTGACTTTGCTTGGCATATTGGGGTCGATACAGTCAGTACAAAGTGAATAATTTTCGTTACAAATAGCTATATGGGGGTGTTTTCACTAATATCAAATCGCAATTGAAAGCTTGACGCTTTTATCAATTCTGACGAATATCACGTTACGCCCCCTATTTTGGGAGTGAAATACGCCGTAAAGCATCTAGTTTGTTAATTTCAATCAAATGCTTTTCAAACAGTTTATACAACGATTAAGAGGCAGTCCGAATGTCAGACTCGACAAGCAATGGTCCTAAGGTCACTGGTACAGTTAAATGGTTCAACGACGCCAAAGGTTTTGGCTTTGTGACACCTGATAACGGTGGCGAAGATCTGTTTGCGCACTTTTCTGCGATCAACATGGATGGTTTCAAAACGCTTAAAGAAGGACAAAAAGTTGCGTTTGAAGTCACACAGGGTCAGAAAGGTAAGCAAGCAACAAATATAACCGCCGCGTAAACTGTTGGGGTGAATAACCCCATGGACGTTATGCGATGAGTCAATTGCTTTTGTTTATAAGGCAGCGCACCCTTTTGGCTGCGCTGTTTGCGTTTGTCTGCATGTGTGCATTGTCAGTGGTTTTTAATGCGCCCACTGCGCTTGCCCAATCCCTGCCAATTAAAACCCTCACCGCCGGGATGCATGTTATCCAGGCTGAGGTCGCATCCAGCGATGCAACCAGAGCAAAAGGCCTAATGCACCGCAAAGAGCTCGCGCCCAACAGTGGCATGCTGTTTGTTTTCGAACAACCCAATGTCCAGTGCTTCTGGATGCGCAACACCCTCATTGCCTTATCGATTGCTTTTATTCTCGATGACGGCACGATTGCCAACATCGCCGACATGGCGCCGATGACTGAAAACTCACACTGCTCCGTGTCTCCCGTACGCTACACGCTAGAAATGGAGCAAGGCTGGTTTGCCAAACACGGTATCAATGCGGGTAAAAAAATCTCCGGGATCCGTTAAGAGATCAGAGAGGATTTTTAAAATCTTTATTAAAAATGGGAGCCCAGTCAGACTGGTGCTCCCATTTTTTCGAGTGCTTATTTGTGGCGCACGTTTTAAGCGCGCATGAAATGAATTACACGCGCTTTAAACACGCGCTTTAAATTAAACCCGCTCAACGATCATCGCAATACCCTGCCCCACACCAATACACATCGTGCAGAGCGCATAGCGCCCGCCTGTGGCGTGCAATTGATGTACCGCTGTCATGACCAGTCGCGCGCCACTTGCGCCCAATGGATGGCCTAACGCGATCGCTCCGCCATTTGGATTGACGCGGGGATCATTGTCACCCAGACCCAGTAAACGTAAGACCGCCAGACCCTGCGCGGCAAAGGCTTCGTTGAGCTCAATCACATCCATTTGATCAAGTGTCAAGCCGGCGAGCTTGAGGACTTTTTGTGTCGCGGGCGCAGGGCCAATTCCCATGATGCGTGATTCGACACCAGCCGTAGCCATGGCAACGACCCGCGCACGAGGCACCAGACCATGCAGGGCTGCGGCACGCTCATTAGCCAACAACATCGCGACAGCACCGTCGTTGACACCTGAAGCATTACCCGCAGTGACGGACCCGCCTTCGCGCACAACGCCTTTCAGTTTTGCGAGCGTCTCCAGACTCGTCTGACGTGGATGTTCATCTCGATTGACGATGATGGGATCGCCTTTTTTCTGG
>CAINDJ010000190.1 GCA_903847325.1 uncultured beta proteobacterium | reverse complement strand
TTTGCATGCTTGACTGCCTTCACGAGAGTTTTCTCGTCGATCGACTGATCAAAAAACGCTAAGGCCGTATTTTGTGCGTCACGCACCATTTCAGTGCTTACGGGTGTGCCTTTTATGCACAGAAAGCCCGTTGTACGGAGTGCCTCATCAATCTGGCATAACAATTGCTTAAATTCTGTCGTGTCACGACTCGATTGATAGAAAGGCGAAAGATCAAGAAGCGGAATATTCTGCGGCACGATTGGACTCCCAGATATGCGAAGACTGAACAAAAAAATTGAAGGCTCTTGCCCTGATGTAGCGGTTCATGCAAGAACCATGCCGATGTGCAGATCTGATTAGCTAACCAAAATCTCCTTGCGACAATTTTTATTGGAATACATGCGATGAACAACAAACGTGTCCTGAGTATTTGCATGGCGGCCTCTGTGCTGACAACAGCATTGATTCCGAGCCTCGGTCGGGCGGCAGACATCAAGGTCGGCCTGGTTGCAGCACTGACTGGCCAGTCCGCACAATCGGGCGAGTCAATTGTCCGTGGTTTGACCATCGCCATTGATGAGATCAATGCAAAAGGCGGCGTGCTCGGTGGTCAGAAATTTGTACTGGTTAAGCGCGATGATGAATCGAGCCCGCCTAAAGGTGTTACGGCTGCCCGCGAACTGATCTCGAGTGAAAAAGTAGTGGCTTTGTTCGGCGGCATCGACACACCCGTATCACTTGCGATTGTGCCGATTGCCAACCAGAATAAAAAACCATTTTTAGGCGTTTGGGCGGCGGGCACCAACATTACTAAGAATGGCGCGACACCTAACTACGTATTCCGTGTTTCCGCGCAAGACGACCTCGTCGATATCGCGCTGATCGAATACGCGATGAAAAAATACAATTCAAAAAAACCTGGTCTTGTCTTAGTCAACAACCCGTGGGGTGAGTCGAATGAGAAGGGCCTCAAAGCCGCCGCAGCGGCTGCAGGCATCACACTTGCCGGTGTTGAAAAGCTAGAGCAAAGCGATGTGGATGTGACACCTCAACTGGGTCGCCTCAAAAATGCGGGTGCTGATGCAATCATCCTGGTTGCCAATGCCGCACCGGGCGCACAAATGATGAAATCACGCGAACGCATGGGCTGGACTGTGCCTGTCGTATCGCACTGGGGTATTTCTGGCGGACGCTTTGACGAGCTAGTAGGACCTACCGCAGGAGACGTACATTTCATCCAGACCTATAGTTTCTTTTCAGCTCCAACCCCTGTCTCAGAAAAAGTATTTAGCGAACTCGCCAAGCGTTACGGCGTTAAAACCCCAGCCGATGTCATCGCACCTGTGGGCACTGCAAACGCCTACGATGCCATGAATCTACTAGCGCTTGCGATCGAGAAAGCTAAAAGCACAGATGGTGAAGCAATCCGTGCGGCGCTCGAGCAGATTGAAAGCTATCAGGGTTTGATCAAAAAATATGACAAGCCTTTCGCAACGGCCGCTCACGAAGCACTCTCACCGACCGACTACGTGATGGTTCGTTATGACGGCGGCAAGATCGTTCCGGTCAAATAACAATCATGGGTATCAATGAACTGATTTCTGCGCTGATTACCGGCGCAGGGATCGGAAGTATGTATGGTCTGACTGCCCTTGGGTTTTACACAACCTATGCGATTTCGAGGACGGTCAACTTTGCGCAAGGCTCCTGCCTGATGCTGGGTGCGGTGCTGACTTTCAGCATGGTCAACCAGTCGGGCTTGTCGGCCTGGATCGCTATACCACTCGCTTTGATAATGTGCGGGTTATGGAGCGGACTGGTTGAGCTTGTCGCCGTGCGTCCTTTCGTCAAGCGTCACTCCGATGCGTGGCTGATGGCCACGGTTGCACTCGGTCTGATACTGGAAAATATTGTCCTGTTTACTTTTGGTAAAGATCCACGCGGCATGTCTTCCCCCCTTTTACAAATGGGGTTTGATCTGGCGGGACTACGCATTTCCTTTTTACAAATTCTGATTCCAATTGTTGGCTTTAGTATTGCGCTCGGTTTAGCTTTAGTGATGCGTTATACCAAAATCGGCAAAGCACTCCTGGCCATCGCACAAAATCCATCCGCCGCCCGGCTCATGGGTATCCATACAGAAAAAACCATCAGTCTGGCCTTTGCGCTAGCGGGAGTCTTCGCCGGGATCGCCGGCATCCTGATTGCGCCGCTCTATACCGTCTCAGCCGGCATGGGTACGATCTTCGGCATCAAAGCTTTTGCGGCGGCCATACTCGGGGGTATAGATAGTGCTGCGGGTGTTATGGCTGGCGGATTACTTTTAGGTATTACAGAAGCCATACTCGTCACAGCCTTTGGCTCGACCTATGCGCAGATGTTTTCTTTTGCACTCACTATCGCTGTGCTAGCCATCAGACCCGTTGGCCTATTTGGACGTAAAGGCGTGAACAAGATATGAGCGCCCACAAAATTTCCTGGCTGACCGGTCTGGCCTGGCTGGTGATTGGTTCTGTCGCGGTTAGCCTCACCAATGAATATCAGGTGCTCGTCATTGGCACCGTGGCTATTACCGCCATCGTGGGTGTTGGGCTCAATATTTTGATGGGCTTAGTGGGACAAACCTCACTGGGGCACGCTGCGTTTTATGCAATCGGCGCCTACGTGGGCACCATCGCCACAATGAAATTCGGTCTGCCTTTTCCTCTTTCAATGCTCTGTGCTGCGGTGATATCCGGGCTTGCAGGTGCCTTGCTTTCTTTACCCGCCCTGCGTGTAAAAGGCCCATACCTCGCGATGGTCACGATCGCCTTTGGATATTTTGTAGAACAAGGCATCGCAGAGTGGAAAGACGTCACGGGCGGATGGAACGGGATCATGGGCATCCCACAACCGTCTTTGTTTGGTTATGTATTTGGAAGTACAGGCATCGCCTGCATGGCTATTGCAATCAGTGCTTTACTCATCCCTGCTTACGCTTTGTTTGCCAGTAGCAAATGGGGCGTCGTGATGCGTGCGACCCGGGGTGCAGAAGTTGCCGCCAGCGCAATTGGTGCCAATCTGATGCTTGTGCGCGTGATCGCCTTTGCACTCTCTGCAGCACTAACTGGTGTTGCTGGCTGCCTGTTTGCTGTACTCAACGGGTTTATCAGTCCTGAGTCGTTTCCATTTTTTCAGTCGATCATCTTTTTGTTAATGGTGATGATTGGCGGCATCGGTCAGGCTGCGGGACCTTTAGTCGGCGCAGTTATGGTGATCTTGTTGCCCGAAGCGCTATCCTCACTTGCGGAATATCGTCTGATGTTTTTCGGTGGATTACTGCTGATTGTGTTGCTCGTTGCGCCAAATGGACTGACTGGTGCACTTGGGCATGCGACTCGACGCTATTTCAAGAGACTTACCTCTGCGGTGCAGGCGGATCATGCACGCGCACTTTCCTGGTTTAGCAGTACGCATCCCGGCCTGCTTAAACTAGAAAAGCTTGGTGTCGTGTTTGGCGGTAACGTTGCTCTGCAAGACGTTACATTACAGGCACATACGGGCCAAATCACCAGTTTGATTGGTCCTAATGGTGCGGGTAAAACCACGCTTTTAAATTTAGTGACTGGCTTTTATCAGCCCAGTACGGGTGCCGTGTATCTTGATGATAAAGAGTTGAGTTCACTGCCAAGTTATCAAGTAGGTCGATCTGGGATTGCCCGCACATATCAGACCTCGCAACTCTTTGGAGACATGTCTGTTTTAGAAAACGTTTACTTTGGCTTGTTGCAAGGCCGTCTAATTGGTCAAAACCTCCCTGAGCAACCGTTAAAGCTATGTGCTGCTCTATTGAGCTTTGCGGGATATCAAGGCGATGGTAATGTCCGCGCAGGCTCCCTCGCACACGTTGACCGCAGGTTAGTTGAGATTGCGCGTGCGCTGGCAACACGTCCGTGCATGATCATGCTCGACGAGCCTGCTGCGGGATTGTCTGCAGAAGAAAAGTCCCAGCTTGGCGGTGTACTCAAAAATATCGCCGCTCAAGGCATTGGCGTTTTTATCATTGAGCACGACATGGCCTTAGTCATGAGTATCTCTGAGCAAATTCACGTATTAGATCAAGGCAAGCTCATCGCCTCAGGCGTCCCCGTTGAGATTCAACATAATCCGCGTGTCCGTGCGGCGTACCTGGGTAATGGGGAGTCAAAATTCTTTTCGAACATCACTGAGCAGATTAACGACTTTGCGCCAGAACACACAGATGTTTTGGTGGTGAGTAATTTATCCGCAAACTATGGCGCTGCCAATGTCCTGAACAATATCGATCTGTCCTTAAAGAAAAATCAGACTGCGTGTATCTTAGGTGCAAATGGCGCTGGCAAGTCGACACTCATGCGCGCGATCTCCGGTTTACACAAAAAATTCACAGGCTCGATTGCGTTTGACGGACGAGACATCACAGATCTACCCGCCCACCAGATTGCAGCACTTGGTCTGGTCATGGTTCCTGAAGGTCGGCAGGTTTTTATAGAGCTATCTGTAGATGACAATATAAAAATTGGTGCCTATGCCCGTGGCGGCTTGAGTAACGAGAAGCTTGAATATTTATACTCTATCTTTCCAAAGCTTAAGATGATCAGGACAAGAAGAGCGGGTCTTCTTTCAGGTGGCGAGCAACAAATGCTTGCTCTTGCACGTGGCTTAGCTGC
>CAINDJ010000189.1 GCA_903847325.1 uncultured beta proteobacterium | reverse complement strand
TTTTCCCTCACCAACGGTTGGAACCATACAAACAAATCCAACCGGTGGCTTTAAATTCAAAGGACCTCAGCAGTGATCAATACATTCAAGCGCAAATCATTATTCATTGCGGCAACAGTTGCTGGAACACTCCTCACCCTGAACACTTTGACGGTCGCTGCACAAACCTATCCGAGTAAGCCGATCAGAATTGTCGCTTCTCAAAACCCCGGCGGCACGACCGATGCGACGGCGCGCGCGTTTGCCGATCATCTCTCACAAAAGCTAGGTGTATCCGTCACTGTTGAAAATCGGCCTGGTGCTGGCGGCATGATTGCAGCCGAGACCGTTGCGCGTTCAGCGCCCGATGGCTACACGTTATTTGTAGGGCTGCATAGCCAGTTAGCTCAGGCACCAGTTTTATTCAAAAAACCACTCGTTGATCCTGACAAAGATCTGATCCCTGTCGCAGCGGTGACAGCCGGCGGCCTGCCTACTGCAGTGCGGTCTGATCTGCCAGTAAAAAACGCAAAAGAACTCGTCGCCCTGTCACTCAAACAAAATATCAATGCCGGTAACTACAGCCTTGGCTCTGGCTGGCATTTGTTGCTGACTCAACTCATGAAAGAAACGGGTGGACAATTTACAGTTGTCAGTTACAAAGGCACACCTCCTATGTTTACCGACCTTGTAGGCAAGCAGACAGACGTTGCGACAGGATCAGTGATTAGTATCGGGCCATTCATGCATCGTGACGACCTGCGTGTCATCGCCATCATCTCAGATCGTCGCAGTACGAAATTCCCAGATATCCCGACCTGGGCTGAACAAGGCTTTACAAGCCCCGCCTTCAGTAAATTGCTTGAATACAACATGATGCTTGCTCCAGCGGGCACCCCAAAAGAGGTCCTCGACGTATTGACCAAAGCAGCTGCCGACGCAGCCACGGCATCACCAAAGATGGCGACACTTCTCGATACGATTGGCTCAACAGAACCAGTCCTTGTGGATCAACCGCTACGTAAGATGATTAGCGAGGTATGGCCGGTTTACCGTACATTGACGACAGATCTCAAGCTGACACCGGAATAAGAAAATTCCTCTAATCGGGTAATTGCGCGAGCCACTCTCTGGCCAACTCGTAAACAGGCTTATCCACCAGTTTATTGTCCACGACGATCGCTCCCGCAACGCAGACTTGATAGGCGCTCACGACTCTTTTAGCCCACGCGATCTGATCCTCGGAAGCAAGCATTCCCTGATTGACGGGTGCCACCTGCGAGGGGTGTATACATAATCTGCCTGCAAAACCTAAGCCTCTGGATATACTTGCTTGTTGCTTCAGATATTCTGAATCGTCCCAGCTCAGTAATGTCCCATCAATAGGCCCGTTTAAACCGGCCAACTTAGAGGCAATCACCATCTCTACTTTAAAAGGTAACCAGCCAGCTTCGTCCATAATGCCGCTATCTTTAGAAAAATCAACGCTTCCAAATATCAGTCTTTGTGTCGATGGGTGCGCTGCGATTTCTCTTTGAGATACGATGCCTTTCACTGTTTCTATCAAAGGATAGATCTGCATTGTTGGCTCGCAGATGCTTAACACCGCATCCAGATCGTGAACTGACTGCGCTTTGGGAAGCATCATTGCTTGATAGCCTGATTCTCGCAGCATAGCAAGATCATCTTTAAACCATTCAGTATCGACCGAATTGGTTCGAACGATTACAGCTCTGGAGCTATTAGGCCATGCTCCCACCAACTCTCTCGCGCGCGCCTTACCGTCAGGCAAGACTGCATCTTCGAGGTCAATCACGATTACATCGGCTCCAGAAGCAATCGCTTTATCGAAGCGCTCAGGTCTATCACCAGGAACAAACAACACGCTGCGCATTCTTTGCATGATTTCTTATTTACCTGTTTTGATCTGCCAATCGCGCCGGAAAGACTCGCGATAACTGAACCTGCCGCTTGGGTGGATGCTGATAGCCATTTCAACAAGCTCATCACGCTCATCCATATAGCGTCTGGCTATCCAAAGGCCGCAAGTGCGAGCAGGAACATCTAGTTTTTTAGCCATGACTGCCGTTAAATTCACGGCCTGAATCTCTTGATGGACTGTTTTAATTTTGCAATCAAACTGCTCTTCCAGCATCTGATAAATAGGTTGAGTCAACGGGCCAGATACGCCGGAAATTGAACGAAAGCGTGGAGCAACATAGACCTCTGTCAGACAGATAGGCAGAGTCTGATTTTCTAAAGAGCGTGTACCCTCTATATGCAACCAGGTTTCACCGAGACTCACGCCAAGCATCCGGGCCACATCATCATTGATCTCAACAAGATTAGCCTTAAGTACATCGAGTGTTGTTTCACTTGCATACTGTCGCAAATCAGTAATACCAGACATCGTTTGCGTATATTGGGTGGAGGATTCACGTGAAATCACACGACTCCCAACACCTGGCTGCCTCACAATCAAGCCTTGTTGGACAAGTTGCTTAAAGGCTTCCCTAACAGTAAAACGGGAAGCACCAAATTGGGCACATAACTCAAACTCGGTTGGTAACAAGTCACCCACGGCATACTTGCCAGACTTAATTTCATTGAACAAAGTCTTAGCCAACTGGGCATAGCGAGGACCTGAACTAAACGAACCAAGATTGTTATCAGTCATATCACCGCAAGATCACGCAAAGTTTTAATTTGATCCATAGAAAATCCAGACTGTCTGAGTAGTGCATCAGTATCCGCTCCCATCGCAGGCGCAGCTCGTAGGGGGGCCGGATCTCCCGCATACCTTATAGGATTTGCAACGCCTAAGATTTCACGTCCATCCGGAGTATGGGTTTTCACTACACCCTGACGACTGTGCAAAAATGGATTATCTAAAGCCTGTGCCACGTCATAGACTGGCGAAGCCGGAACTTTACCAGCAAATTTCTTCATCCAATTTTCTGTTGTGTCAGTGATAGTGACGCTTTCGATATCTGCATTAAATTGTTCGCGATTAGCCAGACGCGCCTTATAAGAATTATATTGTTCAAGTTCAGCCCATTCTGGTCGGCCAATTGAGCGTGCAAGTACAGGCCAGAACTTTTCCTTATTACACATGATGAAAATCCATCCATCCTGTGTTTTATATAGTTGACTCGGAACAAGCGACGGATGACCAGAACGGGGAGCACGTCCGGTCACATGGCCGCCATTCAGATACCACGTTGATAGATAGGCTAGATTATGGATCGCAACATCATACAAACTGACGTCAACATCACGTCCAACGCCAGATTGACGCGCCCCCAGTACACCGCTGACTAATCCAAGTGCGGCTGTCGTTCCGGTCATTAAATCGATAATCGACAAGCCGAATCTTGATGGAGGGCCATCAGGCTCCCCTGTTAATGACAAATATCCAGCCTCTGCTTGCATTAAATAATCATAACCAGGCCAGTTCTTGCGCTCGCCTTCGCGCCCATAGGCTGACAAGTGCACGCACACAAGGTCTTTTTTAATATGCTTGAGTGCGTCGTAGGTAAGGCCCAGCTTTTCAGGCAAATCACCCCTCAAGTTGTCAAACACTGCATCGGCGTGCTCTAGCAACTTGTGCAGAATTTCACGTCCTTTCTCATGTTTTAAGTCAAGTTTGACACTTTTTTTATTACGATTAAATGCCTGATAAAAATGACTGTCTCCCGGACCGAAATAATGAGGTCCTACCGCGCGGCCCACATCACCTCCATCATGAGGATTTTCGATCTTGATAACCTCCGCTCCCATATCAGCCAAGTGTTGTGTAGCAAAAGGACCTGCTCCGTATTGCTCTATCGCGACAATACGTAAGCCGCTCAATGGTAAGGTCATACACGGTTCCTTTCGATCAATTGCTTAGCGATGATGATCCGCTGCATTTCGTTGGTGCCTTCACCGATAGTCAACAGTGGTGCGTCGCGATAGAAACGTTCTACAAGATACTCTTTTGAATAACCATAACCACCATGTATACGCATAGCCTCCATGCTGTTTTCAAGCGCAGACTCTGTAGAAAATAGTTTTGCCATACCAGCTTCCATATCGCAGCGCTCGCCACGATCGTATGCCTCGGCTGCGCGCATAGTAAGCAAGCGCGAGGCTTCTGTTCGCGTCGCCATGTCACCAAGCTTGAGCTGAATAGCCTGATGTTCACAAATGGGCTTTCCAAATGTTTTTCTTTGCTGTGAATATTTAACAGCCTCATTCATGGCTGCCTGAGCAACACCAACGCCGCGCGCGGCGACGTTGATACGGCCAAGTTCGAGACCATTCAAAATCATTTGAAGACCTTTCCCCTCTGCTCCACCAATCAAACGATCCTCAGGTACGCGATAATCATTGAATACCAGCTCTGCAGAGTCGATTCCTTTGTAGCCCAACTTTTCGAGTTTACGACTCACACCAAAGCCCTCGCCTTTTTCAGCGATCAGCAAACTCATTCCTTTGTGCCTGGGTGAACTATTCAGGTCTGTCTTAACCAGCAACGCAAAACAATTTCCATAGATACCATTTGATATCCACATTTTTGTTCCGTTCACCACATAATCATTACCATCGCGCACAGCAACCGTACGTATTGCCTGCAAATCCGTACCGCAATCGGGTTCGGTAAGCGCGATTCCACCACGTAGCTCACCTGTTGCGAATCTTGGTAAAAATGCCTCCTTTTGTGCTTTTGTTCCATTACGCTGAACGGCTGCAGACATGATCACATGGGAATTGATAATCCCGGATACGGACATCCAGACCACCGAAATATGTTCAATGATTTTCGCGTAAGTGACTGTCGATAAACCAAGGCCGCCGTATTCTGGATCTATCAAGCATCCAAACAAGCCCATCTCTTTCATTTTTTCTACTATTTGAGTGGGATACTCATCATCATGCTCCAATTGCCAAGCATACGGGGCAACTTCTTTTTCGAGAAAACGATCAACCATATCGAGTATGAGACGCTCTTGACCATCATCTTGTGCAGACATTATTTTTTTCTCCATTAATTATTAATTGTTTTGCCCAGAATGAGAGCAAGTTCTTTGGCTGAACCTAATTCAAGATTCAGGATTTTCTTTTCAATTTCGGATGCACGTTCGCGCGTTACTTGTCTTGATGCGTTTTCCAGATATTTTTTCTGTATATCTATTGAGGTGAGTGGACGATCAACGGCACCGCGATTTATTGCCTCGCGCTCTCTCATAATGCTGCCGTCTTTCATCTCGACGATTACTTCACCGTCAAAATATTTTGGAAAGGCACTTGCAGGATCAATCTCATAATCCGTTATAGCTGCCAATGCTAATGTTTCAGCATCATGTAAGGCAGGTTCGTCAATATCATCTAATGTGAGACGGCCTTTAAGCAATGCAGTGCTCACAAGATAGGGGATACTGAACTGTGCTTCATAAGAATTGGCCGGTTTTCTCTTTGCTGCTTCGGGTTCACAGACCGTCTTGACAACACCTTCTGGAACAAGCACCTTGATACGTTTGATATCACTCGGTCGTACACCTTTGACAAATAATCTAATTGCCGCATCAATACTTGCATGGGTGAAATGACAAGCTGGTAACGGTTTGACTGATACGCGTTCAACCTCCCATACAGAACCTAGATCCTTTGTTGCCAACTCCAGATCATATTCACCATATCCTGCCAGATGACTTGCATACAAACCAAAGCGTCCTTCATAGGCAAGTCGTGTACCTGTGTAGCCGTGTTTTCCAAGTGTTGCGGCAGTAACGCCCGAAACACCTGCCCACCCTGGATGCATACGTTTATTCCACGCACCATCGTTCAAGAACTCAAGACTTCCCGAAGCTAATGACAAGGCAAGCCCTTGCGCATCTCGATACTGCAAAGGGTTCAAGCCTAACAACCAACCAGTCGCGACCGCGCATCCGAAAGTACCAATCAAACCAGTAGGGTGAAATCCAACTTGGTGAAAACCACCTTTAGCGACTGCTCCAAGCCGGGTGGCAACCTCTACGCCGAGTACATAGGCGGTCACCATATCCGCTCCGCTAGAACCTTGCTTTGCTGCAACCGCAAGTACTGTTGGTAGGATTGAAGTAGTCGCGTGAATAACACCTTGAGCATGCGTATCATCGTAGTCAAGTCCATGAATCAAAATGCCATTCATTAAAATTGCATTTCTAAGATCCATTTTTATATCCGAACCAATCACGACGGAGTCTTGGCCTGAATTCAACTCAGAAATTGCAGCCATTGCCTTACGTGAAAAGTCATACCCATGTGATGCCAGTGCGATACCGATCGAGTCGAGCATCAGCATGCATGCTCGCTCACGCACTGTCGCGGGAATATCTGTTGTCTTCAAGTTAGAAGCGAATTCGGCTATTTGCTCAGATATCGATGAAGTCATTGCAGCGCCATCATTATGTTGTTCTGACATTTATTAACCTCTCCAGTCTTCAGATCAATCAATTTTTGCGCCAGATACCTTGACCGCTGCTGCCCATCTTTTCATTTCAGCATCGATATAGGCCGCAAATTGAGCGGGCGTATTCCCAACTGGATCAGCACCTAAGCCTTGAAGTTTTGTGACGAAATCTTTTTCTCGTAAGACTTTCATCGATATCGCTGATAACTTATCAATAACGGGTTGAGGCGTGCCAGCTGGGGCGACTAATCCGATCCATGGCACTGCCTCAAATCCCGGAAATCCCGACTCGGCAATCGTCGGTATTTCAGGCGCAGCAATCGCACGCTTGGAACTCGATACGGCAAGCGCCCGTAGTCGTCCATCTTTGATGTGCTGCAACACCGCAGGGCTTGTCTCAAACATAACGTTGATCCTTCCAGCCATCAGATCAGTAATTGCAGCTGGTCCGCCCTTATAAGGTATGTGTGTCAGCTTGATATCTGCGGCCTGCTTGAACATTTCCATCGCGAGGTGATTCGTCACACCACTGCCGCCAGAGCCGTAATTAATCGTACCTGGCGCTTTGCGCGCCATGTCTACTAAATCCTGTACTGTTTTGGCTGGGAAATCTGGCGTGACCACCATGAATAATGGGACAGTGACCGTTAACCCAATCGGTGCAAAATCCTTTTTCACGTCATACGGCAGATCGCTATACAGTGCCGGATTTACAGCCAATGTCGCGCTCGAACCCATCATGAGGGTCAACCCGTCTGGCTGGGATCCGGCCACAATCCTTGCACCCAATATTCCTGATGCCCCAGGTTTATTTTCAACAATGAAATTAGAACCAGGAATATTTTCACTAATTTTTTGAGATAAAAATCTAGCGACAACATCCGTTGCTTGCCCCGGTGGAAAACCTACAACCACCTTGACTGTACTCTCTGGATAATCTGCATGGACTAATTTTGCTTGAGCCATTACAAACATTGCAGCGAGCAATAAACCTATTGTTTTAATTATTTTCATATCTGTCTCCTCGACTGATCATGCGTTAAAACGCTTTCATCATTTGAAGTACTTGATCACTACTCACCCACTCCATGGCCTCGCTTCGGTATCAGTGCCGATCGTATGAAATTCATAATTTCTACGCCATCCTGATTCAATCCACGTGTTCGCACCGTCACAATCCCTTGTGTTGGACGACTTTTCGATTCTCTGACCTCCAAAACCTCAGACTCTGCATAGAGGGTATCGCCAGGAAATACAGGAGCCGTGAGATTGATTTCTTTCCATCCTAAATTGGATATTGCCTTGCCACTGACGTCGTTCACGGTCATCCCAAGCACAATCGCCAAGGTCAAACCACTATTCACAAGAGGCTTACCAAATTCACTTTTTGCGGCAAACGCATGATCGCAGTGCATCGGATGTGCATTCATCGTCATCAGTGAAAACTGAATATTGTCAGTCTCTGTAATCGTTCGGCCTGGGCGATGCTCATAAACAGCCCCAATTTCAAAATCCTCTAAATAACGACCATAACTAGCCTGATAGCGCTTATGACCAACTGTTTTGATTTCCATATCCGTCTCTTTGTTATGTTTGTTTCTTTGTCCGGACAAAGTATCTACTCCAGAACATTTTTTGTCAACTCCTCTCTTGAATCCTGCAAAAGAAGTAGTATTTACATAACTACAAGAAATAAAGCAGCCGATGAACACTTCCATACATGCTTCAGGTCATCCTGGTCACCCTCCACGCCTATTCAATAAAAACCTAGTCTTGCTGATTCTCTTACAGGGAATCTTCCTGACCAACAACGTCACCTTCATTGCAATCAACGGCCTTGTCGGGCTGAGTCTGAGCAATGCGGCATGGATGGCGACACTACCCGTGATGGGCTACGTCGTTGGGGGTGCGCTCTCTACCGCGATCGTCGCACGCTCTCAAAAGAAATTCGGCAGAAAAAAATCATTTCAACTGGGCTTGGTCGTTGCTATTTTTTCCTCGCTTTTGTGCGGCTATGCGGCTGTGACAAAAAATTTCTGGCTGTTGACTGCCGGGACCTTTATCGCGGGCTACTACAGCGCGAACGGTCAGCTCTATCGCTTTGCCGCAGCCGAACTCACCCACATCAGCTTGCGTGACAAAGCAGTTTCATGGGTGCTTGCTGGAGGTATTCTTGGCGCCGTGATTGGCCCGAATCTCGCGGTCTGGACAAGAAACATCTTCGAGACTCAATTTCTTGGAGCATATCTGACACTTTCAATTGCAGGCGTCATCGGTCTGTGTGTCATGCATTTCATCCATTTTCCTGACGAAGTGACCGTCAAAAAAGAGCTCCCTCCCCCGCGTCACCTTTCCGAAATCCTTATGCAACCGGTATTTCTGGTTGCTGTGATCGGTTCGGCGCTTGGTTATGGCGTCATGAATTTGCTAATGGCCGCAACACCGCTCGCCATGCAAGTGTGTGGCATGCCTTTTTCAGAAACAGCGCTAGTACTTGAATGGCATGTCATTGGAATGTTTGCGCCAGGATTTTTTACAGGATCTTTAATCAAAAGATTTGGCGTACTTCCAATCATGAGCGTTGGCGTTCTGCTTAATTTTGTGTGTATTGCAATTGCCTTATCAGGGACAGATCTGACCCAGTTTGTGATTTCACTGTTTTTATTAGGTGTGGGCTGGAACTTTTTATTTACAGGTTCAACCACACTCGCCATCTCTGCCTACAGGCCAGAGGAGAAAGACAAGGCGCAAGGTGCGATTAACTTTTTTGTTTTCAGCACCATGGCGATCACCTCGTTTAGCTCAGGTGCATTGGTTACCACGCAAGGCTGGGAACTACTGAATTTCGGTTCTATAGTTCCTGTCGCCTTGATAGGTTGCGCTTTGATATGGCTGGTAATTAAAAGACGTTCACCCACCAAACCATCACGTTCGCATTAAAGGGTTTGGGGTAGGCTGAGCAACCCTTCGCAGCAAATTTCGATCGGTGTGGTGAAAGGGCTCAGTCTGCCCTTTGATCATGAGCACCGTATCCTCTGCGTAGCCCCATGTCCCATCATCGTTAATGGTGACTTTGATTTTGAACTCGACCGTCTTGAATGCGTAATCCAAAAATGGGGAGGAGCAAATTCCGAAATGAGGGTCAGTATGGTCGGCGGACAACTCAAACTCCCGCGCGTTTGCCTGTGCCTTGCCAGACGACATAACGACCTGACCGCGGGGAATGGTTAAGGTATGAATCACTGTCCCTGTCGCAGGCTCCCAAAGCCAGTAGCCTACTTGCTCATGATAAGTTTTAACCTGATTAGGCTTGGTGATATGGGTGTGGTAGCGTAAACCATACAACAACTGAGGCCCATTGGTCTGCGGATCGATCGGTTGCAATTCGATCCTTTCAACAAAAGCCTGAGTTTTAGGGCCTTCTGCCTTAGGTTTGACATCTACTCCACGCTCACCCTCCCAGACCCCAGCCATTGGGCGCAAAGGGCCGAGATTTTTAAGCGTATCGATATCAAGCGGTTCAGGTTCGGTATAAATATCTTTTGGGAAATCGCTCATACTTTCTCGTGATATTAATTTGATGAATCCGTCATGCTTTGCATGGCTAACAATTAAGAATCAAACGCCTTCGACAATGCGGATATCTCTCTCTGCAGCGCCCGTACCCAATGCGTCCAGCGCTGCCTTGTAGCCAGGGCTGTTATACGCGGCCAGGGCGGCTTCGACGCTTTCAAATTCAATCAGTACAGTACGTTGTTTGAGTCCGGCTTCTTTGGTTGCAGCGGCTTCGCTACGCGCAAGAAATTTTCCACCTGCAGCTGTTAACGCCGGACCTGCAAGTTTGGCATACGCTGCCAGTGCTTCTGGATTTGAAATTGAACGATAGTTACTGATCCAGTATGCGCAAGCCATGTTTGTGTCTCCAGAATGTGTAAATAGAATTACATTAATGAAACTAGTATAAATCAGTATATATACTGATCAATAGTGAGGGCGAATGCCCATTACTTAGATGCATTTGATGCCTTAAAACAATCAAAATGGAATCTCACATGCTTGAACGATTTTTTCACCTCAAAGCGCACAACACAGACGTACAAACAGAAATTACTGCAGGACTGACAACATTCCTGACGATGTCATTCATCTTGTTTGTAAATCCCGCAATCCTTTCGGCGACAGGGATGGATCGCGATGCGGTCTTTGTTGCAACGTGTCTCGCTGCGGCATTAGGGACCCTTATTATGGCCTTTGTTGCAAACTGGCCTATTGGCATGGCGCCAGGTATGGGACTCAACGCCTTTTTTGCCTTTGGTGTCGTTGGCGCGATGGGGTTTACCTGGCAACAAGCACTCGGGGCAGTATTTATTTCTGGGCTGATTTTTCTATTTTTAACGCTTACAGGCATACGGAGCTGGCTGATTGCTGGTATGCCGCAATCTTTACGCAGCGCAGTGGTTGCCGGCATCGGACTTTTTCTGGCGATTATCGCGTTAAGCAATGCAGGGATCGTCGTCGCAAGCGAAGCAACAAAAGTCACCTTGGGTAACTTGCATGCTCCTGCAGCTATATATGCGATGCTGGGGTTTCTCATTATCGCTACGCTAGACGCATTGAATATTCGTGGCGCAATATTAATTGGCATTATTGCTGTGACAGGGCTGTCTACCGCTCTCGGCCATAATGAATTTCACGGTTTTTTCTCTGCTCCCCCAAGTTTGCTGCCAACCTTCATGCAAATGGATGTAATGGGTGCACTAAAGGGTGGGTTAATAAGCGTAATTCTTGTTTTTGTACTTGTTGAATTATTTGATGCGACGGGAACACTGATTGGTGTTGCCAAACGCGCAAACCTGATGCCCCAGGGCCAACCAAATAATCTCGGTCGCGCGCTTGTAGCGGACAGCACAGCGATTATCGCTGGCGCCGTGCTGGGCACTAGCAGCACAACTGCTTATATTGAAAGCGCAGCCGGCGTTCAGGCCGGTGGGCGCACGGGTTTGACGGCCCTGACGATCAGCCTACTCTTTCTTGCCGCGCTGGTGATCTCACCGCTGGCCGGATCCGTTCCGGCGTATGCAACCGCACCAGCTTTACTCTATGTCGCGGGCCTGATGATGAAAGAGCTCGCCGCGATCGAATGGAGTGATGTGACCGAAGCAACACCCGCTGCAATCATGGCACTCGTCATGCCATTTACTTATTCGATCGCCAATGGCGTAGCCTTTGGATTCATCAGCTACGTAGCATTAAAGTTAACCACTGGAAAAATCGCGAGTATTCATCCTGCCACCTGGTTAGTCGCGATTTTATTTATTCTTAAATACGCATTATTTTGACGTAAGCCCCGGAACTTCAAACAAGACTGCAGAGATACATCTGCAGCGATATAAACGAGACAAAATGAATTCAAAATTGATTGACAAAATTTCGCGATTGCAATGCGCGACACTGATCGGTGCTTTTGCACTATCTACTTTTTTTGCGACCACGACGTATGCGCAAAGCAACTCAGCATCCTTTCCAAACCGGCCGATTAAACTCGTCGTGCCCTACCCTCCTGGTGGAGGTGCCGATACACTGGCCAGACTGGTCGCAACTGGTATGTCGAGCAAACTCGCTCAGCCGGTTGTGATTGAAAACAAACCGGGTGGCAATACCGCTATCGCCACGGAGTACGTCGCCAATCAGGCACCAGATGGATATACGCTGCTCTACGTAGCCTCTGCGTTCACGATCAATCCAAGCCTGTACAAGCTTCGCTACTCAACCACCAAAGACTTTGCTCCCGTTGCACTGATCGCACTTATTCCCTTCGTCATTGAAACAAACACGCAGTCCCCCATCCGTTCCGTACAAGACTTGATTGCCGAAGCGAAAAAACGACCCGGTCAATTAAGCTACGCGACATACGGAACAGGTAGTCCCGTCCATCTTGCCGCAGAGCTTTTCCAGTTGATGACAGACACAAAGTTATTACACGTACCTTATAAAGGTAGCGCGCCTGGACTGACGGATTTAATGGGTGGGCAAGTTGATCTGGCGTTTGGCAGCATCGAGCCTTCTTTGCAACTGATGCGAACTCAAAAAATACGACCACTCGCGGTGACAACGACTCAACGCATATCAGCTGCGCCAGAGATACCAACTGTCGCGGAAAGTGGGGTTCCAGGTTTTGAGACGATCGGGTGGAATGGCATCGTTGCTCCGGCTCACACGCCAAAGACTATCGTCGATCGCCTGAACGCGGTCATCAATCAGGTCATTCAAGAGCCTGCCATGATGGCAAAACTATCCGCGCAAGGCGTCGAACTTGATATCAAAACGCCTGAAGCACTGACCGTCATGATTGAAACTGAAATCAATAAATGGGATGCACTGGTCAAAAAAGCAGACATTAAAGCGGATTAAATTGATGTCGCGCAATATTGCGTTCAGCGACTGAAAAACAGCTTAATGCCGAAAGCAATCAGAGCCAGTCCAGCGACTTTTTCAAGTGCAAACGATATTTTTGGATTGGCGCGCAGTCTATCTGCTAAAAAGTACGTTAATAAAACGACCGTCAATCCATATGCGAACGTTAGCAATGCGACTGAGATCGCCATGAAAGAAAACGTTGTGAAACCTTGATGATTAAGAGGATCAATAAATAATGGGAAAAACGCCATATAAAACACGATTGCTTTTGGATTAAGCAAAGTAATCATTAATGCCTGCCGTAAATAATGGTAGGGTTTAATGTTGAGAATAGGCGCATCCCCTTGTTTGGCAAAGAGCATTTTCCCCCCCATCCAGACAAGGTAGGCCGATCCTAACCATTGCACAGCCTGAAATGCGGCAGGGTAGGTATTGAGCAGCGTCGCAACACCTGCGACTGCGCACCACATCAGCACCTGATCGCCCAGGATGACACCAAAGGTCGCGCCCAAGCCTCCCCTGACGCCCCCTTTGCTGGTCGAGGTGATCAAAGCAAGATTGCCGGGTCCCGGAATCAGCAGCAAAATAATGATGGCAAGCACAAAAGCGCCATAGTCTGTCACACCCAACATAAATAATCCTTAACAAAATAACCCGTCATTTTGGAAATATTACACTCAGGATCGATTACAGTTCATATATCAGATTGATCAATTCGCCCGGCACACCATGACTATTTCAGACAATGCTGCAAAAAGTACTTATCAGCGGTTTAAACCTTTAATCTGGGTGTTTATCGGGGCGATGATCGTCTGGGCAATTATTGGCGAGGCACCTTCGACACGAATTTCTATTGAAGCCGGACCAAAAGGTGGTTTCTTTGATTCCACCGCCTTATTGCTTAAAGAAAAACTTAAAGAACATAATATTGATGCAGTGGTCATCAATAGCGAACAAACCTCCAAAATCATTAGTAATGTTAACGATAGTCAAAGCCCTATTGATATTGGTTTTATTGCGCACGAGGTCAAACCCGGGCAATTCCCTAACGTAAAGTCGCTTGGATCCATCATCATGGATCCATTATTTATTTTTCAACGCAAGGAATTGAACGCCAGGTCTCCTGCAGACTTTAAGGGCATGAAATTAGGTGTGGGGCCGACGAATACTGGCGGGCGGATTATTACAGATATTATTCTGAAGGAATATGGCATTACCCCTGAAAACGCCTCATACGAAGTGTTAAGTCTAAACGCCATGGTGACTGCGCTCAACACAGGAAAAATTGATGTTGGGTTTTTTCTTCAACCAACTAACAATGAGATCATTGATCAACTGGGCACAAGCGGGCTAGTTAAACTTGTCTCGATCGAACATGCGCCTGCACTGATCAAAAAGAATGGCTTTCTGCACCACCTCACCATTGACCGGGGTGCTTTCAATTTAATGAAAGAATTACCCAGCACTGACGTACAGATGCTGGGCGTTCCCGTGACCGTGATTGCCAAAGAAAATCTTCATCCCGCCATTGTCACACTGGTTAGTCTTGCCCTCAAAGATGCTTTTCGCGGACCAACGCTGGTATCAAACCGCGGAGCTTTTCCCAATATGGAATTTGAGCGTGATCTGAATATCGATCCTGCCGCGGACAAAATCTATAAAAATGGTACAGGGTATGTGCCGTTTTTATACCGTATTTTTAATTTCTGGGTGGCTGGTGTGCTCGACAAGATAGCGTTGTTTTTGAGCTTTCTGTTGACGATCTACTTTTTCTTTTACTATCTTGGTGTCCCGAAACCCT
>CAINDJ010000188.1 GCA_903847325.1 uncultured beta proteobacterium | reverse complement strand
GATACTCTTTTTGTTTTAAAACCATATCGAACTCATGGGCGGCTTCTTCCAACCCAAGTTCTCGGCAAAGATCTCTAAAAAACTCTATCAAAGTTGTCTTACCGCACCCTCCTAACCCTGTAATTAAATTGAGCGCAAAACCTATATCATTCATCATCTTTAAATCTTTGCCCAAGAGCTCATACACCGCCTGCTCAACCGTAGTCCCTCCTATTGCCAAAGCTTTAATGTAATGCATCCACGACTCAAACTGGGCGATAAGGTCTTCGGCCATATCGTCAACTTTTGTTTGTGCTTCAGCCGCCAATGCCGAGCTTGTTGCGCCTTCTGATTCTTTCATTGAACAGGATATACTAAGATCTCTGGAAAATTGGCCCATAAGATCTCTTATTATCTGTGGCTGCTCTGATAAATCCAATTCCGGCATCCCCAATATCCTTCTATACACCTCGGCAAATCCAAACAGGGTAAAGCAGCCGGCGCTCAACCCGTAACTATACGAATATTCTTGTTATAAGGACAATAGCTGAAAAATCAAGCGTATGTCTCTCACAAAGTAAAAAGCCCCTGGAAAGGGGCTTTTTAATCTTCTTAAAGTCGCTTTTATGCAGCAGCGTCTTTAAGAATAGCCTGTGTCATTTTAGGTGCTACTGCTTTTTTGTCATTTTCATCTGCATAGATCAGCAAGGGCTTGCCCTGCCCATCAATCGCAGACTCATCGAGCACCACGCGCTTGATGTTACCGTGTGAAGGCAGCTCATACATGGTGTCAAGCAAGGCCAATTCAAGGATAGAGCGCAAACCTCGGGCACCCGTCTTGCGTTTAATCGCTTTACGGGCAATGGCACGCAATGCAGCGGGGCGAATTTCGAGTTCAGTGCCTTCCATGGCGAACAATTTCTGGAATTGTTTGACCACGGCATTTTTAGGCTCAGTCAGAATCTGAATCAGGGTGTCTTCATCAAGCTCCTGCAGGGTCGCCACGACAGGCAAACGGCCCACCAACTCGGGAATCAAACCAAACTTGACCAAATCCTCTGGTTCAACATCCAGGAAGGTATCGCCCGTTGACTGGTTTTCCTTAGAATCAATCGTCGCACCAAAACCGATACCTGAACGCTCAGTACGATTACGGATAACTTTTTCCAAACCGTCAAATGCACCACCGACGATAAAGAGAATATTGGTTGTATCAACCTGGACAAAGTCCTGATTCGGGTGTTTGCGCCCACCCTGGGGTGGCACCGAGGCCACGGTGCCTTCGATGAGTTTGAGCAAGGCTTGCTGAACACCCTCGCCAGACACATCACGGGTAATCGACGGATTATCTGACTTGCGTGAAATTTTGTCGATTTCGTCGATATAAACAATCGCGCGTTGGGCTTTTTCTACTTCGTAGTTGCAGTTCTGAAGCAGTTTTTGAATGATATTTTCAACATCCTCACCCACATAACCTGCTTCGGTCAATGTAGTCGCATCAGCCATCACAAAAGGTACATTCAGCTGACGGGCAAGCGTTTGAGCCAGTAAGGTTTTGCCGGAACCGGTCGGGCCGATAAGCAAAATATTACTTTTGGATAATTCGACGTCATCACCCTTGATTTCGCCATGACGCAGGCGTTTGTAATGGTTATAGACGGCAACAGCCAACACACGTTTGGGTGCAGTCTGTCCGATTACATATTGATCCAGAAATGCTTTGATTTCTGCAGGCGTAGGCAAATCTGTACGGATGGACTCTCGCGCACTGGTCTGGGCTTCTTCGCGAATAATGTCATTGCACAAGTCAATACATTCATCACAAACGAAAACTGACGGGCCTGCAATCAGCTTGCGAACTTCAGTCTGGCTTTTATTGCAAAAAGAGCAATGCAGTGCTTTCGTACCTGCGGATGCTTTTTTTTCAGTCATAACGGTCCAATACAGAAATAAATTACGTCTTTACGCTGCTGAGTCGGCGCGGGTCGTGAGTACTTTATCGATCAAGCCGTATGCGGCAGCGTCCTCGGCCGACATGAAATTATCACGTTCGGTATCGATTTCGATGCGCTCAATG
>CAINDJ010000187.1 GCA_903847325.1 uncultured beta proteobacterium | reverse complement strand
ATGGCGGCAAAAATGTTACGTCAACAACCCCCTGAGGACGATGCGACAGTGGCTGGCCAAGCAGGATTTATCTCGCGCTGGAGCCAGGCAGCCCTGGATGCCGTGATGGCGGCCTACTCCCGCTCACTTAAATGGGCGCTGCGGCATAGTCGAATCATGATGCTGCTGCTAGCCGCGACGATTGGGTTGAATTTTTATCTCTATGGTGTGGTGCCCAAAGGGTTTTTTCCACAGCAAGACACCGGCATGATGATTGGTTTTTTTGCAACGGATGATGGTACATCCTTCGAATCGATGAAACCCAAACTGGATCGTTTTCGACAGGTGTTGCAGAAGGACCCTGCGGTGAGCACCGTGACCGCCTATGCCAGCGGAAGAGGTGGGAGTAACAGCAGTTTTCTGGCGGTTCAGCTCAAGCCTTTCGCTGAGCGAAAACTCGATGTGCGTGAGGTGATTAACCGTCTCAGGCCGCAACTGTCAGGTATACCAGGGGCACGTCTGACGTTGATGGCGCAACAGGATATCCGGGTGGGAGGGCGCCAAAGTGGTGCCCAATATCAGTACACCTTGATGGCTAATGAGCTGACAGATCTGAAAGAGTGGATGCCCAAAGTGCAGCAGGCACTTGCAGCCTTGCCTGAGCTGGTCGATGTGGATACTGATGTGGAGGATCGTGGCCGACAGGTCTCAATCGTCGTCGATCGCGATGCTGCACAGCGGTTGGGTGTGCCGATGACGAGTATTTCTTCTGTGCTGAATAATTCATTCAGTCAGCGTCAGATTTCCGTCATGTATGGCGACCGGAATCAGTATCGGGTCGTGATGGGCGTAGCGCCCCGACATGCACAGGATGTGGATTCTTTAAACAACGTATACGTGCTGAGTGATTCAGGACAGCGCGTACCGATGTCTACTTTTGCAAAGTTCGAAACAACCAATGCACCGCTCAGTGTGCGCCATCAGGGCTTGCTAGCTGCCGATACGATTTCATTTGATGTCGCACCGGGCGTGTCTTTGGGTGAGGCGACGCTCGCCATCGAGCAGGCCGTGGCAAATATCAGTTTGCCGACAGAAAAAGTACAGGCGAGTTTCCAGGGCACCGCAAAAGCACTTCAAAGCGCATTGTCCAACCAGCCGTGGCTTATTCTGGCGGCCTTGGTCACGATGTACCTTGTGCTGGGGATGTTGTATGAAAGTACGATTCATCCCCTGACTATTTTATCGACCCTGCCCTCTGCAGGCATCGGCGCCTTGCTCGCTTTGTTGATGCTTAGGACAGAGTTCAGTCTGATTGCATTGATTGGGGTATTTTTGCTGATTGGCATTGTCAAAAAAAATGCAATCATGATGGTGGATTTTGCGCTGGACGCGCAAAGGCGGCTGGGTCTGTCTCCACGTGACGCTATTTATCAGGCCTGCCTGACGCGCTTTCGTCCGATTTTGATGACCACCTGCGCGGCGATATTCGGGGCGTTTCCGCTTGTTTTTGCGGCGGGCGCTGGTGTTGAAATGAGACGTCCACTAGGGATTACGATCCTGGGTGGGCTGATAGTGAGCCAGTTATTAACGCTTTACACCACACCTGTGGTGTACTTGTACCTGGATCGTTTCCGTTTGTGGATGCAGGATCGTTCAAAATGATGGTTTTAATGCTTAAGCGCTTTGCTCGCAGTTTGGTCCGTCCCACAGGCTGGGCGATCTCTGCTTGCCTGATTGGATCGCTTAGCGCCTGTAAAGTTGGGCCTGACTATGTTCGCCCGACTGCGGAAGTAGGCGTCACCTTTAAGGAGTCTGCAGGCTGGCAGCCCGCGCGCCCTATGGCCGATGCTCCCCGAGGTCCTTGGTGGGACATGTATCAGGATCCCGTGCTGTCGGGGCTGATGCAAAAGCTTAATGTCGCCAACCAGAATATTGCCGCTGCCGAAGCCCGGTTTCGCCAGGCGGTAGCCATCACGCAAGGTTCGCGTTCGCCTCTTTATCCGACGCTGAACGCGACCGGCACAATGAATCGTGCGGGCGGTTCGGCAACGAGCGCAGGCGGCGTCGTCTCAAGCACAGCGATAACAACGTATGGCGCGAACGCTGTGGCAGCCTGGCAGCTCGATATCTGGGGAAGCGTGCGTCGCAACATTGAGTCAACCGATGCCAGCGAGTTGGCCCTGGCCGCCGATGTTTCAGGCGCTAGACTGACTGCGCAATCCGCCATGGCATTGAGTTATTTGCAGGTTCGGATGCTCGACGAACAAAAGCGCTTACTCATGGCTACTGTTGTTGCCTATGAACGTTCGCTGACGTTGACGACTAACCGCTACGATGCGGGGGTGTCCGGTCTCGCTGATGTTGCCGTGGCGCGTACGCAGCTCGAAAGCACGCGTGCGCAACTGATTGATCTTGAGCAACAACGTGCTGTTTTCGAAAACGCAGTCGCTGTTTTGCTTGGTCAACCCCCCTCAACATTTGAAATCAAGCCTGTTGCAAATATATTGATACCTCCTATTGCACCCGTCGGATTGCCTTCTACTCTTCTTGAGCGCAGGCCAGATGTGTCTGCGGCAGAGCGCCGTACCGCCTCAGCCAATGCGTTGATTGGTGTTGCGGTGTCGGCCTGGTTTCCTAGCCTCACGCTCAATGCTAACGGGGGTTACCGCAGCAATGATTTAACGCAGTGGTTTGCCGCGCCTGCACAGTTTTGGGCGCTCGGGCCTCAGCTAGCTATGCTGATCATTGATGGCGGTGCCAGACAGGCTGCGATCGATCAGGCACGTGCGGGGTTTGATATCCAGGTGGCGCTTTATCGTCAGACTGTTTTAACGGCTTTGCAAGAAGTTGAAAACGCCATGGTGCAGTTGCGGGTGTTTGAGCAAGAGGAGGTCGCGCAGCGCCTTGCGGTCGAGGCGGCTCAGCAGGCTTTGCGACTGGCGCGCAATCAATATGACCAGGGGCTGATTGATTACCTGAGTGTGGCGGTCCTTGAGACCTCTGCGCTTAACAACGAGCGTACCTATATCACTTTGATGGGTAATCGTTTAAGCGCAAGCGTACGATTGATTACTGCCCTGGGTGGTGGCTGGTCCGCTGAGGATCTGAAAATGCTGGATGCTTCAGGCAATCCAACCGCGAATCCCAGCAATTCCGTGCCCACCAACTGACTTTGCCTGAATAAGCGTGGCTGCTGACTGTCCACCCAGTGCATAAACAGGTAAGCCTGCTTGTGCATTGAGTTCTGCAAAGCGCTCCCAACCCATTCCTGGAGTATCTGGATGAGAGGGCGTTGCCAGTACGGGACTTAATACTGCAAAATCCGCTTCGAGTTTGCGCGCCTGATTCAGATCTGAAAGAGTGTGAGCAGAGACGCCAAGCAATTGATGTTTTTCCAGTGGCGGTCGTGTGATGCACACTTGCGCGTCGTTTGAGCGTAAATGTATTCCGTCAGCTTCACTCACCCAGGACTCGGGGTGGATGCTATTAATCAGGACACGTGCACCCGCTGCATGACACCGCGCGAGGACCAGATCAAGCGCTGCTTTCAGGTCTGGGGCGTCAGGACCACCTGGCCATGCAGGCTCACGCCATTGCAGGAGCTGCAGGCCATTCTTAATTGCTGTGTCAAGACTGTTAATAAAGGCAGGTAATCCCTCGGGGGATCCAGCTGAGGAAATCGCATACAGCTCGGGTAGCTGCAGCCAGCGCAATGGCGGGTAGGTTGCCGGCAACAGTTGAGGGACTTCGTGGGCGTGTTTGAGATCCACCCAGCGCAGTTCCTGGTTTTCAAGTCCGCGCGGCTCGCCCTTCCATCCTGTGACCCGGCAAAAGGCCAGTCTGACGGTAGTGGTCGGATATTTGTGCACATAAGTGACCCAGGGTGTTGCCTCGGTCATTTCGATATCGATTTCTTCTTTTAATTCACGTTTAAGCGCTTGCAGGACAGACTCTCCCGGCTCAAGCTTGCCACCCGGCAGCTCCCACCAGCCAGGCCAGGGCTTATCCGCAGGGCGATTGCCCAGCAGTACCGTGCCATCGGGACGCAGCAAGACACCTACTGCGACATCGATGATTTTTTCAGGCATGTCGTGCCGCCCAGTCTCGGGCGAATTGCAAGGCAACGCGACCGGAGCGCGAGCCACGTTCTAGTGTCCATTGCAGGGCTTCGGTACGCGCTTGGGCGATGACCGATTCAGTGCAACCCATGGTGCGTAGCCAGTGCGCCACGATATCCAGATAGTCGTCCTGACGGAAGGGATAGAAAGACATCCACAGGCCAAAACGCTCGGACAAGGAGATTTTTTCTTCGACTGTTTCGCCGGGATGAATCTCACCATCGGACTGATGCTTGTAGCTGAGGTTTTCGCTCATGTACTCAGGCATCAGATGGCGGCGGTTGGAGGTGGCGTAAATCAGTACGTTGTTGCCTGTCGAGGCTGCCGAGCCATCGAGGACCGATTTCAGCGCCTTGTAGCCGGCTTCGCCTTCCTCGAATGACAAGTCGTCACAGAAGACGATGAATTTTTCAGGACGGCCTGCGACCATATCGACGATATCAGCCAGGTCAGCCATGTCCGCTTTGTCTACCTCAATGAGGCGCAAGCCGCGATCGCCATAGGCGGCGAGCATGGCTTTGACCAGAGAACTTTTGCCCGTGCCACGTGCGCCGGTCATCAAGACGTTATT
>CAINDJ010000186.1 GCA_903847325.1 uncultured beta proteobacterium | reverse complement strand
CCTGCTTAATCACTTCAGCCCATTTTTTAGTTTCAGCCTGAATAAAAGCTGCGTACTCTTCGGGAGTATTCGAAATCGGCACACTGGCTTGGGCAAGAATACGATCCCTCACCTCGGGCATCGCAATAATTCGCGCTATGTCTTTTGAGACCTTATCAATGATAGGTTTCGGTGTGCCAGCAGGCGCCATAAAACCAAACCAGGCAGTGATCTCGAAATCAGCAATACCCGCCTCGGCCATTGTCGGCACATCAGGTGCGGAGGGACTGCGCGCAGTACTGGTGATGGCTAAGGGGCGCAATGTTCCAGCTTTCATATGCGGCAACAGAACCGGAGCATTATGTACCAGCAGCTCAATCTGCCCACCGATCCCATCGGTTGTCATTTGAGCACTGGATTTGTAAGGCACACTGGTCATTTTGATACCCGCACGTAAATTTAATAATTCACCTGAGAGATGCTGCGTTGTACCGGGCCCTGCTGTTCCATAGCGGATTTTGCCTGGTTCGTTTTTAGCCAAAGCAATTAACTCTTGCATATTTTTAATGGGTAAAGTTGAGCTCACCGTGAAAAAGTTTGGCATTTTTGCCACCAGACTGATCGGTGCCAAATCCTTAACTGGATCGTATGGAAGCTTACCGCCGAACAAGGCAAAATTAACGGCGATGGGACCTAGCGTATTAAAGAGCAAGGTATAGCCATCAGGTGTTGCTTTGGCAGCGCGATCCGTACCAATATTGCCAGATGCCCCCACCACATTTTCAACTGTCACGGGTTGCCCCCAACTCTCTGACATTTTTTGAGCAAACATTCGCACCAGTGCGTCTGGTGCGCTGCCTGGAGGGGCCGGAACAATAATACGAACCGCCTTTACTGGCCAATTGATTGGTTGTGCAATGCCTGGGGTGGCCATCATGACTGCGCTAGATGCGCATGACAGTGCAATAAGTTGAATCAGCTTTCTTTTAGAGTTTTTAATGTTGAGCATTTATTCGTCTCCTTTTGTATGTCGCTAACCTTAAAACGACTCAGGCAGGTGTTCGTACATATTTAGCAGGTACGCTTACAGACATCCCTAATAAAATAAAAGAATTACTTTTGCCATGACCATCCAGATTCAAACTGCCATTCACACCCCCCTCCAGCACATCATCAATCACGAAATTCATAGCAGGTAAACGCGGCAAGTCATAACGTTTGACAGATGTTGCGCCACGATGCGCATACGTCGCGAGCACGCGCGCCTCGCTGAGCTGGGCTGCGATCAGATCAAAGCATGCAGGGTCGTAAGGCATGATGCTGACGTTGAGACGATTGCCTTTGTCACCCGCGCGACCGTGGGCAACACGATGAAGGGGGACAGTCACCAGTGCGTCGTCGCGTGTCTGGGCGGGGCTATTCGAATTGAGTGTTGACATTATGCAAGCTCCTTTGCTACATGAAGTGAATAGCCTGGGGCCAGATCACTGGGCAACATGAGATACGATTGAGTCCGGATACGTGGAGTGGTACGCCACCTCACACCACCACCTCCGGCAGGTCCACAACAGTACAAGGCCAAAGCCTCGCGCGCAGCCTGATCAGCATCATCCTGTGTCCGAGCAGAAACAGCGAGCCTGACACGAATATCATCCGGCTCCTGCGAGGAGGCACGCCATTTATCACCTCCATCACCATCATGGACGCTGGATACGCCAATCAGATCAACGCGCGCCTGCACATCGAGCTTACGGATTTTTAAACGTTCAAGCAGCACATCGGCAGCCGCGCGGGCACGTGCGCGGCAATTAGGACCAGCGTAGGATATCTCGCCCTCTCCCAGCCAACCGCCATCAAAACATACCGTGGCCTTGATAGTGCGGGGCGCAGGGCTGCCTTTGAAACCTTTGACTTCGACACGATCAAGACCGATTTCAGTGACCGTCACATCGGAAAAATCCAGAATCACATCGGGTGTAATGTAGTGTTTGGGGTCATGGATTTCATACAACAATTGCTCTTTAACAATCTGGGCATTGACCAGACCACCCGTACTGTTTGCTTTGGTCACCACCAGCCCACCCTCGGCAGTCACCTCGGCGATTGGAAAACCGATATTTGCTGGATCAGGAATATCTTTGTAGCCAGGGTCGTAGTAATAGCCACCCGTCAGCTGCGCACCGCACTCGAGCAAGTGACCCGCCGTCGCACCGACTGCCATTTTGGCCCAGTCGTCGTAGGCCCACCCAAAATGATGAATCAATGGCGCCAAGCACAATGAGGGATCGCCTGTACGTCCGGTCACAACAATTTGTGCGCCGGCTTTCAGCGCATCCACGATAGGCTTGGCATCTAGATAAGCATTGGCAGACACAACGTCACCACCCCCCATATCCAAGCCGGTATCCGCCTCATACACCTCATGGGTATCAAGATTCAGACGCGCGCGGACATCATCACCATGCACCACACCGATCTTTAAATCAGGCAGGCCAAGACGCGTCGCGAGTCGCGCGATGACTTTTGCAGCACCTGCGGGATTTGCAGCACCAAAGTTACCAATGATCGGGATGCCGTGTTTTGCGCAACGCACCAAAATCGGCTCAAGCAGTCTTTCAAGCATGGGCTCGTAGCCCCGCTCGGGATCGCGTCGCTTTTCGAGCTGAGCGAGAGCGACCGTGCGTTCACCCAGTGTTTCAAAAAAAATAGCGCAAGGACCACCCAGCGCGATCAGTGTATCGACCACAGGGGCAGCCGCATCAACCCGGTCACCTGAAAAACCAGAGCAATTACCCACTCTAAAGACTGCGCTCATCCTTGTCTCCTCGAATTTATTATTGATTTATATGATTCGTCATACTTTAAAGGATGGCGGGCCGACTCACAATAGTTATGCGATGGGGGTTTTGATAACAAAGTCAGCGCCATGTTACAAAGGAGCGAATCCTCAAGCCATTTCCATAGAAATACTCATGTCACAGCCAAACACTGCTAAACATACAGAAAAACGCACAGAAAAGCGCGCTTCTCCCATGGTCATCGTCTACGCCATGGTGATCGGAATTGTGATTGGTTATATCATTAATACGCAATCCAGTACGCCTGAGATGGCGTTCAGTATTGCCGGTTACTTTTCTTTGATTTCCGACGCTTTTTTGCGGTTGATCAAGATGATCATCGCTCCTCTGGTGTTTTCGACTCTGGTTGTCGGCATTGCGCACATGGGCGACGCAAGCTCAGTCGGACGTGTTTTCGTGAAAGCGCTGGCCTGGTTTTTTACTGCATCACTGATGTCCTTGTTATTAGGTCTTATCCTGTCCAATCTGATGCAACCCGGTCAGCACCTGAACCTGCCACTACCTGAGGCAGGTGCCTCCGCGCACTTAGCCGTCAGCGGTTTCAGTCTGAAAGAGTTCCTGAATCATCTGATTCCAGATTCAGTGGTTTCATCTATGGCTAAAAATGAAATCCTGCAGATTGTGGTGTTTTCAATGTTTTTCGGTATCGCGATGTCAGCGATTGGGGATAAAAGTAAAAACCTGCTGGCCTCGATCGATGACCTCTCCCACATCATGCTCAAAATCACTGGCTATGTGATGAAATTCGCACCCGTCGCTGTGCTGGCCGCAATGGCGGCAAATGTCGCGGAAAACGGCATAGGCATTTTGGCTAAATTCGCGATTTTCATGGCCGACTTTTATATTGGCCTGATCATATTGTGGTGTGTTTTGATTTTTGCAGGCTACCTGTTCCTTGGGAAACGTATCAAAGTACTCCTCAAAAACGTCAGGGAACCGTTTCTGATTTCTTTCGCGACGGCAAGCTCTGAGGCAGCCTATCCAAAGATTTTAATTGCGCTGGATCGGTTCGGCGTCAGCAGAAAAATATCCAGTTTCGTCATGCCTATGGGTTACTCGTTCAACCTGGATGGCTCCATGATGTATTGCACCTTTGCCACACTATTCATTGCGCAGGCTTATGGAATCCATCTTGATCTGGGCACACAGATCACCATGTTGCTAATTCTGATGCTGACCTCGAAGGGGATGGCTGGCGTGCCTCGTGCCTCCCTGGTTGTCATCGCGGCGACACTCAATCAATTCAATATTCCGGAGGCTGGATTGTTATTAATCTTGGGCGTCGATACGTTTCTGGACATGGGACGCTCAGCGACGAATGCAGTCGGCAATTCCATCGCTGCCGCGGTCATTGCAAAATCAGAAGGAGAATTACTCTCCGAGCACGATGCTAAAGTCCTGGCAGACCAGATGGATAAGGAAGCCAATGCGCATATGCACGGCATAAAAGATAGCTGAAAAAATTGGTTTATTCAGAGGGGATTTTTGCTTCAAATTCCCTTAATCTTTTGTAAACGGAAATCAGTTCGATCATCGTCGACCAGTTTCTCACTAAAAATTGAAATGAGTTTTCAACACGCGAAAATGCACGAATGATCTGCTCCATCAAGCCAAGCGTGATGACGCCTGCGATAATTGTCGGTCCCATTAAGATGTAAGGCACGACAACGGTAAACTGCAGATAGCTATATTTAAATTATGTATTGCTATGCCCATTAATTTTCTCAAGAGATATCGTAATGCCTTCGCCTGAATACTTTTTGTAATCGGGATTTTATATATGGGATGATTTTTTACGGCATTTGGATGATTTATTAGAACAGGCTGATTAGG